>CAZWJS010000007.1:0-47418 GCA_964634895.1 uncultured archaeon | reverse complement strand
CTGTAATCTAATTTTTCTTTTCATACAGCCTCCTGCAAAACATAATCTTTCAAATTAGCAGGCATTTCATCTAGAGGTGCTTTGATTACTGACATTCCTTCTGGACTAGGTCTTATAATCATATTAATTTTTCCTAATTCATTATCATAATCTGGATAATCTAGACGTGTATGAGCACCTCTACTTTCGGTCCTTTCTAGGGCAGATTTTGCTAATGCTAAAGAGGCAATTATCATATTTTTTAGATCAAGACAAAGATGCCATCCAGGGTTGTAATGTCTATCTCCTTTTGCATGCAAATGTTCTAATCTTCTTTCCAAAGCATCTAATTTTTTTATTCCTTCTTCTAATTCTTTCCCAGTTCTAACGATACCTACATGTGATTCCATAATTTCTTGAAGTTCTTCATGCATTTTGTAGGGATTCTCAGATCCATCTTCAAATGGTTTTAGTGCTTTTTCGGTGCTTTTATTTATTTCCTCACCATGAGGAGAGACATATGTGTTTCTCTGTGCAAAATTAGATGCACTTTGTCCAGCAATTTTACCAAATACAAGCAAATCAGATAGAGAATTTCCACCTAATCTATTTGCACCATGCATTCCTGCAGCAGCTTCACCAGCAGCATAAAGTCCAGGTATAGTTGAGGCTGCAGTATCTGCTTGTACTTTAATTCCTCCCATCATGTAGTGGGTCGTTGGACCGACCTCCATTGGTTCATCTGTTATATCTAGAGTAGCTAGTTCTTTGAATTGGTGATACATAGAAGGTAGTTTGCGTTTTATATCATTAGCAGTTCTCCTAGATGCAATATCTAAGAATGCTCCACCATGTGGCGATCCCCGTCCTTCTTTTACTTCAGTCATTATTGCCCTTGCTACTACATCCCTAGTAAGTAATTCGGGAGGTCTCATTGCACCTTCCTCTCCTCTCAACCATGCATCAGCTTCTTCTTCTGATTTCGCAGTTTCTGCAGCAAATACCTCAGGAATATAATCAAACATGAATCTTTTTCCATCATTATTGAGTAGTATTCCTCCTTCTCCTCGAACTCCCTCAGTCACTAGTGTTCCTTTAACACTAGGTGGCCAAACCATTCCAGTTGGATGGAACTGAACAAATTCCATATCAATCAAATCAGCTCCAGCTAGATGTGCTAGCGCATGCCCATCACCAGTATACTCCCATGAATTGGACGTTACTCTGTATGCTTTTCCAATACCGCCAGTAGCAAGAACAACAGCGCCAGCTTCAAAGACTTTTAATTCTCCAGATGAGCGATTGTATGCTAGTACTCCAGACACAGTTTTTCCAGATTTTAGTAGAGTTGTTACTGTATATTCCATGAAGACTTCAATATTCTCTTTATGGATTGCATGGTCTTGTAAAGTCCGAATAATCTCTAATCCAGTTCTATCTCCAACATGTGCTAATCTAGGATATCTATGACCTCCAAAATTACGCTGACTAATCTTTCCTTCCTCGGTTCTGTCAAAAACGGCCCCCCAACGCTCTAATTCTCTAACCCTTTCTGGAGCTTTTTCAGCATGTAATTTTGCCATTTCCCAATTTGCCAAATTTTTACTCCCTCTAATGGTGTCTCTAAAGTGAACTTTCCAATTATCTCTTTTATCCACGTTACCAAGAGCTGCCGCAACTCCACCTTCAGCCATAACGGTGTGGGCTTTTCCCAATAGTGATTTTGTCACTAGAGCTACACTTGATCCGTAATCAGCAGCTGCAATTGCTGCCCGTAGGCCGGCACCACCTGCACCGACTATCACAACGTCAAATTTCACGGTTTCAACATTATCCGTCAAAATATCCACACCCTATCTAAACCCCATTCAATACATAAGAATCGAATATAGAAGTCAGTGAAACAAACCCAGAAAAGTGAAAACCACGCCCATTTCATATGCTGCTTATTAAGGCAACCTACACAATCAAAGGCCTTTTGTTGAATTTTTGGTTTTCTTACTATTCTGTCTGCATATCCTCCAATTAAATGTCTCAAAGAATGGCAGCCAAAGGTATAACCTCCTAGTAAAATTACATTCAATACCATAACAAAAGTACCTATACCTATTCCCAATTCACCCTCAAATGGTTTTCCATTAAACCACATAGAAAGCCAAGCGTCATATCCCAATATGAAAATAAAGATTATTGCAAGATATAACATATATCTATGAAGATTTTGCAAGATTAAAGGCATTGAATTTTCGCCCCAATAACTGTTTCTTGGCTCGCCAACAGAACAGGCAGGTGGGTCTGCCCAGAATGCTTTGTAATAACTTCCTCTATAGTAATAGCAAGTTACACGGAATCCTGCTGGAATCCAAAGAATGAGGAAGGCAGGTGAAAATGGTAGCCATTCAGGCCACATAGGTGGTTTTTCTCCAAAAATAGCATGCTCAGTCACACCAAATAATTCGGGAGAATATAATGGAGATAAGTAACTTGCACCGTCCTCACCATCATAAAAATAATTATTTCCTTGAAAAGCTGCCCATGTCATGTAAATTACAGCAGTACTTAATCCTAGAAAGACTGCCAAAGGCTGTAACCACCAATTATCCGTTCTAGCTGTTGGAAAAATACCCTCATCACCAGGTATAGCACAGGCCTTCTCTACATTTAATTCAGTATCAACAGGAGGCATTATTTTCCAATAGTGGGAGGTGATTTATACAATTTGGTTAGGCTACCAAACTATTTTAGGTGGCATAAATATCGTAACCTAATGAAGTCAACAATGGCGTTGGTTATTATGCTCCTCAGCGTTTCGCTTATGGGTTGTTTGAAACCGGAGGATAACAGAGCTGAAATTGATAATGTGGAGTTAGAAAAAACCCGTCTTATAGTAACTGAGGAACAATTGTCTCAATTCCCTTATTCTTTTGAACCTATTCGTAATTTTTCAGTTGTTGATCCTAATTCAATGGAAATAGTTACAGATAGAATTTGGGCAGTATATGGAACCGAAAATTTTGGAGGAGGTAACGAACATAATTATGGAGGTAATTGTTGTGAGCACTATCTTGCTACAGATCAAGATGGTATAATTTATAATCTAGGAGGAGAATGGCCATGGTGGAGTACAGACAGGGGCTTGACTTGGAGCGAGTGGGTTCCTCCTGCTGTAAATAACGATTTAGGTACTTGCGAGGAGGGCCAATTTGATCCTACATTGGACCCTGGTCTTGGTGAAGGTTCGATTATCCAAGCCCCTAACGGAGACATTTTAGCAATGACCTGGTTCCCTTACCCTAGTATAGATGGAGTAGATCAATTTTATGCAATTTTAGGCCAAAAGACTAGTCCTACTGATATTGATTGGAAATTTTGCTGGAACTCTGTTGATAAAGAACCGTTTTATGATAGGTCATGGCAAGTTCCTGTGGTAGGGCCGATAAATCCTCCATTAGAATTTTCCACAGTTAATTGTTCTTCTAATTGTCCTTGGGCTAGTATGGTTGTTTCAAATTTTTGGAGTTACAGTGAACAAGGATATCAGATTAGTGTTGACGGCTTAAATTACCGCCCCATACAGATTCCAGACAGCAATGATAATAGTCCTGCAGATGTAGAATTTGATCTTTATTTTGATGAATTGGGGCCAGAATGGGATTATATGCAACCCCATAGAGAAATGCGAGCCTCACCTATACCTTCAGGAGGTCTACTATTTCCTCGTTGGTTTAGTGATGGTAGTAATTTATTTTTGGATACTAATCTTGAATGGCAAAAACATACATTACCGGGAGGTTTGTTACTTCCATCACGCAGTTTGGTTATAGATAGTTCAGGAGCCTTACATAGTGTTTCTTGTAACACAGTTGATCCGGGGGCTAAAGGTTGTGATGGAACCTTTAATCTGACACATCAAATTAGTTACGATGGAGGTTATAATTGGACAAATTATACGCATAAGTGGCCAGATGCCTTGGCAGTCTCAGACAATACTTTTGAATGGGATTTTCAGGCAGATGGTAATTTGGATTTAGCAGTAATATCTATGAGAGCACAAACTGAGAAAAATGGGACATCTAGTGACGTAGACTTAGTCTTTCATATAAGAGATTATAGAGAGAGCATGATTGCAGATTCAATAACTATTATTGGGCTTGGAGATTTAGATGCAACGTCTGGAGCTGGAAACGATATACGGTTTGACTTTTCATCTCTTGCTATTCTTCCTGATGGAGGAGTTGTTGTTGCATACCATGATAGCAGTGAAGGTTGTACTGATGATACTCCTTGTGATCCCATGTTTGCAATTGAGCTTGAATTACCAGAAAGCTATTTTTATGTTATTCAGGATTAATAAAAGATAATATTTGTTTTGATCTATTTCTTAGAGTCACTTCAGATGTACCAACAACTTTAGCAATTTCTAATTGACTTCTTCTAATTTTTTTTGAACGACATGCAATATACAAAGCAGCTCCCAACATTGCATTCGGAGATATTCCTTGACTATAGTGTTTCCTTTCTACAGATTCAATTATAGTTCTTGCCTCATCTTCAACGTCCTTTGGTATTGAAAGTTTGGATGCAAATCTTGATAAGAAATTTGCAGTACCTGCAGCATGAATCTGCAGTTTGAGTCTTCTTGTGATTAGTCTATGTAATCTACTAAGTTCGTTTCGATTTAAATTTGTCTTACTTGCAACTTCATCCAATGTTCTTGGTATGTTGGCCATCCTACAGGCCGTATAGATTGCAGCTGCTGCAATTTTTTCACTACTTCTTCCTCTTACAATTCCTTCTTTGGATGAACTTGAAAATAATTCCAATGCAGATTCTTTTATTGTGACATTTAGTTTAAGCTCATTAGCAATTCTTTCTATTTCATCAGAAGCCATTAAAATGCTTCTACTTCCTAAATTTCCACCTCTTGTTTCCTTTTGCCATTTAAGTATTGTTTTGGAAGTTACTTGATTTTTATTTGTAAGCATTTGTGTATTTTTATCAGATTTTAAACTTGGATTATACTTAATCCATTGGGGTCCTGCATCAAATATAAGATCACATTGGTTACAAGACATGATACCGTCACCTTCATCTTTTATTTCTTGGCTTTTGCAATCTGGGCAGTTAATATTCATTTGTTGTATACTTCTCTTCCTATAAGACGTGTAATACGAAAACCTTTATTCGCAGAAATAGCTAAGTAAGGTTTGCTTACAGGCCCAAATATATTCACAACTTTTCCAACCAATTTCCCTTCAGAATCATAGACTTTCGTATTCTTGGATATTTTCTTCTTAGTATTTACAATCGCACAATTCCTTGAGTTCAAATGTGTGACTTTTCCAAGGCAGTTCATATTATACTTTTGAGAACTTGTATTTAAAGTTTACTAAATTTTTTCAATTAAATGATTTCTTCTAGGGTTTTACCTAATTCCGATGGATTCTCAGTTACATGTATGCCTGCCCTTTCCATAGCTTTCATTTTTTCTTTGGCCGTACCTTTACCACCTGAAATTATTGCCCCTGCATGCCCCATTCTTTTGCCAGGTGGTGCAGTTCTACCTGCGATAAATCCTACTACGGGCTTTGCTATATTTTCTCTAACATATTCTGCAGCTAATTCTTCAGCAGTTCCTCCAATTTCTCCAATCATAATTATTGTTTTTGTCTCATTATCTTCTTCAAAGGCCTTTAAGCAATCAATGAAGTTGGTACCATTAACAGGATCACCTCCTATTCCTACACATGTAGATTGTCCCATTCCAAGTTCGGTTACTTGATTCACAGCTTCATATGTTAAAGTACCGGACCTAGATATTATACCAACATTACCTTTTCTGTGTATGTGCCCTGGCATTATGCCTACTTTACTTTGTGATGGTGTTATTATTCCCGGGCAGTTTGGTCCTATCAATCTTGTATTTTTTGAGTTGACATATTTTTTTGTTTTAACCATATCTAATGCAGGTATTCCTTCTGTGATTGCAACAATTAAGTCAATTCCAGCATCCGCAGATTCCATTATTGCATCAGCTGCAAAAGGTGGAGGTACGAAAACACATGAAACGTTTGCACCATTTTCCACAGATTCATCAACCGTATCCCAAATTGGCAGTCCCAGAGTTTCCTTCCCACCTTTTCCAGGAGTTACCCCACCTACAATTTTAGTTCCATAATTTAGCATCTGTTCAGTGTGGAATTGGCCATTCTTTCCAGTGATGCCTTGAACTACAATTTTACTATTAGAATCTAGCCAAATACTCATGTTCCACCTCTAACAGCGTTAATTGCTTTCTTTGCACCATCATCCATGTCATCAGCAGCAATAAGTTCTAATCCAGAATCAATGAGCATCTTCTTTCCCAATTCTACATTTGTCCCAGCTAAACGAACAACTAGTGGAACATTTATGTTAACTTCCTTAGCTGCAGTTATTATACCCTCAGCAATAAAATCACAACGCATTATTCCTCCAAATATATTTACAAAAATAGCTTTGACTCCAGAATCTGATAAAATTATTTGGAAACCCTTTGCCACTTGTTCTGCTGTAGCACCCCCTCCTACATCAAGAAAGTTTGCAGGTTCGCTTCCATGTAATTTGATTATGTCCATAGTAGCCATTGCCAATCCAGCCCCATTAACCATACAACCAATTTCACCGTCTAGTTTGATGTAATTCAGTCCTACCTCGGTTGCTTCAGTTTCTAATGGTTCTTCTTCAGTTATATCTCTTAGTGATTCAATGTTGGGATGTTTAAACAATGCTGAACTATCAAAATTTATCTTTGCATCAAGTGCTATAACTTCATCCTCAGAAGTAACTACTAATGGATTTATTTCTACAATGGAGCAATCAAGATCTGCAAACAAACTGTATAATTTCTTCATAAAATCAATTCCCGATTTTATTTGTTTACCTTTTAGTCCAAGACCAAATGCAATCTTTCTTGCTTGCCAATCACCTAAACCAGTTATAGGATTAATATGTGTTTTCAATATTTTTTCAGGATTTTTTTTAGCAATTTCTTCAATTTCAATTCCACCTTCTGTTGATGCCATAATAACGGGCAATTCTTTATCTCTATCAAGAACAATTCCTAGGTAAAATTCTTTAGCAATATTACAACCTTCTTCAACATATATCTTTTGAATTTTAACACCCTCTGAAGTTGTTTGCGGTGTTATTAGGTTCGTACCTATTAACTTTTCAGCAGCTTCATGAACTTCATTTACAGAGCGACATAGAATAATCCCACCGCCCTTTCCTCTTCCCCCAGCATGGACTTGGGCTTTAACAACCCATACTTTTCCACCTAGTGTGTTACATGCCCGAGCAGCTTCATCAGAATTAGAGGCAATAACGCCTTTTAGAGTCTTAACATTATATTGCCTGAAAAGGTCTTTTGCTTGGTACTCATGAATATTCATTATTGATGCACAAAGATTGGGGTTTAATATGATAAGGGATAAGCCATAATTTACATAAAGATTTAAATAGAACACAATCTGGCGCCAAAGGCAGGTTAGCACATGGCCAAGAAAAACCCAGCCCATATGTTTCGGGGAAAGAAAAAAGCCTACACTCGTAAAGAATACATCGGAGGCGTTCCAGCTAGTCGTATAACTCAGTTTGATGTTGGCACTCCAAATGATAGTTATGCAGTTGAGGTCACCCTATCAGCCCAAGAAGAATGTTTGGTAAGGCATAATGCTTTGGAATCAGCAAGAGTGACGGCTAATAGGTATATTCAAAATCATGCAGGAAGAGAAGGTTATCACTTAAAAGTAAGAACTTATCCACATCATGTTCTTCGACATAATAAAATAGCTCAGGGTGCTGGAGCAGATCGTGTATCAATGGGTATGCGTAAGTCTTTTGGACGAACTGTAGGAACTGCAGCAAGAGTTAAGCCAGGTCAAAAATTAATTACTCTTAGGACTTCTGAAGATTTCTTAATCGAGGCTAAGGAAGCATTAAGAAAATCTTCTCATAAACTACCAACCCCTTGTTCGATACGAGTAAATCAAAATTAGATGGCTGAAGTCGTAAAAAAACTGGGATTACCAAAACCTCAAGGTTTCTTGTATTTTGTTGAATTCAATGGTGAAGTTTGGAAACATCAAGGAGGTAAAAAGACTTTGATTTCGGAAACTGGTATTGATAGAGAAGAAGGATTTCTTTATTTTATAGATTTAAACGGTGATTTGGCAAGGAAACTTAATCCTCAACAAAGAGATGCAGAAAGTAACAAATTGTTTAAACCTGGAACTCAATCAGTTGAAGATTAAGGCTCTCACCAAAATTTCCACCATGATTTGTTTTGTGTTCTTTCTTTCATAGAATTAGCATATTTTTTGTCTCCCTCTGATAAACCTTGTATTATTGCCATATCCATACTCCGGTATGCTATTCTTCCAGCAGGACTCATCTCCATTAGAGCCGTCATTGTTTTACCCGGTAGTCCTTTTAATAATTCTAATCTTTCTTTATCAAATTCTATTTTACCTGATGCTTTTACCTCTTCACCAGTAGCATTAGATACCAGTGCAGATAAATCCACTTCACCTTTTTTTTCTTTCTCTCTGAACCAGAGAGAAAATCCCGCTAAAAATGACAACTCATTTTCCATCCATTCTTCAACTGTTCTAGCATCTAATTCTCTTATTACAACACCATCTTCACTCCAGTATCTCTCCAAGTGTACAGGGAATTTTTCATATATTATATCTTTTAATATATTCTCTTCGTCTTTTCTCAAGTTTATTTTCTTAACTAAATTATCTAGAAACCAGTCATAGCGGCAACTTATTATTAGATCATCATCATTGTTTCGAGTAAAAAACTGTTGAGATACAGGTGAAGAGATAATTTCAGCTATTTTTTCAATGTCCAATCCACTAATCTCAGCAGCTTGTTCCATAGAAACTTCTAAGTTAATTATTGAGAGGAAAAACTTTCCTAAATCACCTTTGCCAGGTTCTCTCAGACTACCACCTGAGTTCCTCTTGGCTTACCTTTGAGGCATCTCTCTAAAGAATCTAAATTAGTTATCCAAGTTTCGCTGTATTTGGAAATTTCTCTAGCTGATTCAATTTTACCTATTATTCCTCCAGTAACGTCAATATTATTCATATCAATTTTGTTTCTAAGCGTGTCAAGTTTCACTGAATTCACCAAAGGAATAATTTCTGATTCACTATCATTTGGAGCATTGTCAAGTACACCAGGGAGATCCATTAGAAATATTGTGAATCTAGGCCTATAAATTTCAGCTAATTTTTTCATTATAATATCTCCACTAAGTATATTTATTCCTTGAATAACATCTTTTGTGACGTCTCCAAAAGTAACAGGTACTTTACCTTCATTCATAGCTCTGTCAAAAGCATCTTTTGGGAATTTTATTATTTCTTTTGGACCTTTCGTTTCCATAAATTCTGAAGGTATTATAGTTTCAGTATTTATTTTAATCAATGATTGGCAAAAGCGGTTATTCAATTCTTGCAATTGTTCTCTTGTTTTTTGTACAGCATTTTCTTGTCTTTTATTATCAATAATACCCTCTGAAAGTTTGAATTCTTTAGCAATAGGATGCCCAAATGAGCCAGCGCCGTGTACGATGATTAAATCGTATTTTTTAGTATTTATTAAATTTCCAATTTTATCTAGATTAGACTCGTTGATTGATGGCATCATACTCTGCTTGTTGGTAATTACAGAACCTCCGAATTTCAACAGTATACTTTCCTTAGTCATCACTTCTCAATTAGTATAGGCCCCCTTTCAAAAAGATGCAGTACTCACTAAATAGTGTGTTCTTTAGTGTAATGTGCATAATAAAATTAGTCTTGCTTTATTTGGTGCATTGTGTTATAATATAACTCAAGGTTTAGCTTTTGTTATAGTTAGAATGCAGGCCAAGGCATTAGCCGATTTTGGAACTTTGGGTCTTGTTGTTGGATTGCCCAACTTTGCTTTAGTTCTTGGTTCTACATTTTGGGGGGTTTTGGCCGATAAATGGAAGAACAGACGTTCTGTGGTTGTTCTTTGCTCTATCATTTCAGCAATTTTGTATTTACCACTACCTTGGCTTGGTCCAATGGGTTTAGTCATTATTCGGACCATACAGTCTTTTTTTTTGGGTGGCATGGTCCAAATATCTACATTGTTTTCTGAATTAGATCCTAAAGCAAGGGCTACTTTGATGGGAAGATTAGAATCAGTATTAGGTTTAGGTTGGGGCGTAGGCGCTTTTGTAGGAGGCTTTTTAATTATTTCTGAAGACTATGGTTCAGCTAATTCTTCTATAATATTTTCGTTCATTCTTACGGGTTCAATTGCGACATTTGCAGTAGTAGGATATATGGGAGTTACAGAAAGGTCAGTTGAGAGAAAAGAGCTAGATGCTGATTTTACACCATATTTTTGGAAACTTTTTCGCCTTTTTGCTACGTCATTTGTGTTGTTTATGGGATATATGTTTTTCCTCAGTTTTTCTCCAGTATATTTGACTGAGATTACAAAGACAAGTTTAGGCATGGGTGTTATTGTATTATTGAGTGGAATTGTTCATGCTTTGATAGCTCCTTATGCAGGAGTATTAGTTGATAGATACCCTAGACATATAGGTGTCCGAATCGCGTGTTTTTTTGTTTTAATTTCCATGCTCATTTATTCAACAACTAAAAATGTTTATTTGATAACTGCTGCATTTGTTCTTCCAATATTCATGCTTTATTTTTTAGTAGCACGTTCAATTATTGCAGACATTGTTCCTTATCAGTTGAGAGCTCGAGCTATGGGGTTATTGAGTTCCTTCACATTGTTAGGAGGAGGACTTGGTAGTATTTTAGCAGGCCACCTTCTTCTATATTTTAGTTATCAAGAGGTATTTTTTGTTGGATCTTTTTTAGCTTTTATTGCCGTTATAATAGGCTGGTTACCATACCAAAAGGCCCCTAGTTACTCTTAATTTCAATTCCTTTGTTATTTAGATATTTTAGTATAAAATTGTAATGCATTTCATTTTGACCAATTAATTCCGGACATAGTATTCCTTTTTCTTTAATTTTACTCTCAAATAGTAATTTTGATATTGCACATGCAGTTAGGCCAGTAGTTCTTGACATACTACTCCATCCATTCTGTCCTTCATCATAAACAGTATATGTTATATCATTATTATCAGAAGTTTTTGCAATGATTATTAGAAAGGTAAATTCCTCATCTTCTTTTTTCAATTTCCATTCATCAAACAGTTTCATACAAGTCCTTTCTTTTACAGTAATTTCTTTACCTCTGTAAACTATTATTTCCTCTGAAAATTCTCCATCATCTATCATTTTTTGTATTAAATCAGCATGCCCCGGGTATCTGATTGTATATTCGGATATGTTTGGAATTTTGGAAATTTTTTCATCCGAATTTAATAAGGTTCTTAGTCCATCAGTTAAAAATGCTTCCAGTTCACCAATTCCCTCAACTTCAAATATTTGTCTGTCTGAGAGGGCATTCCTGGTCTGAATCTTGCCATTAATTCTTATTCTTGTAGGTCTAGTATATTCTTCAATAACGTCTATAGGTGAAAATGGCGCTTTATAATTCCATGGAGGGTCCTTAATCTTAGGAAGTCCCCCTACCATAATTTTAATTTCATTTATATCATTTTCTCTAATAATATTCCCAATAATTAAATTGCTTAGCCCTGGAGCTACTCCTGCGTCAGGTATTATAGTACAATTATTTTTTATGGCCATTTCATGAAGAAGTAGGCAATCTTCAGGCATAAAGGAAATATCAGTACAAGAAATTCCTTCCTTGATAAGAATCTTTAGAGTTTTAAATCCCATAAATCCAGGTAAGCAATTAACTGCAAAATCATAATTTCTTATTTCTTCAATAAATTTTTTTGAATTAATATCTATTTTTATAGTTTTAATGTTTTCTAATTTTAGTTTAGTATTGTCAAATACAGTTATATTATAGTCTTTTGATAATTCATGTGAGATTAGTGATCCTATCATTCCACCTCCCAATACAGCTATTTGCATTTTATTTAGAATTTCAGTTTCTCTCTTGAAACCCTTACTCCACTAGGTGCCACAATTATCCATTTCTGACTTACACCTACTAAGTCTCCATCAACGTCAGCAACGGCTCTTTCTAATTCGGCCAAGATTTTGTGTAGACTTTCTTGATCCGAGACTAAAGGTGTAAAATCAATAAGAACCATATTGCCATCATGTAATTCAGTGGAAATCTGATTAATTTGTTCAGGTTTTGTAAGCATCATGGTATGAACAACCATTGAGGCCTTCCCACCATAATCCTCTGCCTTATCTGCACTCCAATTTCTTAGGTCAAAAAATTGTTCGTCAGGTATTCTTCTCATTTGTGGCGGAGCTGATGACATAATGAAACATTTAGTTGTAGTTAATTAGCCTTCCGACGAAGAATATTTGCTATTATAATTAATGTGGTAAGAGTAATTAGAGAATTAAGAGAACTCAAGAATCCAGATTCCCTTTCGGCTTCGATGGTAACGGTTAAATTCATTTCATTATTATCTATTATAGTTTCCCCATCTATTACAGTTGCCTTAACTTCAAATATATAATATCCAGTTGTAGCCGTCCATTCAAATTTAAATTCTTCTGATTCTGCTGGATTAATTTGGTATTTCCAAGTATGAATTACTTCAGAGTTTATCAAAAGTTCTAGGGTCCCTTCAGCTGTTTGGCCATTATATAGTTCAGATTGGTAAATCTCGTTGTAATTTGCCAAAGTAACTGAAATAGATTGTTTTTTACCTTTTTCTTTATCACCACTAATCTCAAATGATTCTACATAAATATCAGCCCAACCTAATACATTGACTGATTTTGAAGCTTCTTTTATGTTACCATCTTCATCAACTATTTTGTAGTCCACGATGATTTCACCAATGTATTGCATTTCGAATACTATATTGAAATTTGAGCCTTGATTTTGATATAGTTGGCCCCAGGCTTTGTTTCCATTGTTATTATAAACAGAGATATTTAGATATTCAATCGTTGCGTCAGTTTCCACATCGTATGCAGCCAAATAGACTTCAAAATCTTCACCATATCTAGGAATAGATGGGTTTGTGCTCAAAATACTTGTTGGTTTGTAATTAGCATAAAAATCTTTTTGAATGTAAGAGCTACCAACAGGGTCTTGATTGACAGTTAACCCTACTGTATGATTCCCTCCAGTATCAATTAGTATATCTATCATTTCACTTTCTCCCGCTATTTGCTTTCCATCTAATGTCCAACTGAAAGTAATTCCAAGTCCAGTAGATTTTTTTCCATCAAATACAATCCATTCACCTTCGTTAACTTCCTCATTGAATTCAAATTTAGCATTGGGGTTATTATAAACAGTAATTATTTGTGAGAATGCCTTGGTCCATAAATTTGATTCCGAATCCCTTCCTGATACATATAATTTATAATTCCCTGATTTTTCAAACGATATATTTAGATTTTTTTCTTGTATAGTTTGGTTGTAAATTTGTGTACCTTTTCCACTTCCATCCAATAAATCTTCATCAACAATTTCCCATTTGTAAAGATTTAGTAATCCCCAATTGTTTTTTGCATCAAGTATTATATTTTGATTAACTACAAGGTCTATTTCTGCTTGGTCTAAGAACAATATAGGTATACTTTCAGCTATTATAGAAAAAGTCTCAGTGGTTTCATCACCTCTCTCATCTATAACTCGTAATGTTAGTTCATTTTCCCCTTCAGGAAAAATATAGTTTTGTTTTTCCCCAGTAAGTTCTTCATCCACAAATGTCCAGTAGAAAGTTAAATTATCATTTTCATTGTCAAATGTTACGGTAGCATCAATTTCTATAGGTTTGTCAGAAGCAACCATCCACTGGTTTGATCCTGTTAGAAATCCGTCAACAATACTTATTTCAGGATTTGGTGGAGAATTATCAACAATGATTATTGAGCTACTTGTGTTAGCACCTCCTTGGTCATCTGATACTGTTAACTTGACATTATATGCACCAGGTAGACTAAATTGGTGACTTGGTGATTGTAGATTAGATACAGTACCATCAGCAAAATCCCATTCCCACTCTTCAATATTTCCATCATTGTCGTATGATAAATCATTGAAGTTGAACGTTATCATTGTGTCTCCGGTATCAGGGCTAAATTCAAAGGCTACTACAGGCAATTGATTTATAACAAGAATTGAATAATAAACAGTCGTAATGTCATTTAAATCATCAAATAATTTAAGTGAAACGTTATAAGTACCGGAATTTTTGTATTCATGTTCAGTTTGTGCTTGATTGGAGGTATATCCGTCATCAAAGTTCCAGTAGTAGAATTCTACGCTGCCATCTATATCATATGAGCCTGATGCATTAAATATAATTTTATCTCCTAGAAAAACCGTCAAATTTGAGATTTCAACTACAGCGATTGGTGGCTTGTTGACAAAAATATTTAATGTCATAGAATCGCATAAATCATTATTATCACATACAGTAAGAACTACATCATAACTTCCGTTTTCGGTGAAAATATATGTCGGATTATCAATATAGGCATAGTTTCCATCTCCAAAGTTCCAAGTAAAATTAACGATATTTCCATCCTCATCCCAGGATTCGTTTCCATAAAATTGTAATTCAGATCCTTCAGTTATTACAGCTTCATCAGCATCTGCAACCGCATGTGGCTTAGAAAGAAAGCTTATGTCTATAATTACATTGTCACCGCTTGTTTCAATATTCTCTATTTTCCATCCAGATTCAGTTCCATTGTAAGCCAATGAATTGGGATAAGTGTCTTTGGCAAAACTCCCAGAGTTGTAAGGGTCTTCACTATCTCCATAATTTGTTTTAGAATCAAGATCATCATCTCCATCAGCTTCTTCTAGATCAACTCCCTTATGATCTTCATCATTATTTACGCTATTTGAATTCCAATTAGAATTAAGAACATCTTCATCGATATGCCATATCAGCATTCCTTCACCAGGCAAATGGCTGTCATATCCAATTTGTTGCCTGTTTTCTAGGAGGTAGTACTCATCAGAACTGGACCAATTTCCTGGAATTGGCAAGAGATATACATTTCCACTATTTTCGATTGGTTCCAATTCCAGATTATTAATGTCATCTGTAATTATGACTGGTTCTATCCACCCTAGCCAGATTCTTGACCATGCACTGAAGTAGGCTGGAGTTTCCCCGTAATCTGTCCACGATCCTGATGCCATTATGCCCCAATCTCCTATGCCTGCCGAGGAGCCATCTGTATCATATAAATCTGGAAGACCTAGTTCATGTCCAAATTCATGGCACCAAACACCTAGAGGATTCTTTTCTCCAGCACTAGTGCTTTGATATTCTGGAGCTTGTGTAATTCTCTTAATTACATATCCATCATCATCAGTGGCAATGTTAGCGCTAGGCCAATGTATAGACCATATGTCATTTTCATTTGAGCTAGATTCTTCTCCAGGTCCAGAATGTATAACTACTACAGCGTCATAATTCCTATAATCTATATAATCATCTGCAGCATCAACACTAGTACTAACAAAATTAAGGTTTTCTTCACCATAGTCTTCGGCATTCCCAGTTAATTCATAAGGTCCATAAACGTCTCCTTCAATATTTAGCATACCTCTTGAAACTTCATCGTAATATTCCCAAACAGAATTTGTCTCACCAAAGGCTAAATTTTCAAAATAATCTTTATCATGACCTGATTGGAACTCTTGGTTACTGAATTCAGAAAGTATGAAGGCTACTTCAATGGTTCCATTTGAAGGTGCAGCCTCACTTTCTTCTACTAAAAAGATGGAAAGACAAAGTAAAATTGTTGCCAGCATTATTGCTCTAGCCATAGTATCTTAATTTAAGTAAGCAATATTAAATTTCAGTTAGAAACAAATCCAAGAGGATCAGACAATATTGAGTCTCTAGCGGAATGAGTAATTTTGACTGGTTTTTCTCCAAAGAATACCTCTTCGTTTCCTCGCATTGTGTCCAAGGTTCCAACACCCATAGCAAAGTTTACAGCAGCTCCAGCTCTAAAACCAGCATATTCATCAGGTATTGCGTTCAAATAAGCTTTTACAGGTTCTATATGTCTACATGCATTATCGAGCATCGCATCTAATATTTCCATCGAGATTTCTTTGTTTTCTTCCTTGAGGAGTTCGGCAGGAGTCAGTCTATTTTTCTCAAATAAGAAACCTGGCCAAAATATTTTTTCATTATCTAAAATATCTTCTCTAAAATCTCTAATGATATTTACTTTCTGTAAAAATAATCCAAAATCTCTTTCATTATCAAGTAAAGTCTGAGAATTTTCAGTAGATAATTTATTAGATCTGGTTCTTATCAATTCTGTTAGGAAACCCGATGGAGTTCCTGCGACATAATAGCAATATTCATTTAAATCTTCAAAGGAGTAAACTTCTTGTTTAAGGAATTTTTGCATCCCATAGTTCATTTCCTTTAGCCATTTAATCATGCAATCTTTTGTCTTTTGGTCTAGACTTTCATGCACAGTTAGTACCCTTTGCATATTTTTCACTAAGTCCCTGTAATGAGGATTAGCTACCATTTCATCTGCAGAATCTGCTAATATCTGGGCTTTTTCTTTTGCAGAATCGCTGTTTGGACTTTCAAGTACTTCCATTAATAGATTCATAGAGTGTATTCTTTCTTCTAAAGTAATTTCTCTAACACCTATATCATCTTCAAATGTGTCTAATATTCTTGCTTCTAAATATCCTACCATTATTGGTGCTAAAATATTGTCTTCAACAAGCGGTATAGTCAAGGCAAATGAGCGCGATACAGACTGAAGAGCGCTTTTGCAATATTCCATGCTATCTTGAAGTATTTCTCCAGTTTTGCTCTTGACGGCTCCGTACAGTGATGGCATCTTTACCTCTTATTTGGGCTACGTAAATTGACGAAGTATATTTAAAAGTAGGTTTTGTTACATAATTATGAAATGGTTGTCAGAGATGACTACTGAAGTGTTATCTAATATTAACGGTTTGTTATTTGATTTAGATGGCACATTTGTAACTAAAGGTAGGTTGAAGGCAAGTACTTATCAGAGTCTCGAAAGCCTAAGATTAGCCGATATCAAAACTATAGCAGTTACAGGAAGGCCGGCAGGTTGGTGTGACCTCATTGCACGTTGGTGGCCAGTTGATTCTGTTGTTGGAGAGAATGGAGCATTTTCCTATTCAAGGAAAAACAATAAAATATACAGGAAAACTTTTCATCCTCCAGTGTCTCATATGAAAGAGCAATCAAAACTAAATTTACTATTCCAAGAATTACTCACAAAATATAATTTTCTTAGTTTGGCTTCAGATCAGTCTTTTCGGCATTGGGACCTTGCAATTGACATTAGTGAAGAACATGAAGTTTCAATGAATGTATCAATGGACATAGTTAAGTTTTGTGAGGACAGAGGAGCTAATGCAGCGATTTCAGATATTCATGTTAATGTTTGGTTTGGTGATTATAACAAAGAGACTATGTCCTTAGATGTTCTGAATAATTTTGACATAGATAAAAAGGAAACAATATTTATTGGCGATTCGCCAAATGATTCTCCAATGTTTCGCTGTTTTCCTTTTTCAGTAGGAGTTTCTTCAGTTCGTAAATATGCAGATATGATGGATTATCTACCTACTTATGTTACTGAAGAAGATTCGGGTGAAGGATTTACAGAATTGGCAAATCTTATTCTCTCGACCAAGTGACACCTTTTTGGTTTTGATAATTTCCACTCCTTTCAGAATAGAGAGTGGATGCAGGACCTGACATAATTTCAAAAGTCATTTGTGCAAATGTATCACCAATATTGATGGAAACACCATCTTCACTCGAATTAAAACCTAATAGTGTTAATGTTCCATCAAATCCCGAGTCAATTTTACCAAAACTACAAATGATTCCTTTTCTGGCCCAACTTGTTCTGAGCCATAATTGAGCGCAAAGATTAGATCCACATGAGATCCTTTCTTTTGTTGAAACAGCAAATCTTTTACCCGGAGGTATTTCTAGATTACCTTCAAAAGACTTTAAGTCGTTTGGTATCTCTATTTCTTTTACAGTCAAATCATAACCATTTGGTGTTAAGTTGTCATTGTTAAATGGTTCAATTTCTAATTCGCCTATATCTAATGCAGAGAGTATACCTTCATCCGACAGGATAGTCATTTATTTTCTCTAATTTCAGCAAGGAATTTTTCTGCCATGTCAGCTCTAACTTTTCCTGATCTCTTTAACATTTCAGCCAGCTTGTCAATTTCATTCTTTTCAGCTCCAGCCTGGACTGCCAAATTTCTAGCATGTAAACCCATGTGCCCTCTTTGTATGCCTTCAGAAGCTAATGCTCTCAATGCTCCTAGGTTTTGGCACAAGCCTACTGCACAAATTACTTGTGCAAGTTCTTCAGCTCCTCCTGGAATGGCTACATCTAGAATCTTGACGCAAGCTTTCGCTGTAGGATGTGTAGAGGTAGCTCCACCCACGAGTCCTATAGCCATTGGTATTTCAATAGTTCCTTCTAAATCGCCATTTTCGGTCTTTTTCCAATTTGTAAAAGAGGCATGCCCTTCTTTCCAACTAGCGTATGTATGAGCTCCAGCCTCAATTGCTCTCCAGTCGTTTCCAGTGGCGATAACAACTGGATCTATTCCATTCATTATCCCTTTGTTATGAGTGGCTACTCTGAATGGATCTGCACATGCAAAGGCAAACGCTTCAATTATACCATCAACAACTTCTTCTCCTCCTAAGAATTCAGCTGGCCAAATTGCCCTTGCTCTAGTTTTCCTATGTATAGCTAAATTTGAGATTATTCTTAAGTAAACTCTACCTCCAGTAATGGTTTCTAGTCTAGGGGCAACAGCCTCAGCCATGGTATTCACTGCATTAGCACCCATTGCGTCTCTACAATCAACAAGTAAATGAGTTATGACCATGGGGCCGGTTTTAGAATCTAATACTCTTACTTCGATTCCTTTACAGCCTCCTCCAAATTTAACAAGTATCGGATCTTGTTGGTTTGCTAAGTCGATTATTTCTTCTTTTTTCTCCAAAATTAATTCTTTAGCTTTAAATGGTTCTTTTAAGTTAACAAGTTGGATTTGCCCAATCATAATTGGTTCATCTGAATCAGCCTTAATTCCTCCTGTTGCTCTTGTTCCTTTGGCCATGTGAGTTGCAGCAGCAACGACAGAAGGTTCTTCTAGAGCCATTGGAACCATGTAATCTTTTTTGTTAATCATAAAATTTGCAGCTATTCCTAAGGGCAGAGGGAAGGTTCCAACAACATTTTCAATCATTCGATTCGCTGTATCTTTCCCTAGCGCACCATATCCACCTATCGCTTTAGTTTCCTCATCAGAAAGATTTGCAAATTTTTTGACAAATTCAAGTCTTTCAGATGGTTTTTTCTTGTAAAAACCTGGTACTTCTGAACTTGAAGACATAAGCCTGTAAAGCGGTATAGATTAAAGAGAGTTGTTCCTATAGTGGAGAATCACCCATCATACCACAATTAGGACAGATAATTTCGTCCTCATTTTTATCACCTTTAAATTCTTTTTGACATCCTATTTCACATATGAAGATTATTTCTCTTGAGAATTCACTACCTTCTAGCAAACGGAAAGTATCTTGAATATCTTCTTTGCCATCTTCATGTAGGTTTGTTCCCTCTTGGTTAGCCTCTTCTAATGGTACTAGAACTGGTGTAATCAGGCCTTCCTCGTTTTCATTTTTATTCATGTAGTAAAAAGTACCTAATGCAGTTAAAAGTAATAAAGCTGCAGCAGGTATGATGTAAAATGGATTTAATACGATGTCATCATTTTCTTCTGTAACTACTGTGGTAATTTCATTTTCAATAAATACTTCTAATAAATCCCCTTCCATATTACTGTTAGTGTATCCCATTCTATCAATAGAAGTAATTCTGTAATAGTGATATCCAGGACTAAGGTTGACAATTTTGTAATTAATTTCATTATCTGAAGCGATTTTTGAATATTCCAAAGTTTCAATTTCAGTCCATTGGCTCGATGCTAAATCTTTTCTATATTCTATTAAATATTGTTCTGCATCTTCCACACTTTTCCAGCTTATTGTTACATTATTATTCTCTTCTACTATGTATGTAGGTTTTCTTACATAATCAGGTATTTTTGTATCAATTGTTGTTGAGACATCATATGCTTCATAGTTAAACTTAATTGATGAATTGGCTGGAGGTAAATATCCATAATCTTTATTTCCAAAAACAACTTCAGCGTTTTGGTAATCAATCCAGTATTGATTAGGTTTCATGAATTTCAAATCATTTCCGACATATTCTTGAAGACTTGTTGTATAGTTTCCATCTAAGTTTTCATCAACGGTAATCTTCATGTTACTTAAAATGTTAGATGACAGTACAGGCTTAAGTGGGTAATTAGGCAAGGAAATATTCTTATTTGTCCAGGTTGCAGTAAATTCATATGGATTTCTTGAACAAGTGTTGTTCGCTAAGTCCTTAGGTATTGCTCTGAAATAGTAAGTATATCCATTTAGTAAATTTTGGGAATCCAAGAAAAGTTCATCATCCACCCATTCACCTTCAATATTAGTCCATTCCGACAGGTCTTCTGTGGATTCTTTTAAATTCGCATATTGCAATTGAATATTGCTTAGATTCTCACTTTTGTAGATAATGCTCAGTATTAATCCGTCTCTTCCAGTCAATGGTGAGGAGTTATTCAGTATGATTTCAGGCCTCATTCTATCAAAAGTAATCGTAACATCACTTGTATTTTTTACTTCCATATTTCCAGCATAGTCTATAGAAATTGATCTGAAGCTAAGCATCCCATCTTCATTTGGCTCGAACCGAAGATTATCCATTGTGTTGAATTCATTGATTAATGTCCATGATTCATTATTATCTTTCTTGTATTGTATCAAATATGATTGAATATCGTTAGTGTTATTTGGTTTCCAGTTAATAGACACACTACTTTGGTTTGTATATCTTATATCACCTTCGGTCAGCCACAATTCACTTTTAGGAGTATCTATATCAACTAGTATTTCCGTATCGTATGTAGATTTATACTCCAGATTACCTAGGTTGTCCATTCCTATTGATTTGAACCGATATATTTTCCCATTCTCTCCTGAAAAATTAAATGTATTATTGGTGAAGAATCCTATACTAGTCCATTCACCAAGGCTGGTGCCCACTTTTTCTACATAATAGATATAATACCCTTCTAAATCATCTGAATCAGACATATCTCTCCAATTAATTTCAAAAGTAGAAGTATTTCTGTAAAATCCTTGCTCCATTACCTCTGTGGCAGGGGCAGTTGAATCTAAGTGAATAGGTATATTGTATGTTAAGGATTTGTAATTCCAGAGGTTTGCTTGTGGGAACGTTATTATTATTTCTTGATCAAACCATTGTGTATTTTGTGGATTGTAGACAACACTTGCTATGATATTATTTCCTTGATTTAGATAATTAATGTAAACTTGAATATTGGTATTCCAATATTCAGCTCCATGTCCACCCCCTCCGTCAATGTCCCCAAAAACATAAATTCCATTTATGTAGTGATTTCCGTAGTTATTGGTTGCTATATTGATATTCATGACTCCGTCTTGGTATAATCCAATATCTGTAATATTAACTACATGTCTAAAGTAAGCATAATTGTCTCCATTCCAATACGTTTTGTAGTCAATACCACCCACATCATCGTCTCCAAATGGTGAATTAGCGTTTCTCCATTCAGTATCATTAAAATTTAATTTTGTCCAATTAGTATTATCATAAAGTTCTTCCTCACCAGTTGAATTAATCCATTTCCAATTAACAAGGCTATCTCTTCCACTTTCTAATAGGGTTCTAGTCGTTAAATAATTATATTGACTTTCAACTTTGAATGAGAGATTATAGTTCCCATCATCGTAATTACTTGGGATTTCAGCCAGAATAGTGATATTTTTTATTTCTTCAGGTTCTATATTGAAATTATTTGGCGTGAACGTGATGCTCCAATCATCTAGATCAGGATTTGCATTACTAAGTGTAACATTATCAGTTAAATTTCCATTGTTTCTTAATTGAATTGTGGTGTTTATTGTTCTGGTTTGGTTTACTATGAGTGTTTCATTGTCTAGCAATGTTTCTAGAGAATAAATCTGGGTAGTTAGGTTCAATACAAGTTGGTTATTCGTAACATTTGAATCATTGCAAGCACAACTAATTTCAATATCAAGTCTATTAGCTCCTATCATTTGGGGAGTCCATTCAATCCATATATTACTTATATAATCATCAGGGATTGATACATAGGTTAGTGTTTCAATTAAAGTATCATTTGCCGTTGCATTAATGGTTACATTATCTGAACTTATGTTACCTTTATTTCCTCCTTCAATTAAAATAGTTACAGTATCACCAAATATAACAGGACTAGTTTGTTTTTGGAATATTTCAGCTTTTAGTTGCACATCTAGCCATTGTCTATTCTGATTTCCAGAACCATAAACGTAGTCTCTTCCATAAACGGCAAGGACATTTTTTCCTTCGTTAAACATTTCTTTAGGAACATCAGCATTTCCATCGTCATTCCAATATTCCATTCCGTGACTGTTTCCTCCTTCTTCTTCAAAGATTTGATTTCCATTAAGGAATGGAGTGCAATAATTTGTAAATGCTGCATCAAATTCAGCTGAAAGAATAATTTCTTGATAGAGGTAGAAACTATGCCTGATGAGTATTGTCAGATTTTCATCAACTCCATCATCATTCCGATACGTATCCCAATCAGTATTCGGCGTAACTCCGTTGTAGTCCCTGTCTCCAAAGGGAGCAGCTCCAAAAAGCCATGCTGAATCATTGTAATCAACCTCAGACCAATTTTCTGGAGCTTCGCTATAGTCATCGATTATTAAGTATTTGAAAAAAGTTGCATTATCTCTCCCGTCTTCAACTAGAATAACCTCCTCATACCCTTCTCGCGAGTAGGCAATATTATCAATAAAGGGATCAGGTTCACTAATTGATTGACCAGCAAGGCAAATTATTGAAATTAGACACAATGCAAAGATAGTCCTTAGAATCCGTAAGCATTTCATTCGTTTTATATGATATTTGGAGCACTATAATAAAGTAGATGCATATAGGAACACTTTATTATTGCACCTTTAGTGACGCCAATATAGCGTGTCTTCAGATGATAAGGATTCAGGCATTAGAGGTCGCATAGACCGATTCTTTGATCGAAGAGCGAAGGAGCAGCAGGATCTTCTCAGTGGAAAAATAGGAGGAGTCGACATATCTGAAAGTTGGTCTGACGCCAAGGATAAGTTATCCAAGAAGTCCTCTTCCAAAGCTCAAAAGAAAGTCCATAAGGTAAAGGAGACTAAGCCAAAGTTTAAGTACGAGAAGGGTCCAGATTCACCTATAAGTCCTGTAGCACGTAGTTTTGTTCGTCTAACTACAGACTACCCTCCAATCACTATTGGCATCATGACAGTCATTATGCTTTTCATGTTAATTGGTATTGGAAAAACAAATATCAATGGAGCTATGGAAGTGTATCTGCCAAAGGGCTCAGTTGAAGAAGAGCTTCTATTAGAAGTCCGTGAGGATTGGTCTACAGACATAATTGTTATTTATGTTGAAACAGAGAATGCTTATGATCCTTCAAACAGTGCAAACATTACAAATCGCCAAGTTTTGTTAGAAATGGATTATATTGAAAGAAAGGTTGATGAAAATGGGCAAACTGAGTCTGGAGGGGCAGGAATTGTACCTTCTGACGGAGGTTTAGTAGATAATGTGGTGTGGTCCTTCAGTATTTCAACTTTAATCAAAGAATTACATAGTACGAACAGTAGAGTTTATGATGCCTTGATTAATAATTTAGGAGCTTGGTCAGAATCAGAATCTGATGGACTGACCAAGGAAGGAGTCGAGCTTGGAGCACAAATTGCGGCTGTAGCTAAACAAAGTGCTGTTGAAGCAGATCAATTAAATCATTATGAAATACCCACTCAGTCAGAGATTGATGATATTGTTGAGGATTTACCTCCTGCAGTTGTCGAGAAAGTATTGAGAGACACCAATGGTGATGGAATATATGATACTGCAGTTATATTATTTGGAATAACGAGTGATGTTGCTCCTCCTATTCTTATCGAGGAGGTTGATTTTGCGATGAATAATAGAGGTTGTGGGTTAGATGAGGAAAATAGTAATAGGCCTGACTGCGAAGTTTATAGTCGTATGATGCTTACTGGGCCAGTTCCAGTCACACAAGCTATTACTGAGCGTTCTTTCTCTGAATTTTGGAGAGTTTTTCCTATCGGTGTTGTTCTCTGCTCAATTGCTATATTCTTGATTCAAAAGAGGATAAGGGCAGTTATGATTTCAGGTATACCTACTTTGTATTCCATATTCATAACTTATGGGTTTATCGGTTGGTTTCAAATTGAAGCAACTCCGACAATCATTGCATTAGGTCCAATTCTTATGGCCCTTGGCGTTGCTTATGGTTTGCATTTGTCTAATCGTTTTACTGAGGAGGAAGGTGAGAATGCTCAAATTAGAATGATGAAAGCAATGTCAACTACTGGTAGAGCCATTGCTCTTTCAGCGATGACCACTATGATTGGTTTTGGAAGTTTAATGATTACTAATTTAGGTCCAGTTTTCACAGTTGGACTTAGTTTGACTTTAGGAATATTAGTTTGTCTCTTATGTACGTTCATTATGTCTCCTGCAATTGCAGTTCTAACCGAGTACGACTATGTAAAGCATGAAGGCGAGTGGCATGGTTTAGCAAAAATGGTTACAGAGAATAATAAACCAGTTTTGGCAATATTATTATCATTTACACTTTTATCAATCGGAGTTTTACCTCTTTTGCAAACAAATATAGATTACTTAGATATGGTTCCTGATGATGAACCAACTCTAGTTGGAATTGTAAAATATTCTACTGAATTCAATGCAGGGGCCTTTGGAATGATGATTGCTAGAGGTGATTTTCAGAATGGTTATGATGAGAATACTAATGATGCAGTTGATCATTTAGATCAAGTTAATTTATTAGTTAATGGTACTGAAGATAAAACGAGAGAAGGTTTGAATGATGTACCGGATGTTACTGCAATTTCTTTGACAGAAGTTATGAAAGCCGTTAAATTTTCTACTAATCAATCGAAGACGTTAGATTCTATTCTTAATTTAGCAGGCAGCGAGGAAGGTTTCGAGAGGTCATTTTGGGACATTTTGCATAATGATCAAGTAGAAAATAATATTTTATTTGGTAGAGATGCTCAAAAGTTTATTCTTAATGTTTTTTATGATAGTATAACTCCGGAAGCTCTTAGCATGATTATGGATTGTCCATATTCGGAATCAGGAGAGGTTAGTTGTAAATTTTCTAAAACTCTAATTTATGTTGATATGCCTCTAAAAGATATTAAAGGTATGGAAGCTGCAGTTATTGGTGTTAATAAAGTTCGCAATGAACATGAGTATGCACCTGTGTTGATGTCAGAATTAACTGGCGTAGCAGCTATAGGTACTAGCGTAAATGCACAATTAATTAGTTCTCAAATTACTACACTTGTCATTTGCATAGTTCTAGTTTTCTTTGTGTTAACTTTGACTTTTGGCCGTAATTGGAAATTGGGTTTAATTACTACTTTACCTGTTGTTTGGGTTGTGTCTTTAGAACCATTGACTTTTGTTATATTAGGTCAGCCTTTGAGTTTGGTAACAGTCATGATTGGGTCTATAGTAATTGGTGTGGGAATTGATTTTTCAATACACATAACACAAAGAGTTATAGAAGGTGGAATGAATATGCCAAGTGTTTACAATGCTACTGCTAAAACAGCTCAAACTTTGGCTGAAGCTACTACTGTAACTTTAGTAGGTCTGACTGCGGCGTTTGCCATTAAAATAAGTGCATTATGGTGGTTTGTTTTTATCATAGTTGTTCTTCTTTTAGCATCTATGATATCAGCTATGTTCTTACTACCTGCTCTATATTCTCAAGTCGTGAAGTCAGGTGGGACTCTATCTAAATGATTAAGACAATTATTGGAGCTCAGTGGGGGGACGAGGGTAAAGGAAAGATTACTGATTATCTAGCTGAAGGCTCGAAGGTGGTAGTAAGATC
Organism: uncultured archaeon; assembly: GCA_964634895.1. Classification (GTDB taxonomy): domain Archaea; phylum Thermoplasmatota; class Poseidoniia; order MGIII; family CG-Epi1; genus CG-Epi1. The sequence goes on along the minus strand of CAZWJS010000007.1, from coordinate 21,174 downwards.
ACAAGGTGGAAATAATGCAGGTCATACAATAGTAGTCGATGGGAAAAAACACAAATTACATCTTCTTCCTTCCGGAATACTCCGCAAAAATGTTGTTAATGTGATTGGTAACGGTGTTGTAGTAAATCCTGAGGTATTGCTCAAAGAATTGAATAATCTTGAAGGCGAAAGAGGGCAATTATTCATTTCTGATAGAGCTCATGTAATTATGCCATATCACAAGCTTCTTGATGGAGGAGAAGAGAGTTCTAAGGGAAAATCAATGATTGGTACCACTGGTAATGGTATTGGTCCTTGTTATTCAGATAAAGCCTCTAGAATTGGAATTAGAATGGGTGATCTTTTAGATGGTGGTATAATTATGGAAAGATTAGAGAAAGCCTTACCTCGTAATCAGGCTTTACTAGCACATTATGGAATAAAAAATGAGTTGGCAATAGGTAGTTTATTTGATTTATGTAAAAGTTGGAGAAAGGAATTAGGTGAATATATTACAGATTCATCTCTGCTTGTTAACAAACATATTGATAACGGAGATAATGTTCTTCTTGAAGGAGCTCAAGGAGTTCATATTGACATTGAATATGGTACTTATCCATTTGTTACATCATCAAGTCCAACTACTGCAGGTGCAGCTTTAGGTTCTGGAATAGCTCCTTCTAAAATCTCTAATGTCGTAGGAGTTACTAAGGCATATCTTACACGAGTTGGTTCAGGTCCATTTCCTACCGAATTAGAAGATAAAGTTGGAGAGATGATTAGAGATAAAGGCCAAGAATTTGGTACAACTACTGGCCGTCCAAGGCGATGTGGTTGGTTAGATTTAGTAATGCTAGAGTTATCACATCGAATATGTGGTTTTTCATCTTTAGCAATTATGAAGCTAGATATTTTATCAGATATGGATGAAATTAAAGTGTGTGTAGCATACAAGGATGATAAAGGTTCAGAAATCAATCATTTTCCTTCATCATTATCTTATCTTGGCAAGTGTGAACCAGTGTACAAAACTTTTCCAGGGTGGTCTTCATCGGGTATAGATATTCCTAATGGTGTTGTTCCAAATGAAATGAAGAATTTCTTAGATTTTGTGTCTGAAAGCTTGAGTATTCCAATAAGTATCGTTTCACTGGGCCCAGGTAGAGATGAGACAATAATATTCTAATTTAGCAAATTTTATATTAATGTATTACCAGCCAGATAGCAACTAAAAAAAGAGATATTCCCATAATTCTATTAAGCAAAGTTGCAGATTTTGGGGTGCTAAATATTCTGCGAAGAACAGTACCAAAAGCAGTCCATGAAAGTATTGCTGGTAAGCAGAGAATGATTGATAGTATAATTAGTATGAGTTTGGAGGTAAATCCTGGTCCAAAAGCAGTCCCAAAAGACCCTAGTAAAACAATATCATGAATCCAAGCTTTAGCATTCACAAACTGTAAGGTTAGTCCGGTACTAGGCCCTAGGACGTTACTGTCTTGTTCTTCTTGTGGTAATGGTTCTGCTGTTGCAATTTTAAGTGATAGATATGTGATGTAAATGGCTCCGATGATTGTGAGAGAATCTAAGACTCCTTTTTTCTTCTCTATAAAGTCTAGAGTTCCGGCAACAAATAATCCCATTATTAGCCAGCCAGCAGCCATACCTGAAATTAGGGGCAGAGTCGCTTTGGCACCATACTTTGATCCGTGGAATGCACAAAGTATATTATTTGGACCTGGTGTTATGTACATTGTAATCATAAATGTCAAAGCTGCAATGAGTAGTCCAATGTCCATTATTTACCTTGCAATTTATTCTTTAAACATATCCTTTGTTGATTTTATTGTTTCTCCAGCAGATATCAAGATATCTCCCGTTGATTCTACTACACTCCCCATCTTATCTGTTGCACCTTCAGCTTGGTCAGCAGCCTTTTTCAATAATTCCTTTGACATATCAGATACTTTTTGGGCTAAAAATTTGAGATCATCTAAAGCTTCATCCAAGCCCAACGATTCAATTTTTTTCTTATCCTCTTCTGACATTAATTTACAATAAAGTAGGGGTTCTAATTAAATCTTTTTAATATTTGTAGAAACCTTCACCACTCTTGTTACCTCGTTTTCCATCTTTCACCATCTCCTTTAGCAGTGGGCATGGTCTATACTTGTCATCATTCAAATCACGGTGTAGGACTTCCATAATAGCTAAGCATGTATCTAATCCAATAAAATCCGCTAATCTCAAGGGCCCCATTGGATGGCTCATACCTAATTTCATAACTGTATCAATAGCTTCAGGCTCAGCAACGCCTTCCATTACACAAAACATAGCTTCGTTAAGCATAGGAAGTAAGATTCGATTACTAACAAAACCTGGAAAATCATTGACTAAAACAGGAACTTTGTTTAAATCCTTTGCAAGTTTGAATGTGGTTTCAAAGGTTTTATCATCAGTGGTTTTTGCTCTTATTACTTCTACAAGTTTCATAATGGGGACTGGATTCATGAAATGCATTCCGACTACCTTTTCAGGTTTTCCACTGGCATCAGCCAGAATTCCAATTGGTATACTTGAAGTATTAGATGCTAAGATAGTATCATCTTTACAAATTCCTCCCAAGCGCTTGAACAAATTCTTTTTTATATCAACATTTTCAACAATTGCTTCAATTATAATGTCACAATCATTTAGTTCATTATTCTTCAATGTTGTGGTAATATTGGAAAGAGTTTTATGCATGTCATCCTGGTTAATTCTTTCTTTGGTTACACTTCTTAAAAGATTTTTTTTAATAGAGTTTATACCACTTGCGATGTATTCATCTTTTATATCACAAAGAATCACATTTTTTCCAATAGATGCACAAACTTGAGCAATACCAGCACCCATTTGTCCAGCCCCTATTACACCGACATTTGCAACTTTCATTTTTGGCTCAATTTAATCATTATTGCATTTTGGACATGCATTCTATTTTCAGCTTGTTCAAAAACTATTGAATAATCCGCTTCCACTACTTCGTCAGTAACTTCTCTATTTCTCTCGGCAGGTAAACAGTGCATAAATAGTGTTTCTTTTCCAGTTTTACTCATCATTTTTTGATTCACTTGGAAAGGTTGGAATATCTTTTCACGAGCTTCAGTTTCTTCTTTTTGACCCATTGAAGCCCAAACATCAGTATAGATTACATCTGCGTTTTTCACAGCCTCAGTAGGATTATGGCTAATTTCAATATTGGAAAGCCCAGTAGCTTTTGCATTTTCTACGGTTTTCTTATCTGGTTCATAACCTTCAGGGCAACAGCACACAAAATTTAAAGGAAATCTCATAGCTAAATGTAACCAGGAGTGGACAATATTATTCCCATCACCCATATAGACTATCTTTATATTATCTATATTTTCTAGATTTTCCCATACAGTAAAAATATCGGCCATTATTTGGCAAGGGTGGTTATAATCAGTTAGTCCATTAACTATAGGTATAGTAGAATATTTAGCAAGTTCAATAATATGTTTATGATCAAAAAGGCGTGCCATAATGATATCATTGTACCTGCTAAAAACTCGTGAAATATCTTTGATAGCTTCTCGCTTTCCGATGCCTATTTCGCTTGGACCCAAAAATAGAGCATGCCCTCCCATCCATTCAAATCCAGTTTCAAATGAAACTCTAGTTCTTGCAGAGGGTTTAGCAAATATCATTGCTAATGACTTATTTTTGAAATGAGGATAATCTTCACGTGCATGGAACTTTTCCTTGACAGACTTTGCTAATTTCATAATATCCCAAAGCTCCTTCGCATTGTAGTCAGAGATATGCAGGAAATGTTTTTGCATCATCAATCACGGTCAATTCTTGGTGCCAAAAGAAATTTCACATTACCTTGAGCGCCAGTCATGTCGTCAACAGCTAAATCAGCATCAATTTTAACAGGTAAATCAGTTCCTAAATTAATATGCAAAATTCGATCGGCCGGTAGTGAATTCACCATCAAAGCAAAGTATTCCAAGGAAAATAGAGATGTAGTTTCCTCAGACGAATCAAGTTTTTCAAGTTGTTCCTTGCCTAAAGATAAATCCACACTGTTCTGATTATCACCTTCACAAACTAAACGAAATGTATCTTTGTTTGTTGATAGCGCAATGTGGTCAGAAACGGTTTTTGAGGCTTTTAGACCTTGAGATATTTCATTGACTATGACATTAACGGTGGCAGGCAAGTCTAGTGAAGGAACTTTTGGATCTGGCATACCTGCGGTATCTAACAAAGGCATTGCTCTTGTTAGGTTGCCAATATTGACAACAAGTCTATTCAATTCCTCGTCCTTCTCTAAATCAACCATGTCATCTTTCCCAGCAACGGTTAATACATTTTTGAATTTGTCCACATCAACTCCCATTTCCATAGCCTTAGCCTCAAAACTGTCAAATGCAGATTTCACCAGATTCGCTTCAATCATAGCCACATGTGATGGATCTACGGCTTTAATTTGAATTCCGTCTTCATTCACATTTACTTTAGCTTCATCTACTAAAGAACCTACAGTTCCCACAAATTCCTTTAAACTTTCTGCTTTAATTCGAGCTTTAAACACTAGACAACCTCTTGTGTGGATTGGTGGCCGATATTTAACTTTTGTTTAAGGTATGAAATGAGGATTAATCTAATATACTTCCCTCCGATGAATAGTTAGTTTTATTTCCTGGAGGGAACTTTTGGTAGAGAAAAATTTGAAAAAAGGTACAACGACCTTGGGGTTAGTCTGCAAGGATGGTATTGTAATGGCTACAGAGATGAGAGCTACTATGGGCAATCTTATTGGTCACAAAACTACACAAAAATTGTTCAAGATTTCAGATAATATGGCATTGACAGTTGCAGGTTTAGTGGGCGATGCTCAAATGCTTGCAAGATGGCTTTCAGCTGAAGTAAACCTCTATGAACTTAAGACAGGATCACAAATGTCATTGAGAGCATCATCAACTTTGATGGCTAATATAATGAATGGTAGAAGATATATGCCCTTTTGGGTTCAGTTGTTATTGGGTGGAATTGATTCTGAAGGAGGTCATGTTTATTCTCTAGATGCAGCTGGAGGTTCAATACCTGATAAGTTTCAAACAACAGGGTCTGGTTCTCCATTTGTATATGGTGTTCTTGAAGATCGATTTAAGGAAGATATAACTGTTAAAGAAGGTAAAGAACTAGGCGTCCGAGCACTTGTGGCAGCAATGAAGCGAGATTCAGCATCTGGCGATGGTATATCTATGTGTGTTATTGACTCTAATGGATATCAAAAAATATCTCAAGAAGAGCTAGAAAAAATTCAGAATAATCTGTCAACTTAAGTTGGCAATTATAAGCAGGAAGGTCCTATGGCCGTAGAAGACGTAATTAATTTAGTCAAGGAAGTCGCAACAGAAGTAATACCAGACAATATAGCTTTCACAGACGTGAAAGTAGAATCATCTAATGTAGTTCTCTATACTCCTAATTTGGAAATTTTTAATGAAAATAATGATTATATAAGGCAATTAGCCCAAAAAGTTCGCAAAAGAATTGTAATCAAAGCAGATTCTAGTGTCCGTAAGCCAATTATTTCAGCACGTCAGAAATTAGATGAAATAATTCCCAAAGAAGCTGAAGTGGTAGAAATCAAATTTGATGAGATAAATGGAGATGTGATAATTGAAGCAGCTAATCCAGGTAGAGCTATTGGAAAACATGGAGTCGTACTTAATCAACTGCGGAGAGAAATAGGTTGGAATCCAGTTGTTGTAAGGGCTGCACCAATGGAGTCTCGTACTCTTAAAGATATTAGGAATTATATGTTGGAGACTAAGGTAGCAGAAGGGCGCAAAAAATTCTTGGAAAAAGTAGGTAAGAAGGTTTTTAGAGATACTATTGATGGAGAGCAGCACGTTAGGGTAACTGCATTAGGTGGATATCGTGAAGTAGGCCGTTCATGTCATTTATTGATGACGAAAGATAGTAAAGTATTGGTTGATTGTGGTTTTAATCCAGGTAATGATAAAGAGCCTAGCCCTTTTTTGAGTGCACCTGAAGTTACACCTTTAGAAGGTATAGATGCAGTGGTTTTGACACATGCTCACTTAGATCATTCTGCTTTGTTGCCAATGTTATTTGTTTATGGTTATGATGGTCCTATCTATTGTACACCGCCAACTAGAGAATTATCCTCATTGTTACAGAATGATTTTATAAAAATACATAATGCAGAGGGCAAGAAAGTACCTTATAATACTGAACATATAAGACAAGCAATTAGAAATACAATTCCATTAAATTATGGGGACACTACTGATGTTTCTCCGGATCTCAAATTAACTTTTCATAATTCAGGACACATATTAGGTTCAGCAGCAGCGCACTTCCATGTAGGTGACGGGCAATACAATCTTGTTTTTTCGGGTGATATTAAGTTTGAAAATACTTGGCTTTTTGATAGAGCCGTAAACCATTTTCCAAGGCTTGAGGCTCTCATAATGGAATCAACCTATGGAGGATATAGAGATTTTCAGCCTCCTAGAGAAGAAGGGACTAGAAATCTGACAGATATAATAAATCGGACTGTTGAAAGGCGAGGTAAAATTTTGATTCCTGTTTTTGCAGTTGGTCGTTCGCAAGAAGTTATGTTAGTACTGGAGAAAGTGTATTCTGAGGGTAAATTGAAGGATATGCCTGTTTATTTGGATGGTATGATTTGGGAGGCTACAGCCTTGCATTCTGCATATCCAGAGTATCTAAATAATAATTTGAGAAATAAAATTTATCAAAACCAAGGCAACCCTTTTAGATCTGAGATATTTAACAGAGTAGAAAGTGCTGAAATGAGGCAAGAAATTTGTGGAAGAGAAGAGCCTGCAATTGTATTGGCTACATCAGGTATGGTTAATGGAGGTCCAGTTATGGAGTATCTGAGGCATTGGGCACCGGATAAGAGCAATACAATGGTTTTTGTAGGATATCAGGCCGCAGGCACTTTGGGGCAGAGGTTGCAACAAGGTTCTAATGAGGTACATTTGCACGACAGAGAAAAAGGGGGAATGGTACCTGTAAAAGTTAATATGAATATCGAGACTTGTGAGGGTTTTTCTGGACACAGTGATAAAAGACAATTAATGCGTTATCTGAGAACAATAAGACCACGTCCAAAAATAGTTCTACTTAATCATGGAGATGCACAGAAATGCGAACAATTTGCAAATGATATAAAGCGCAAAGTTAGGCTAGATGCACGTGTCCCTCATAATCTTGAGACAATAAGGTTCTTGTGATGAAAGACGTCGAAGATAAAATATTGGAAGCTTTGAGAGAATTAGAGCGTTGGGAGGCTCGAAAACTGAAAGTTAAGGAACGTTTAGAACGAGAAGAGGCAGATCCTTCAGAGATTGAAAGGATTAATGAGCAAATCAAACACTATCAGAATCTACTTAAGGATATGAAGGCTAAAATGTCATCTACTGATGTTACTAGAACTATTATTAGATCAGGTAATCAATAATTAATATACAGTTACTTTGAGTATGATAACAGGGTGAGGTGGCAGAGCCCGGCTATGCACGCGACTGCAGATCGCGACCACGGGAGTTCGAATCTCTCCCTCACCACCACTGTTTCACATCACTTTAGGTGCGCTTACGCCTAATATTTGTAAGCTTTCCTTAAGGATTTTCTGAGAACATTTTACTAAATTTATTCTAAATTTTTCATTTTCATGGTCAATAACGGGGCAGTCTCTATAAAATTGGTTAAAATCCGAAGCTAATTTATGAACATAATTAGGTATTTTGTGTATTGTTAAATTTTTAGCAGTTCCAATCACAGTTTTAGGCCAATTAGCTAATGTTCGTAACAATCTGATTTCAGATTCTTGTAACTTAACTCTGAGCTCCACATTTGGCAAGTCTTTGCCATATTTCTTGATTATCGAAGTGGATCTTGCATGAGAATACATGGCAAAAGGTGCTGAGTCTCCTTGTAGATTCAGTGCTTCTTCAATATTAAAAGTAAATCCTTTTTCAGCTTGGACTTTAAGAATATTATATCTTAGTGCTCCAATTCCTATTTCTTCAGCTAATTTTTGTTTTTGAACATTATCTATATTTGCATTCCAATTTTCTCCGTCGCTTGAATTAGAATTCAATTTTTTGTTTGACAAATCTACTATCTTGTCCATAATATCATCTAAATAGACGACTCTTCCAGTTCTCGTGGACATTTTACCGCCAGGTAGATTTACAAAAGAATAAAATAGATTTTTGGGTTCCTGTGATTTTAATTCCCTAAGTGCAATTCCAAGAAGCTTTCCTTGTAACTTATGGTCTTCGCCAAGTATGTTAAGTGCCGTGTCACATCTGCTGAATTTGTCTAAGTGGTATGCAATATCTCTTGTAGTATAAAGGCTTAAACCATTTTTTCTTGTAAAGAAGAATTTTTGATTTCTTCCAGCAATTCCTTCCTCCTCTAGATCTAAATAAAAAGCACCATTCTCTTCGTTACAAATTCCACTATTTTTGAGATTAGTTATTACTTTTTCCACATCTCCTGATGCAATCAAATCAGATTCATGAAAATATACGTCAGTTTCAGTATTAAGTCTTTTTAATGAGAGTTTCATCCCTTTCATCATTTTCACAGCCGCGTTTTTAACATGTGTTAAGGTTTTTTTGTCACCCTTTTCAATTAGTTCCATATTTTTGTAGATTAAATTTCGAGTGTCTTCATCATTTTTTAATTCTTCAGATGCTTTTCTATAACACCCTACAAGTTTGTGGTCTTCTTTCCCTTCTCCTTCAGGCTTGTATTTATTTAGACCATATGCTAAAGTTGCAGCTTGTCTTCCAGTATCGTTTACGTAATATTCCGTTTTTACTTCATGTCCTAGATATCTTAGCAATCTAGCAATACTATCGCCGATAATAGGATTACGTGCTCTTCCCATGTGGAATGGACCTGTAGCATTTGCTGAAGTATGCTCAACAAGAATTTTTTCTAATTTCCCTGCCTTTTTTGCATATTTTTTCTTTTTCATTTCTTTAATAAAGTCAACTGCAAAATCATTCCATTTCAGGTTTATGTTGCAATATCCTTTTTCTACACTTGTAGAGTTGATAGTTGGAAGTTTATTCAACTCTAAAGCCAACTCCTGTGCAATTTTCTCAGGGTCTTTTTTTAGCTTTTGAGATGCTGGAAAGCAAATTATAGAAAAATCACCAATAGGGGAATTCAAATCAATTGGTAGAGCAGGCCAATCTTTATTCTTAATTAATTTTTTGCAATCTTTTATCGCAGCTTCAATCTGAGAACTTACAATCCGACTCACGTATGTATTGTAATGTAAGGGGGTTTAAGCTTATCCAATATATCTAGGTGTGGATGAAGAAACTTCAGGTGGAGCCTGTTCTCTAACCATTTTGAGTTCTTTCTCTAAATTTTCAGCTTCCTTTAGTAAAGGATCAGGATCCAGATCAATTGCTAGCAATAATTCGTCAATTGCCTTAATCACGTTTGCAGCAGCTCTTGAATCTGGTAAATCTTCACTGACTTCAGCTAAAAGACCTAAAACGTTTATATTTCTTATTTTTCCTTCATTTAGCATAACTCCTGTAATTCCTCCTACAGTTCCATAAAGGAATGGTTTGACTTTAGCATCTTTAATCCATTTTCGCGCAGCTTTTGTAGATGTTATTCCATAAATTTCATTTATCTCATTTTTTGTTTTCGGTGCAGAGGTAAATCCCTCTGCAGAAATTATTTTAGTGCAACCTTTTTTTTCAGCCCAATCCAGCAAGGACCTAACCAACTCTTTTGTAATATCGCTAGGCGGTGTGAATTCACTAACGCATACTACAACTTGATTACAAGTCCCATCATTGCATATCTGTTCACCCGAATATAATCTCATGGGATTGTGCGGATCTCCATCTTTAATGACTGATATGGGAGGGAATTTTTGGCTATCAATAACACCAATTTGTTTTAGTTTCAAGGTGTTAATCAAGAAATTAGCTACAATTGTACCAACTAAGCCGACACCAGGAAATCCATCAATTAATATTGCACCCTTTAGCTTCTCTTTTGACAAGTCATGAATTGTGATTGAATTACTCATAGCAATTCATCAAGGTCAGCATCTTCATCAAGATCACGAATGTCATCATCGTCATCAAGGAGATCACCTAAATCGTCATCCAGTTCGTCTTCAGAGTCGCTGAAGTCTTCTTTGAGAGAGCCTCCACCATCGCCACCACCAACAACTTTCAATCTTGTCCATAGTGAGAATTCATGAATATCACTACGGTTTGCAAATCTCTTTGCGTCACTTACAGTTCGGAATTTTCCCAAGACAGGATCTCCCTCACCAGGCTCAGCAGGTAGCATAACGTACCTTTCTTTGTTTACTAAATCTCCAACTAAGAGACGAACAGCTTTGAGGACATCAGGATTAGATTCAGACATGTTTAACTCTAACACGTTATCTAAGGACGTTTAAATAATTTTATGGTAGTAATAATCAAACCAAAGTAGTTAAACCGAGTCTTACATTATTGGCCTATATGGTTGATGCTAAGGCTTTGATTTTACGAGGTGTAGTTGAGTGTGTTACCGACGATGAATTAGATAATTTATTAAAGAACAATATTAAGCCTAAAGCATATGTGGGTTTTGAACCATCAGGCTTGTTGCATGCTGGATCATTAGTTCCGATGCTTAAGGCGCGTGAGTTGGTTGAAGCTGGGTTTGACGTAATTATTCTATTAGCAGATTGGCATGGGTATATCAATGATAAATTAGGAGGAAATTGGGATAATTTGAAAGCAGGTGTAGATTATCAAAGGCAGATGTTTTCTGTATTTTGCCCTGGAGTAAAGTTTAGGACAGCAAGTGAATTAGTTAAGCAAGAAGGATACTGGGAAATGGTTCTCAGAGTGTCTAAAGCAAGTAGTCTGAAGAGAATGCGTCGGGCACTATCAATAATGGGTAGAGATGAGAATGATGGCGATCGAGACATGTCTAAATTTTTCTATCCTGCAATGCAGGCTACAGATATTTATGCTCTTGATGTAGATTTAGCACTTGGAGGTATGGATCAGCGCCATGCACATATGTTGGCAAGAGATGCAGCAGATAAGTTGAAACTTTCAAAACCAGTAGCATTACACACACCACTTTTAGGGTCATTATCTGGGCCTGGGCGAATGGACACAGATGCTAAAATGTCTAAATCTAATCCATCAGGGACATTGCTAGTTCACGATAGTAAAGGGGTTTTAACTAAAAAACTATCAAAGGCATATTGTCCATTAGAGAGAGCAGGTAACCCTGTTCTTGATATTTGGGAGCACTTGCTTGAACCTGCGTTAGGCATGATTGTGATTGAGAGACCTGAAAAATTTGGTGGTAATTTAGAATTCGATTCTTATTCTAATTTAGAAGAATCCTACCTTTCAGGTTTATTACATCCATTAGATTTGAAAAACGGTACTGCTGCAGCTCTTTCCCAGGTAGTAAAACCATTGCAGGATGCATGTGAAGAAAATTCCGAGTATTATGATATCTTAGTTTCAGCTATGAACTAACCTTGGTGGTTTTTTTTCCAAAATATTCTTTATTTTACCAAAAGGTGGGACAGTTGAAATCATATAATTAATCCAAGTTTTCATTTCTTTGAGATTAATATTCCTATAGTTATCTGGGAACGTTTGTAACAGTTCAGGTAATTGCCTCATCAATCTTTGAATAGCTTTTGTATTACCGGTTTGAAGATGAACTGCAAGAGCGTCTGCCTGTGCTAGTGTTTGTACCGTGTCTTTTTCATTTCGGTCATCTAATTCTAACCATAAATCTTCAAAAAGTTCATGAGCTTCATGGTAATCTTCCTTATTGTGTTCATCTATTGCTTTCTGCCACAATTCGTCGTTATTCATTAGTGCCAGCGATGATATGCGGGATGACCTTCTTTAACTGCAACAAAAAGTCCACGACCTGTTGCACACGTTTTCTCATTAGCTTTTAATTCAATTATTACTTCAGCTTTATTTTCTTGTAATGCCAAAACTCTACTTTTCAGCTTTAGTTTAGGTCCAAAAGGCGTTGGTCTATTCAATTTTATTTCATACTGAGCTGTTACAGTACATTGAGGTTCATCAAATCCATTTTTGTCCATAATTGCAATCGCAGCAGTCCAATTGCCATGACAGTCAATCAATGATCCAATGACTCCTCCATTTATTACACCAGGGAAAGCTTGATGTTTTTCTTCACATTCAAATTCCATTTCTAATCCGTCTTCTGTTCGATATGATTTAATTTGTAACCCTTCTTTATTAGAGGGCCCACAACCAAAACAAATAGAGTTAGGTGCATATTCATCCTGTACTGCTTTCTTGTTCATTGGTTCATTTCCTTTATTTGGCTATCAACCAAATTTACTGCATAAGTTAACATATCTTCATCGAACGCAAATTTAGCTCCTGCAGCTTCGAACAATTCAGGCAATGTTGCATTTCCTCCTTTACTAAGTGCATATCTATATTTTTCTACAGCATCCTTCTGATTTTTCAGTGCATTTCCCCAAACTTGTATAGCGCCTAATTGAGCCATCCCATATTCCACATAGTAAAAAGGGACATGATATATGTGTAATTTGTTGTGCCATCCAGTTGCTATCACATCTTCAAATTCACTAGAATCTAAATCATCAAACGTTTGGAATCTTCTCCAAAGTTTTGCCCATTCTAAATCACAATTGTCAGGATTCATTGCTTCTTCTGGGTTTGTATATGCCCAATGTTGGAATCCGTCTACTACTGCCATATAAGGCCAAAACATTATTGTTTTCTCCAAATGTTCTATTCTTGCACGCTTTGCATCGTTAGAATTGTAAAATCCTCCATGTTCTTTCGTAATATAAGGTGCAGCCAATAATTCCATTGACATAGATGCTACTTCAGCGAATTCCATGCCAACTTCTCTTTGGGATGAATAAGGCAGTTGATCTGATTCAAATACATGGAATGCGTGGCCTCCTTCGTGAAGCATAGTTTGAACATCACTGTGTGTTCCTACAGCATTCATGAATATGAAAGGTAATCTGCGGTAATAATATTCGGTACAATAACCTCCAGGAGCCTTTCCTTTTCTGTTTGCAAGATCAAGTAACTTTTGTTCTCTCATTATATTGAAATGACTTCCTAAATCACTGTCTACGGCATTGAAAATGTTGTGACACTTTTCCTCTAATTCAGCAGCGTTTTCAAAGGGTGTCAAAGGGTCTCTGTTGAGTGTATCAACACTCAAATCCCATGGTTTGAGAACATCTAAACCTAGTTGTTCCTTGCGCTCTTTAATTAGTCTGTTGACAAAGGGTTTTACTACTTTTTCTATTCCAGAGTGAAATTCTAAACAATCCTTTGGTGTGTAGTCAAATCTCTTAAGATATTCCCATCTCCATGTTCTATAATTATCATAACCTGCATTTTTTGCAATCTGAATTCTTATCTTTAGGATTTTTTGCCATATTTTATTAATTTTATCTCTATCTTTTAGCCTTCTTTCTGCAGCTAATCTCCATGCTTTCTCGCGCCTTTCTCTATCAGTTTCTAAAAGAATAGGTGATAATTGTGTAATTGTGATTTCTTTATCCTCCCATTCAACTGTTTGTGCACCAATTACAGCATCATATTCCTTTGAAAGTTTACTATCTTTTGTCATCAGTGGTAAGTTTTCCTCGCAAAATAGCTCGACCTCACTTTTTATAGCCCTTAATGGAATATTAAAATTATCAGGTGTAATTCCGGTCTCAAGCAATTTCTTTTTCAGTTTTTGATTTCTTGTACTGGCATTTTCACTTATATCCTTTAAAAAGGTATGAAACCTTTTCTTTGCTTCTTCATCAGTAGTATCTACAGTTGTGGAAACATAAACATCAGTACCTACTTCTCCAATCATTTCGCTAAAATCTGACCAATATTTCATCCATGATTCAATATTTTCTAAGTTAATTTCTTGTGTGAGTAAATACTCAAAGAATGGCTCATAGTCAGTCCATTTCCAGTCTTGCATTTCTTTGCTGGTCTTAGGGAGGGCTAAAGACATCTTATACCATGAGGGGTGGCTATATTTTAATCTCTTTAATAGAGTATTATGAGTGATGGTAGCATTCCTATAGTTGATTTAAGGGATTTTTTCTCAGAAAGTAGGAAAAAGTCTTTCATTGAGGGTGTGGGTTCAGCTCTAGAAAATATTGGTTTTTTTGCTTTGAAAAATCATACGATAGGGGAGGATTTTTTAGATAAGATGTATTTGTCGGCAGATTCGTTTTTTAGCCTTTCTAATTCTGCTAAAAAATCCTATGAGAGACCTGAAATAATGAGGCAAAGGGGTTACACAAGTTTTGGTACTGAACATGCTAAGGATAGCTCTGCACCAGATTTGAAAGAATTTTACATGATTGCTCGGGAAGATAATGATTCTTCCCCATATGGCCCTAATGTTTGGCCTGTCGAACTTCCTGATTTTAGAGAACTTTCTGTAGCACTATTTTCTAAACTTGATAATTTGGCTCACATTTTACTTGAATGCTGCGCCTGTTATATAGGTCAAGCAGAGAACTTCTTCACAGATATGACACATGGTAGCGATACAATTTTACGTATTATTCATTATCCTCCTATTGGTGATGATTCTCCAGAGGATAGCATCCGTTCAGGCTCTCATGAAGATATAAATTTAATAACACTGCTTTGTAGTTCTACAGCACGAGGTTTAGAATTATTACAGAGAAATGGAGAATGGTTATCTGTAGAGACTGGAAGTGAGTATGTTATTGTTGATTCAGGAGATATGATACAAAATATAACTAATGGTATGTTTAGAAGTACGACACACAGGGTAATTAATCCTCCCGAGATTAAAGAAAAGCGTTTTTCTATGCCTTTTTTTGTTCATCCACGAAAAGATATCGATTTATCACCAATTCCATCTTGCATTGCTCTTACAGGCGGAAAATCAAAATATCCAAGTATGGATGCAGGCTATTACCTTGAAAAAAGGCTTAAAGAAATTGGAATAGGTTAACTAGTTATTTAGCTTGATGACTTTGAAAGTCGTGGGTCCAACTTTAACTTCATCTCCTTCTTTAGCCCCTTCAAGAGATTTCCCGATAGGGTTTGTTAGGGGAATTTTACCATTCGGTATATCTGCTTGATCAGGGTTAACAAGTTCGAAATTATGTTCAGTTTCCTTGGTTAAATTTTTAACAATTAAACTAGATCCTATAGTAGCAGATCCATCAGCACTTTCTTTAGGTTCATTTTTTGCAGTTTCAATGCTATCTATTCTAGCTTCTTTTATTTTTTCTTTTAAGTCATCATTCGATGAAATTAGTTCATCAGCTTCTTCACTCATTTCTCTGGTTTGTTCTGTTGCTTTTGAACTTTCAATTCCCATTGCTTTGACTTTTCTTTCTGTGTCTTCTTCACTGCCTATCGTATTGTTTTGTAAAAATTCAAGATCCTCTCTTAATTTTTCGTGTTCATCTCGTTCAGTTTCAAGCAAACGTTCAGCCTTATTTCTTTCTTCAACAGCGATATTCAATTCATTTTTTGCCGTATCAAATTGCTTCTTTAGACTTTCCATGACTTTACTTACTTGTTTTGATGCTTTCTCTAGTGTGTCTAAATCTTTTTGTGTTTTCTTCTTTCTATCAACTTCTTCTTTCAAATCGCTTTCTATTCCTTTGTTTGTTTGATTCTGTTCATCAACTTGACCTTGTAATTCTTTTAAGGAATCCGTCAGTCCTATTATCTCACCCTCTTTTTGCCTATGCTTCTCAGTCTCTTGTTGGAGTTCTACTATTGTCTCCCTTTCTAAATCCAACTCACTAAGAGTAACTGCAGCTTTTTCTCTTGCGCCAGCTAAATCTTTTTTTGCTTTTTCTAAGTTAGAGGTCAAAGTAGTAAACTTATCATTCAAACGTTTTTTGTTTTTCTCCATTAATTTCACTTCCCGATCTAATTCTTTTCTTCTTTGTGCAGCATCTTTCCTTTCGGTGAGAGCTGATTTTTCTCTTTCATTAGCTTCTAGTGTTTGTTGCTCTAAATCCATTATTTCTTTTTCGAGATTATTCTTTTCCTCTACGGTTTTGTCATGAGCCGCCTTAACTGAGTCATAGGACTCAAGAGCACTAACAGTTTCAGGTTTCTCAATTTTAAGTTGTTTCTCAGCTTTACCAGCTCTTTCTTCAGCTTCTTCACTCATTTGCCTTAGTGAACCTATTTCTCTAGTCATTCTGTCACTAAGGCGCATGTCATTCTCATGTTTATCACGCAAATTTTCAATTTCATTTTCGAGATTTGTTTTGGCTGCCAAATCCTCATTCAATTCCTTTTCAGCCATTCTAGCGCGCTTTTCTACATCTGATGTGGCTAATCTGGCCATTTTCAATTTGCCTTCCAATGAACTGTTTAATGTATTGACGCTTTGATTAAGGGCTGTCAAACGATCCAATTCACCTTCCAAATCTTCTATGCCGTCGTAATCAATGTCTTTTGTAGCAACTCTTACGTCTTCAATTGTTTTCTCAGCTTGTTTTAATTTTTGTTCAGTCTGGTCGAATTCTTTTAACAACTCTTCATTTTTATTCATTTCACCTTTTTGGATTTCTTGTTGTCTCTCAATTAGTTCTTGTTTCTTTATCACTGCCTTCCATTCTTCATCAATATTGCCCAATATGTACAGGGTCCCCCCACCAGTTACTAAAGACCCAAGTAATACTATAAAGAATCCAATACCTGGTGTCCATTCAACAGGCGATAATCTATTATCAACTCTGTCAGCAGCACCCGATTCGACTTGTATATATTCTTCACAATTCCCGCTTCCATAAAAATTTAAAATGTTTTTGATACATCCAAGTTGAGCCTCTTCTTCTTCTTCTTCTATATTTGTTACACCAACTACCTCATCTTGTATAATTGCTTCAGGCCAGCTTGTGTAGAAGAAAAAGGTAGCTAATAATCCAATCATTAAAACGAGTATTGAAACATATTTTAGATTTTTAAGAGCCCTTTTCAGATTTTTATTATGTAGACTATCAATTGAGTTTTTAGCCATGTATGCTACAATTAATGAAATAACAGCAGTTCCATATGCCAGAAGTTTAACATTTTTCGCAGCTTCAATTTTGTTGATACAATATCCACAATTACTATTTTCATATTGTACATTATCATTCTTTCCAGATGTATCTGATAATGTATATTGATCTAGGTAATAGGTATAGGTAAACGAATTAACACTTGTTGTGTTTCCTGATAAAGGTTCAACATCTTCGTTTGTACCAGATATTACAAACCATTGTCCATAATCTCCTGTACTATGTATTGAAATCAAAACACAAAAGAAAGTAACTATTGCAACTGCCTGTATCTGCTGGAGCTGTTCTTTCATGGGACTACTTTTCTTTGGACCTTCTATTTAAAGTTAACTCTTTTTTCATCTTAAAAATATAAACTTTCGCCATTTTTTTCTTTCAGTTAACATTTTAATGGCATGATTTAGTGAACAATCATGAAAGTGTGTCCTGTTTGTCAGTATGAGGAGGAACAGGACAGTGAAACTTCTTGTGCTATTTGTGGTTCTGACTTGGAGGGCGATGTTGGAGGTCAAGCAGAGGAGCCAATTGTAGAAGACTCCTCTATAGAAGATAAAGTTGAACCAGAACTCGCAAAGGATGATTCATCTGTTTCTAGTTCTGTTGAAGAGCCTAGTTCAGAATCAGTTACTGATGCATCTGATTCAACGGATGAGGAAAAAGCCTTGGAAGAAATGCTTGAAGCTACTGAAGTTTCATCAGAAGATAAAAAATCTGGACTGAGTTCATTCTTCTTAGGTTTCTTCACTTCAATATCTAATTTGGGTTCTAATTTTACTAAGATGACGTCTGGCTTAGACGCTATATTCAAAACCAATGGAAAAATCAATTATAAAGCACCATTGGTCTTAGTAGTAGTATCTATTTTGCTTTTTTTTGCAGTGATTGGTTTAGCAGTTACTACAGTACCAGGCCCAACAGACGAATCCTCAGATGGTTACCAACCAACAACTCCATATTATAAGGGTGGGATTAGGATAGGAACTGGGGTCTCGGAACCATTTAGTGGAGAGCCATTTAATTGTGAAATTTGGGACGGTCAGAGATATTCTGAGTTTTCTGTAAATGTAGATGGTCGGGATATGTTTGTGACAGATATAAATCAAAATGGGACTGTTGACAATGATGAAAGATTTGGTTGCATGGTGAATATGAGTTGGGGCAGCGGACTCATCTTCTTCGGTTTAAATGTCTTCTTAATTATTTGCATTTTCTATTTTTTCAATTTATTAGATAATACTTCTATAATTAACCCAATTGCAGTTTTTGGTGGTTTACAGCTACTTTTATTTTTATTTTATGGCGGTCTCATGAATCAATTGATTTATCCTTTGACTCTTACTGTTGGACTTGTTTGTACAATAGGTCTGATTGTATCAACAAGTGTTTTGTTAACGAGGACTTCTTTAGGTAGGCCACTTGAGGATCCTCCTTCAGCTACTTTTTATCTTTTTATTGTAGCTGCAGCCCTTCTACTTTCTTCGATTTTCTTGAATTATGCCCAAGGCCCTTATCTAATTTGTGAAGCTGAGTATAGCCGTTCTGAGCTTGAAGAAATGACCCTTAATCTCCCAGAAGATCAGCGTTCTCCTTGTCAAACTTTAGGATATAGAAACATGTCAGTTATTCCTTTATATCTTCAGGGTGGAGATAATATGATTCTTCTCATGGCAGCTTCGTTTCTTTTTATTGGCGTTGGAAATTGGTTAGTGTCTAATACAAGAATAAACGATATCGATGAAGCTAAGTATTTTTCTATGATTATATCTGGTTTAGTCCTTCAATTTTTGATTCTAGTTTATAATGTTCTAACTACAGATGATGGTGGTTTGGGTATGGATGAGAATGATACTACATTAACTGTTATGGCTTTAGGAATTACAACACTGGGTATGATTTCTTTTTACAGGAAGAGGCGTGGTGATCCAGGGTCAATGGGTGTGGCTTACTTTGGAATATTTGCAGCAGGTATATTTGCTCTATTTGGCACATTTATAACGCCAGTGATCTTAGGTGGTAATGATGCAAAATGGCCCGAAGATACAGATTCACAATTTAATTTGGTCCTCTCAGCTTTTGTAACGGCAATTGGATTTTGGTTATTTTACAAGTTTGGTTCACAGAAATTGAGGGAAATGTCATTAGCTAGTGATGCGGCAATGCCAAATAGGCAAGATCCTTTTACTCCAACTGTTCCAGGGCAGCAATCAGCCATGCCAGAATGGTCGGTGGACTCAGCAATGGAATTTCTTATGCAGGAATATGGGGAAGAATTTCAAATTGAGTTAAAACATACAACTGAACATACACCTGATATTGAACTTGTTGAGAAAACTATGATGGATAAGGTTGACCAATCAGTTGAGATTAGACCAGCTATAGATGTTGATTATAATGTTAAGTTCGAGGAGATTGCTGAAGCTTATTCAACAACAAGAGATACTGTCGATGAGGTCATCACTCATCTAACATCAGGAAAGAATATTATGTTGTTTGGTGAACCTGGGACGGGAAAGACTGCATTATCTAATATATTATTAACAAAATTATGTGGAGAGATTGATCAACCTAATGGTAGTAAGGCTCCAAATTATACAATTGTAACGGCTAATGCAGAATGGTCTAATTTTGATGTTATAGGTGGTATATCTCCCGATGATTCGGGCGGATATTATTTCAAGGATGGATATGTTGCTGAAGCCGCAAAGTTATGTGAACACTCTATTCGTGAAAGAGGAAAACCACATTATTTAGTTATTGATGAGTTTAATAGAGCGAATATTGATGAAGCTTTTGGTAAATTGTTTACAGTTTTTGAATATAGAGATAAGCAGCCATTATTAACCCACAAGGAGACAGGTGGAGCTCCATTTATGATGCCACCTGAGTTTAGAATAATAGGTACGATGAATACACAGGATAAGAATACTTTGTTTAATGTTGGTTTTGCATTAATGCGCCGTTTTGCATTCGTTGAAATTGGGTTGCCATTACCTGATGATGAATACAATCGCATGCCCGTTTTTGTTTATTTCAAATTGAAAAAATTGGGATTAGTCCCTGAGAGGCCCGAGGGTGATATTTTGTGGAAGTTTGGAGAAAAGTGTAAGCATTTCCCAAGCAGAAAGTTTGATTTCTATGATGACGATGGCCATATGTATAATTGTCATGAAAAATTAGTCAAATTCTTAGCACCCGATGAGCCCCCTAAAAGAGGAGAGGAAGCTGCTCTTGGAGTTCGTACATTCCGTAAGATAGGGCCTGCCTTGTTAATAGATTCAATGGTAACTATTTTTAATTCTATCCAAAAGTACGGACCTGAGCTTGCCTTGGATAAAGTTATAAGATCAAATATCATGCCTTCACTAGAGGGTCTTGAAAGAAATGAAATTCGATGTATGTTCTTAAAGGCTAAAGAAGTTCTTGGTCCCGATTCAATGGTTACTGAGACATTAGATAGAATGGCTAATTCGGATAGCTTAAGTTTATTCTAATGACAGAGATAGTTGTCCGTCGATGGGATTCGCCTGTTGATGGTGATCTCACGGAAGATTCATTGAGGGAAATATTGCAGTCTAAAGGTTACAGTGTGAGTCGTTACACGTATGGGCCTGGAACCTATTTTGGAGATCATAGCCATAGCATAGCAAAAATTGATGCAGTATTATCAGGTACTTTCAGAATGGGAATGCATGGTCAGTTTGTTGATTTAGGTCCTGGAGATTGGATAGAGGTTCCAGCTGGAGCTATGCATTCAGCTGAAGTTGTTGGTAGTGAACCAGTAGTTAGTTTAGATGCAGTCAGAAACTAATGGTTGTGCATATCATTGCCGCAACACATTGGTGATTTAATTTTTCCACATCCTGAAGGACATTTAGAAACATCTACCGTGGTTCCATCATCCTTTGTAATAGTGTCATGGACTAATTCATTACCACATGTTCCACAGTTTAATCCTGAAACAGACATATCACAATTGTGACAAACGTATTTTACCATATTGAATC
>CAZWJS010000006.1:0-48431 GCA_964634895.1 uncultured archaeon | reverse complement strand
TCCGATGATTAGGTCTTTCAGAATGCATAGTTTTTCCATATAATTGTCTACTAAGGCCAACAGCGTAATCTGCAATATCAATCATCTCTTGCACTTCACCTTCTCCTTCAATTTGGATTTTACCCATTTCCCAAGAAATTAATTTCCCAAGAGCAACTTTGTGGTTACGAAAAGCATTAGCTAATTGTCTGACAACTTCACCTCTTTTGGGAGCTGGTTCCATTCTCCACTTTGAAAATACAGCCGAACTAGTCTGCATTATTTTCTCATAATCTCCCGAATTACACTGCTTAACTTTAGCAATTAAAGAGCCATCCGAAGGTGTAAAGGATTCAAGCTCAGCACCTGAGCCAAACCATTCCGTTGAAAAACCTCCAAAATTTGTTTCTTCAATACCCAATTCATCAAGAAAATCAAGTTTACTCATATTATGCCATTTTAAGGCTAAGATAAAGAACTTAGCATGCACTCCCATTTTAATTACCCTCCTGTTTCGTGTAATAATAACTATGAAGAATACTGAGCTTAGAGAATACGACAACGAACAAGTTCAGATGATGGAGGAAAATTGTATTGTTGTGGATGAAGGAGATAAAATCATAGGACATGATTCAAAAATAAATTGCCACAAAGGAAATGGAAGACTTCACAGAGCTTTTAGCGTATTATTATTTAATTCTAAGAATGAATTATTGATTCAAAAAAGAGCTGCGGAGAAAATTACTTTTCCATCCATCTGGGCTAATAGCTGCTGTAGTCATCCACTTTTCTTAGAAGAAGAAAAAAATGGAATTGAAGGCGCAAAAATTGCTGCAAAAAGGAAAATGAAACAAGAATTAGGGATAAATAGTAAACGAATAGACATAAAGAAATTGTATTTTATTACTAAAATGCACTACAAAGCAAGAGCTGATTCTAAATGGATTGAACATGAGATAGATTATATCTTTGCAATGAAAGATGATCTGAAAACAAATGTAAATCCAAACGAAATTGAAGAAACAAAATATGTTAGCAAACAAGATTTGGAAGAAATGTTTAGAAAGGCTAGAGATAATAAGGAAAGGATTGGCCCTTGGTTCAGGCTAATAAAAGACAATTTTCTTGAAAATATCTGGAATAATATTGACAATCTTAGTATTTTAAGCGATGAAAAAGTGCATTATATGGAAGAACAATATGAACATTAAAAAAAAATTGACCATAAAGGCAAAACCCATTGAATTGGCTTTAGCAAAATACTTGAAGATAAGACCGCCTGAAAAACTATACGAAGCAATTGCCCATATCCCATTAGCTGGCGGAAAACGTCTGCGACCAGTAATGGCTCTGCTAACTTGTGAAATGGTTGGAGGAGATTCAAATAAAGCAATTCCTTTTGCAACTTCTCTAGAAGTTATACATAATTTCACATTGGTACATGATGATGTAATGGATGATGATGATTTACGTCATGGTGTGCCTGCTTGCCATACTGTTTACGGTCTTCCAACTGCTATTCTTGCAGGAGACTCTCTTTTTGCATACGCATTTGAGATGATAATTGATTGTAATATCGAAGATAGAGTCAAATCTGAGCTAGTTAAACATATTTCATACACTGTAAGAAGAATTGCAGAGGGACAACAAATGGATATTAATTTTGAAGATGAAGAAGCTGTACAAACTGAAGAATATTTGGAAATGATTAGATTAAAAACTTCAATATTATTTGGATCTGCTGCTTATGGCGGTGCCTTGATTGGTGGTTCTAATGAAGAACAAGCCAGGGAACTGCGCCAAATGGCAATATGGGTTGGCTTAGGATTCCAAATTTGGGATGATTATTTGGACGCAACCGCACCTGCTGAAGTTTTGGGAAAACCATCAGGATCTGATATTAGACAAGGGAAAAGAACTCTGTTAGTTATTGATACTCTAAATAGAGCATCAAAAAATAATAGAAGTCAATTAATTAAAATCCTAAATAAGCCCAATAATACAGAAACTGAGATTAAAAGAGCTGTTAAAATTATGGAAGAATGTGGCGCACTTAAACACTGCCACAAGCAAGCAATGGGCTATCTTGAAGGGGCAAATAAAACATTGAAAAAATATCCTGAAAGTGAAGCAAGAGATATGCTTGAAGAATTATTAGAATATATGGTTACAAGAGGGCATTAGGTCACCTAATTGCCTAAATACTAGTTACAAATAGGATAGATAATGACTGACTCCGAAGAATCTTGGACTTCAGGACTGATAAACGAACAATTAAGGAAACGATTTGAAAACCATGACTCTGCAAAAGTCACTAATTTAGCCGGGCAGACTTGCATAGCTGCTTTCATGCCTCCAAAAAAGAGTATGACCTTTGAAGGAATAGCTGGAGATAATTTTGCAGGTTTAAATAATGGAAGTAAAATTGTGCTTAATGGTGACGCTGGAAGGTTTCTTGGAAACGGAATGAGTGGGGGAGAAATCATTGTCAATGGAAGCTGCGAGGAAGGAGTAGGTCATTGCCTTTCAGGCGGCACTATTGTAATTCAAGGGTCAGTTGATGGTGATGCAGGTGTATCAATGAAAGATGGAAACCTGTTAATCTCTGGCACTGTCAGAGGAAATATTGCAACTTGCATGAAAGGTGGAAGAATAGTGGTATGTGGTGATGTGATGGGAGATATAGGGAAAATGATGGATAAAGGCAAAATTCTAATATCTGGGGACTTTGATAAGAATGAAAATTTAGATGTGAAAAATATTTCCCCTTCTAATTGGAAAAAATTACAAAGCCAACTTAAGGATTATGGGATTAATCCAACTGGTTTAGATTTTAAAGAAGTTATAAACAAAAATAATTTTGCAAAGAGAAGAAAGACAACCGAATTGAACAAAACAATAGCTGAAACGTTAATGATAACAACGGCAACACTAAGTAGAAGGCCAAGAAATCCAGCTATTGATAAATTAGACCTTTCAATTACGATTGGTGAAAATAAGGAAGAACCTCTAAAATTAACAATACCCTTACTTTGGAATGGAAATAATGCTCCTGAATATGCCATTTGGGAATTGAATGGTAGAGCTCCTACAAATCTAGAAACTGCTAACGTAGCCATTATTGACTTGAGGCCAACAGACATAAATCGCAGATTAGATATGAAAAAACCAACAGATTTAGCATATGTCGTTGAATTGATTAGACAAGGTAGTTCAAAGAGAATACCAATACTAGTAAAATTGAATGCAGGAGATCTTGAAAATGACTTAAATATTATAGAAAAATCTAGGGCTGATGGTATTATTCTAGTAAGCTATGAAATGCCTATAGAGGCTGCAATAACTGCTACCAGACCCTACAAAGAAAAATTGACTATACTTACAAGCTCAGATAATCTTGATTCAAAAAACGCAGCTAAGACTATTTCTCTAGGAGCATCTGGGTTATTTTTAGAAAGAAATTGTAACAATAAAGAACTTAAACAATTTGGAATTGAACTAGCTGAAACCATCGGAGCTATGGGGATTGGTAAAATTGATGAGTTGAAACCAGATAATTTAGTAACAAATAATCAGGAAACTGCGGCAATGACAGGTGTGCCCTTGGCAGGCTATAACTCTGTTTTACCAATGTGGCGCCATTAAAAACATTGGTGCGGGGAGAGGGATTCGAACCCTCGAACCACTAAGGACTAGACTCTGAATCTAGCGCAATTGGCCGAGCTATGCGATCCCCGCACAAATATATTGAAAACTAATTGATAAGTGACAAAAAAAATTAGCCTTTCATTTCAGAAGAACGAATGTAAGACCAAGTTGACACTGAAGTTAGAATTGCTGACACGACCATTTCACGGCTGTAATCTTCCCAGCTCAACGCAATAATAACTAAAGATGCCAAGCCAATTATTCCTGCATAGAATTTCGCCTTGTCTGGATCATCTGTAAAAAATGAATGCTTTTTTCCCGACATAAAAAACCAAATTGTAACATAAACCATTGCTGAGATTAAAATAGCAGTAGTAAGTGCACCATTAGTATCAGTTACAGCTTCATTGCTAAGTATAGGTAACTTCATCTCCATATAAATTACAAGAAAAAGATATACGACTAATAATCCATAACCTGCACCTGCAACTAAATACAACCAACCACGAAGAGATTCCTCATTGGACAAGGAACTTGAAGACCAAGTATCAAATGAAGAAACACCTGGATTCGGTGAAGATTGCTCTTCATTCTCTCTTCTAATAATCTCTTCATCTGTTTCTTCTTCAACCTCATCACCAGGGAGTGTTTCATCTATATCTAAACCATCCATTACTCTTCCTCTTTAATAGGGACAATATTATGTCCCTTAAAATCAAATTTAACTGAACGACGAACAAGGCCCTTTAAAGTCAAAGATGTAACTTCTAAATCTCTAGATACATCATTAGCAAATGTACCCTCTAAACCAATTAATTCAACGATTTTAGACTCTAAAGATTTAAACTCTTTCTCAGTCATTAAAACAACTGTCAGAAGTTCCTGTGCCTCGTCAAAAGTCAAAGATGTAGAAATTTGAAAAGCATTATAGAATGTACGATATCCTTTTTCAGGTCTACCTGTTTCATTGTTAACCTCCCAACGCGATTCAACTAACTTAAATTTTTCAAAATATATAATCGCATCATGAGCACCGGCACCATATTTTTCAACTAAAGTACTAATCATGGTCCAACCTTCTGCAAGGGTTGAAAGAACGTTGCGCCTTTCATCAGAATCTACTGCTCTAAAAAGCGCGACTAGCTCGGCAGGGTCATTTATCAGCTTTACGCGTTTCATTATTCTTAATCCACCACAGGAAACTATCCTATGATATAGCACTGAGAAGTGTCATTAAAGCTCTATCTCTCCCTCTAAACCGCAGTCCGGACACTGGAGTGCTTGAGAACCTGACACAGAGGGGACATCAATTTGAGCCGAACATTCAGGACATTCGACAACTGTTGTATCTATCATCTCATTATCCAAAATTCTTCTCTCTTTCACAGGTGACACTTCAGGCTCAATAGAACTCATATAATCTGCACGAGAAGAAGTTTTAGATAATGAAGGAGAAGAATACAAGTAATCATCATTGTCACGCATCATGTAAAATAGGCCCCCACCAACGATTATAACAACAAGCAAGATACCACCTATTACTGAAGGACTAGCTATTTCACTAATACTTCCGCCGCCACTTGAACTATCCTTAGAAACGTCCCCAATCTGATCCTCCTCCACTGTTTGTTGGCAGGTATCATATGAAGTGAGGCCATCATTATCAGTAACTCTAACTACTACTAAATAATCTAAGCCTGGAATTGTTTGATTATAAGTATGTGTAGCAAGTCCAGAACCTTCAAAATCCACGGAGTCAATAAGTCCTTCTTTGCTATCAAAATCCCACTCATAAGATAAAATTATACCATCTGCATCATCTGCGAATGTAGTAAAAAGAAAAGTTTCACCAACGAAACCAGTGTCGTCACATTGCACCGATAGTGTAGGTGGTGAAAGAATAGTTATTGTAAAATTTGAAATTTTGCTATATACTCCATAGGAATCCTGGACTCTAAGAGTGATTATATGCGAACCCATATCTGTAGTTGAAGTGATAACTCGAGAACCATTTATAGAAACATCGGGATTATAAGGATGGAAATTTTCGTATATTTTTTGTTCATTAGAAAAAAATAAGGTATCTGATGTCCATACGTAATTCAAAGGTTCCCCCTCTGGATCTGTAGCATTGGCAACTAAATTTATTTTCTGCCCTGGTATTACTGGATTAATATCTGCACTAATAATTGTTGCTTGGGGAATCCCATTAATCATTACATTAACTGTAACATTGGATGACCAAAACTCAAACTCGTTAATTGCTCTAAATGATATTGTATGTAGACCTCTTGAAAGAGATAATATACTAAACGAAGCTTGATCGGACAATATTGTTTCATTGTCAAGACTAGAACGCCATTCATAGCCTAGTATCTCAGTGTCTTCTGAAGCTGACGAAACTGCTGAACCTGTAAACGTAATTTCCGTACCTTCACTTATAACACAATCTACTGTAAAATCACAACCAGTAACTAAATCAATCGATGCATCAGGGAAATCACCTACACCTATCTCCATGACAACTGGAGGACTCCACTTTCCCTCATTATCTTCGGCTTGAAAGAAAATCTTATGAAGACCCTGGGACAAACTAGAAATTGTAAAATTAATATCAGTTGACAAATTGCCATCTATTGAAGAATACCAGCGATAACTAACAACCGAGCCGTCAAAATCTATAGCTGAACCATTCATCGTAACTAAACTTCCAGGCAAAGAAATAGATGGCGTTATAGACTCGATTGAAACAATAGGGGCTTGATTGTCTAATAATTCTTCATAATACAATGCGATACCATCATCAGTACCTACAACAATATTAGAACCTCTGAAAGACATAGCTACGCTGCTAACCTTACCAAAAGCTATGCTATCCCACAGCAAATCGCCCGTTGTAGTATTTACAAGCACAACTAATCTACTTTCATCCGCTCCTGCTAACACATAATTTCCATTACCATTAAAAATACAAGACGTAACCGTAGTCCCATCAATCTCTCTGTCTAAACTTTTCTGCCAAACTTTAGTACCACCCGAATCCTTAGATAATAAAACAATGTCTCCACCATTAGTACCAAACAGATAATAATCGGAACTTGGTCCTGCAGAAACACAAGAAATATCATCAGGTTGTTCGTAGTAAATAATTGCTGGATCTTCATTGTCACGATTGCTTTCATATACATGAACACGTCCGTACTGAGTCCCAATAATCAGATGAGAACTATCTCCTGAGAAATGAATAGCTGTAATTCTGCCATCAAGGACTGAAGTATGTGACCACACATCGGAAGAATTTGAGGTTGAATAAACAAAAACCTCTCCATCAATAGTTCCCGCAGCGATAAAACGACCATCAGGAGACATTGCTACAGCACTCATTTCTGTTGTGGGGTGATTAACTGCCCAAATTACATTCTTACTGCTTTTTTTAATAAAATATATGTTATATACATCAATAGCTGTAATATTAGAGCCACTACTAGAAAAATCAATATCTCTTAACTCAATAAGAAAATCATTCTTTTCCCATTCTTTAGTCCCTCCTTCGAATAATGTTAATGTATAGTCACTAAGTTCACCTGCAATTACATACTCACCATCCGAAGACATTTTCATTGAATTAATACCCGAATCAACCATCTTTGTTCTATAAGGAGTAGAAGAATCATTGTACCAAAACTTAACATATCTACCATATGAGGCTGTAATATTAAGAGAATCATCAGATACTTCAACATCAGTAATTGGATTATCGGAAGCCCATGTCCAAACAGGCTGCTTTTCTGCACTATATCCTGTACATGAAAAAATGAAAATAAGTAAAAACAAAACAAATAAATTTTTCTTGAGCATCATCAAAAAACCACCATTACCTTGAATCTCTAATAATAGGGGGATTATTACAGTGCGCCTAACCTCTCATCAAATTATAGCGGCCTCTGAGCTCTAAAACTTTAAGAGCTTCCAGAACAGGTTTAGATTGTTCCCATTTAGAATAAGCTGACAAAAATATTTCTCGGCCATTGATTTCAGAATGATGTGAATCCAACGATTCCAGAAAAACACGAAGATCTGAAGCTCGATTTTCATCATCGTCCGAAATACTTGATAAACCAAAATCTATTGCATATATTTTATCAGTAACTAAAAAATTACTGGTTGTTGGATCTCCGTGTACTACATTATGCGAATGCAGAGAAGATAGTAATTTAGCTGTTCCCAAAAGGTTCTTTTCAAAAACTTTACTCCTCAAAGCTTGTTCGAGAGTAATGCCTTCTATGAATTCCATTATTATGCTTCTATCTGCTAGATTTATGGCATAAATTGCAGGTACAGGAACTCCCCTCGAAAGAAGTCTTTCAAGAATTCGAGATTCACTGCGCAATCTCTCAGTTACTAATCTTTTCTCTAAGACAGGATGGCGATACCCTCGCTTGTTTCTAACTTTAGATATTGCTTTGAGACCGTTCCATTCTATTGTCTCCACAAATGCCTCAGCGCCCCGAAATTTTATCTCCAAGTAACCTCCACCATATCAGTACGATACTTTTGATTAACAACATTATCTTCGTCAGTTATTTGATAATCGGCATCTATCATTTGAGAACCCAACCAACCTATCATAACTCCATTGTCAACACATAACTCTTTCGAGGGGACAAAACATTTGATGCCTCTCTCTTTGGCCATAATATGTGCCATTTCTCTCAACCTTTCATTACAAGCTACGCCACCACCAAGAACAAGCTCTGATTTTCCTGTATGCGCAAGTGCCCTCTCAGCCACCTCACAAGACATTGCAAAAGCTGTTTCCTGCAATGAATAAGTAACCGTCTCAATTGAATAACCTGCTTCTAGCTTAGATTTAGCTGCCGTCATCAAACCTGAGAAAGCCATATCCATTCCTTTAACCGAATATGGCAACTCTAGTAATTCAGGACCTTTTGCTAATTTTTCTATCTTAGGGCCTCCTGGAAAGCCCATCCCAGCATCCCTAGCAAACTTATCAAGGCCATTACCTATTCCTATATCTATTGTTTCGCCAAATACTCTATATTTTTCTGACGCATAAGCTATAACTTGAGTATTAGCACCAGACAAATATAACAAAACAGGATCAGTTGCTCCCTCCAACAAACCAATTTCCAAATGTGCAACACAATGATTAACGCCTATTAACGGAATGTCATGAGCATAGGCAAATGCCCGAGCTGCTGTTGCACCAGTTCTAAGACAAGGTCCAAGACCTGGACCTCTTGCGTAAGAAACTAAAGCAACCTGCGAAGGGGCTATTTCTGATTCCTCAAAAGCATTTTTGAAGAGTAATGGAAAAGTATCAGAATGATGCCTTGCAGCTTCTCTGGGGTGAATGCCGCCTTCTTCTGGAATATACATAGATCTTTGATTAGACAAAATCTTCCCTTCAGATGTTATCAACCCAACACCTGCTGTATGTGCAGTAGACTCCACACCAAGAATGATTCTACTCAATGTAATTACTCTTCTTCCGTATTGTCCAAAATATTTTCTTCATCATCATCCATAGAATCATCCGAAACTTTCACATCTGTGTCAGACTTACTAGAATCAATAATTTTGATTTCATCATCTGCCTCAATATCATTATAAATTACATAGCTGCACAAACACAATATAATAATAATTGCAAAAAGCGCAGCCCAACTATTAGATTTTTCTTCTACTGAAATCGTTTCTTCAATTTCAATGAACTTAGAAAGCGAAATATCAATATCCGAAACATTACCTGAAAGATTAATCAAATTAGTACTAATCTTAAGCGATAGTGGGCCTTCTAGAGAAGCAATCCATGTAACATTAATTCTAAGCAATGTGTTAGCAAACAGTTTGAAACTTGTTCGTGCAAATGCCTGCTGATTATTTACTTCTAAATCTAAATATAAGTTATTAAAATTAAGATCTGTCGGATTACTAACAACTACGCTGATGTTAATTATAGACCATTTTGGAACAATTAGACTAGCATCACTTAACTGAATATCATCAACAAATAAAGTAGCTGAATCGTAGCTAAGATTAGTGTGGTTCATATCATATTCACGGACAATATCTGTGTTTTTAGTTATTTGTTGCTCCCACTCATCTTCTATATAAGAAAAATAAAGATTCAAATAAGAAGAAAACTTAGCCAAATGCTCTACCTTTTGCCCTTGTGAATTAATCTCAAATTCCTTAGCCCAATACCATGTACCAACCATCGAGTCATCAGAATCCCACTGTCTTATCTCAAATCCACTTATTGGCAAATCAGTAGATTCTTCAATTGGAGAAAAAGTCACCCACCATTCCTGAGTCATATGACTAGTACAATTATAATATGTAACTGATTCTAGAATCGGAATCTCTCCAATAGATCTAAAACCCAACGTATAATTTTGAATATGAACTTGATTAGCATTAAGATTAGTATTCTCTGAAAAAATACCATAATTAATCATACCAAAACCATTTAATTCTAATTTGTCAATATTAACTGCCCCTTCAACCAACCAAAGCATGCCATAATCTATTATAGAATTTGAGATATTCAAATTTCCTGCATCTACCACAACTGTATATGGCGAAATAATTGTTTCATTATCTGTTCGTTCGTGTGCCGAAGTCGTTATAGTCGCATTATATAATGACAAAAGGCCAGTAGAGTTTACTCTTATTTCAGATATAGTAGAATCTAAAGTAAGATTAATATTTACACTACAATTAGTTATACTAAGATTGCCATCTACTAAAATATCTCCTTGAACCCAAATCGTATCTTCATTGAAACTTATTGTTTCATCTTTACTAACTGTTAAATTATCAAATTTATATTCTTCGGAACTACCATCGGTTGCAAAAAAAATAAGGCAAAATATGAAGGCTGCGCCAACTATAGCAAGAC
Source organism: uncultured archaeon (assembly GCA_964634895.1). Classification (GTDB taxonomy): domain Archaea; phylum Thermoplasmatota; class Poseidoniia; order MGIII; family CG-Epi1; genus CG-Epi1. The sequence continues at coordinate 37,879 of CAZWJS010000006.1, read as the reverse complement.
TACGCATGACCGTCCAAGGGATAGAGAATATAAATCAAATCTGCCTACCAAAAACCGCATGAAACTAGTTTTAAAGGGAGGTTTGTGTGACATAATTAATGAAAAAGATTATAGGACTAATAGCAATTCTTACTTTAGTTATCCAACCACTTGCCCAAGGACAAATTGATGAGTATGTAAGCAATCCCAGTAATATTCCTGATTTTCACAATTTTAACACGCCACAACTAGAACCTGGAGAAAATGGAGATTTTTCTCTAGATATATTAAACCGATATAAAGAAAATATGACTAATGCGACAATCATTGCTGAAATATATCATAGAGCTGATATTGATGAATCTGAGGAAATAAATGAGATTCTTGCTAAAGAGAGACCCTATATTACAACCATGAATTGGAAATCAGATAGCAGTAATGAAATATTCACATCGACACCAAGCAATACTATGAGTGCTTCATTCCTAATTGGTGAAATAAAGACAAATGAAACTATTTCTCTAGAATTTAAAATAAACTCTAATAAGGAAACAAAAGAAGGAACCTATTTTGTAAGGTTTAGCATTGATTTTGAGCACAATAATAGCCTAAAAAGAATGGAATCAAGAGGGCATTGGAATATGGAAGTATGGGAAATTGCAACCACTAATAATACCGAAAATTATCCCGGAAATATTAATTTAGATATATTAGAAGTAGACGGCATCATTCCTGATTCTTCGTTTGGAATTAAAAAACCTATACCAAAGTGGCCATTATACCTTCTAATTTCATTAACTGTAATCTTTGCTGGCCTCTCTGTTATTTTTTATTTAGAAGAAGAAGGGAATTATCCTCAATTAAATAAATGGCTTCAAAAGCAGAGGGGCAAATTTAATCAATTTAGGCTGCGCTTTAAGTACAGAAAAGGCAGCTAATGAAGCATAATCTAAATCACCTGTTTTTTCAATAGCTTCTTTGACTTTTGGTTCTCCAAGTATAGAGATTATTTCTGCCAGTTGATCATCATTCAAACTCAAAAAAGCTTTTCTCAAATGAGAACCTTTAGATAATTCTCCTCCAATTCTATTTGATAGCAATTTTTGATATGGGCTCAAAGATGAAGTAGTTAAATCTTCTTTCTTAAATGCAACATCCGCAATTTCAAATGCAGCATCTGCGGAAATTAGACCTGAATAAATACCTCCTCCTGATGTTGGTTTTGCCATACCTGCAGCATCACCAGTCAAAAGAACGTTGTCTGCATAACTAGGATTGCGTATTCCAAAAGGAATCAAACCGCTAACTCTATTGATAATTTTAGCACCGCCCAACAATTTAGATGGTGCGCCCTTGTAAAAATAATTCCGAAAGAAATTCTTTGGCCTATTAGGCAATACTGTTGCTAAACCTATTCTTCCTGTATTCTTACTAGTTGGAATCCCCCAACCAAAAAAACGAGGTGCTAGTTCAGAACCAACAAATAAATCTACATGATTATCTATACCCTTGTACCCTTCGACATCGGCGCCAAAAGCGGCTAAGACTTCCCTTTTATTGTTAAGTCCAGCATCTCGAGCTACACGTGAAGCAGGGCCATCTGAACCAATTAGTAATCTAGTTTTAACCTCTTCCTTCCCACTTTTACCTTTAATTGTTGCAGATATTCCTTCACTAATTCTACGAAAATTAAGATAGCGGTGACCTGCTAATAAAGTAGTTCCAGAATCTGTAGCTTTTTCAACAATAGATCGATCTAAATCGGGTCTGTCAATAACTAACGCCTTGGTCTCAGGTGCTTGAAACCTCAGGAAGGAGTCTTTAGGTCCCCATAAACGTGCTCCATCCATCTCTTTCAATACAGGTCTCTGATATCCAAGATATTCAAAAGTTCTTGGAGTAATCAAACCAGCACATTGGCAAGGTTCACCAACAATATCATCCTCTTCAACTAGCGAAACGTCATAACCTGCTTTGGATAAATTCCAAGCTGCGCGAGCTCCACTAGGACCGGCACCTATGACTAATGCATCAAGCATTATTGTCTAATTACTCTAATGACACTAAATCGACTTGACAACCGTCAGTCAATCCTGCATCTGCTAAAGTCGCATTAAGATCTACTGGAACGCCATTCAACATAACTGCAAAATTTGCATGTGGTAATGGAAATTTATCTACACAGTTTTGCAACAACTTGTTAACGGGCATATTAGAAGGAACTTTGACATTAGCTGTTTTACCATCTAATTGTGAAACTATAGCTACTCCAAACTTAGATGGAGGTGCTGCAGCTTGATCATCATCTCCTTCAGACTCTTCTTCACCATCTGAGTCAGCTGTAGAATCGCCTCCCGATTCACCTCCTCCGCGACGTCTATAGACTAATAATGGAATAGACAATGCAGCCAATCCGACTAAGATTAAAACAGGAATAATCAAAGGTACTCCTTTAACTAAATCTCTTTCAGTAAGATAATTTATAGCTTCGATTTCACCCAAGACTGCAGGTAGAACAAGAATGAATTGTTCCTCAGTTTCATCATTATCACTACCTCCACACTTTGAACTAGATACACACTGAGATATCTCAAAATTACCACTACCGGGGTCAATAGTATATATCAAAGTTAGTGTGTCTTTATCTTCATCAGGAACAGTCCATGTGAATTTTATTTCAGTCGTGTCTCCTCTGCTAATTGGTTCCCCAATTGAGGTAGTAATCTCTCCACCGACGCCATCTTCAAATTTAACACTCAATGTTTTGCTACCAAGTGACCAATCAGCATTACCCTGATTTTCTATAGTCACCGTGATTTCAACAACCTCACCAACTTCTGGATTACGTGGATCCATAGCTATCTTTTTGATAACAAAGTCAGGCAACACTTCGAATCTAACTTCTGAACCACTCTGTTCAAAGACCCCAGAACGTGGATATTCATTATCTGCATATCTTCCCAACTCATCAAACATATGCCCCGTTTCTGAAGAGAAGCCATCTCCCTCTGTATCACACTCACTGAATGAAATTTCATAATCATCACATACTGGATTAATTTCAGCTCGGAAGGTTGTCCAATCTTCTAATGTAGCCTTCCACCTGAAACGGACATCTGTTGTCTCACCTGCATCAACGTCAAATTCAACATATTCTTGATTGGTACGGTCTTTCAATACTTCATTATCTTGACTGCTATCTGCTGTAATATACAATCGAGCACCACTGACATCTGCAGCTCCACTATTAGTAACTGATACAGTAAATGTTACAATATCATCAACATTAGGAGTCTGTGAATTATTTCCTCCATACTTACTGTCTACCTTCATAGAATCGATAGATAAGTCTGGTTTAACACGGAGCAACTCTGAATAACGTGCATCGTTATTATTCTCATTAGGTTCTAATATAGCGCCATTATCATTGTCCTCATCATAATCTGCACGAACTTCAACGTACCATTCCCCTCCTTCAATTAACCAATCGTCAGAAGCGATAGTCTTTTGATTATCAGATTTAATGTTTTGATCTTTGCTATATAGCATTTTTATGTATGTATTCTCGCCTTCGTCAAATATAAAACCTGCAATCACTAATGAATCTATCTCTTGTGTTGTCTCAGGTGTTTTCTTAGGATAATAATATATTTCTATCTTTACGTCATCTGCGTCTGCGTTACCTACATTTTGGATATTAACTAACACAACCACTGTATCCCCATCCTTAACTTGACTTGCATTACCTATAGCTCCATCAATTTCCAATGATATTTCTGACTGTGAAACTAAAACTTCAGGCCTCTGCACCAAAACAGTAAGATCAATATCTTCACGAGCATTTGGATCATCTTCTTCATCTCTAATTGATATTTGTATACTGTAATTACCTTCATCAGCCTCGTCATCAACTTCAACAAACACCCAAAGATCATCAAGTTCGCCATCCTCTATAGTCACACCAGTAGTTGTTGACCAAACTTGTGATTTACCGCTATCTTGCCAAAATGTCACTATCCAATCATCATCAAGAGTTGAAACAACTTCGGGAATAAAAACGTCTGGATTTGAACCTGAATTATCAAGTTTTACTTTAAATTTAACGCTATTCTTTGAAGAACTGCCCTCATATTCTGGATAAATTTCTTCGATCTGATCAATAGCAGTTGCAACTAAGTTTCTTTGAGGAGCTGCAATATTGACGTTAACTACTGTAGTACTCTGAGTTTCTTCTTCAACATTTTTAATAGTTAGAGACATAGTGTAGTTACCTTCATCCACTTGATCAGCATCTACTTCAATAATAAACCAAAGTGATTTACTTTGATCTTTTTCAAGTGATTGCCCTGTAGATGACCATCTATCAGAGCTACTTCCGGGGTTACCTGTATTCTTAGTAAAGAAATCTGAATCCCAACCACTACCAAGGACATTATCCAATTCAGCAGTAAACTTATCATCGTGCGAACCTGTATTAGTTACTGTAATCTTAAAACGGGCTGTATTCTTTTCTTCATTATCCGTTTCAGGAGACAAAGTAACTTCTTCTTCACCTACTGCTACACTCAAGGTGACTGCTCTTGTAGGTTCTCTAACTTGCAGATTAGCCGATGCTTGAACTGCAGGCTCTGTTCCATCTCCTGCTGAAGCTTCAGTAATAATTGTGTAATTACCTTCATCTGCATCCTCATTAGGAGTTATACAAAGGTAAAGATTTCTTGTCGCTCCAGCAGCAATTGATCCAGTAAAGGTACCTGAGCATGAAGCCTGAGTGAAAATACTAACATCATCCCAATCATCTGGATAAGATGTAGCTACTATATCTACATTAATTGTATCCTGTCTATTGCCTGTATTTACTAATTTTAAACTGAATTTCTCTCTCCTATCAGGTCCACTAGATTCAGTAGAGGGATAGGTCTCAATAGTATCACTACCAACAATAGTCAAAGAGGCACCAGATATTGCACCAATTGTTGTTGTTAACTGTGTATCTTCACTTTTTCCTAAATCACCTGCTGATTTAGCCTTCATACGGATTTGATAATCATCTAACTCTAAAGCTGTTTTATTTGCACCAGTTGCACTAGCGTATTCTGGTAAACTTACAGTCACAGTTACCGTGGCTGTAGAATCTTTGTCTAGCGTCACGTTAGAAGGCTCTACACTGGCCCATCCAAGGTCATCATCAAGAATTGACAAAAGAATCGTATCACGGCCGTCACCAATATTCTTAACATCAACGAAGAAAACAGCAGAGGATCCTGGAATTTTTTCTATTACAGTAACATCTGAATTAATTTCAACACCTCTTGTAAGTTCAACCTTAATAGTCAAAGTTAAAGAATCTTTAGATTTAGTACCGTTAGCACAATCTGCACAATTAGATATTCCAGAGACATTAACTAAATAATCTCCTTTATTGGTTCCATCTGGAACTGTAATAGAAAGACCAACTAGGGCTGATGCACCTTCTTGAACATTAACAAAAGAGGTGTTGAATTCTAAAGCAGTCCAACCATCAGGCCCCTCAACAGACATTGCAACAATATCATTTCCAGTTCCCAAATTCTCAACTGTAATTGGGACAGTTACTGCCACACCAATAATTGCATCTATTGAACTTGAATTTACAGATAAATCAATCCAATATTCTTGATTAACAATAGTTGTAATTGCAACAGTAGTATTAACCCACTTAGGCGGATTTTCATCTGCTGCACCTTGTGAAGAAGCCGTTATATTTGTTGAAAATGCTTGATTTTGCTCACCGGATGGAATTGTAACAGTCAGATTAACTGTTTTTTCTTGACCTGCTCCAACATCCTCAACTAGTTCAGATTCTAGCTGTACAATCCAGCCTGAGGGATAATCATCAATTGATAATTTAAATGAATCCTCACCTGTACCTTTGTTCTGTACACGCATAGGATATACAAGTGTCTCACCAGGATCTCCAGTCTTTGATGAAACAATCAAATCTACTTTATATTGTTTATTTACAGATACCGTTACTGAACTTGTGTCATAAGCAATATTGTCTTTTGAAGTCCCATTTACAACCAATGAATTGTCTCCGACAGTAGCATCTTCATCGATTCTAACAGTTAGGTTGACTGTAATTGTATCTCCCTGTGATAAATCAACATCCTCTATAATTGAACCCCAATCAGATATATTGCCCTCTAAAGCCAGAGATATAGTATCATCCCCGTTACCTTTGTTCTTCACAGAAATAGCGTATGTCAATTGATCATCGGGATCTCCTGATTGAGTTGTGCTACCAGAAACAAATACAGACACGTCATAAATCTGGTTTACATTAAGGAAAACATCTCTAGATTTGCTTGTTGTTGTATCTTCTGAAGTAGCCTTAATTCCTATTTTATATCCATTTTGTGCAGGCGTGTCCTCTGGCGCTGTAACTCTCAATGTAGTTGTTGTATTCGCCCCAGCATCAAGCGTAAATGAAGAAACTCCAAGAGTACCCCATGTAGAATTAGAACCTGTTAAACTTAAAGATATTTCATCTTCTCCATTACCTTCATTTTCAATAGTTAAATTATAAACAACCTCAGTTTCAGGATCTGCAGATTTGGTATCACCTGCAGTAATAGTTATTTTAGGATCATATTTTTGCAAAACTGTAGAACGTGAAGTAAATGTCTTGAAAATTGTATCCTTTTCCTGAGATGAAACCTTGACCTTTATGGTTGCTTCAATATCTGCTGAAGCATTCAAAGGTGCCTTTACAACCAACACATCCGTTAAATTTGCAGTTTCATCAACACCAAGACTGCTAACTTCTGATGTATCTACAGAAGCTTCCCAATGTGCTGGAACTGTGTCAGACATAACTGTTATGTTAAAGGAATCTACTGCATTACCTTTATTAGTAACTTTAAAAGAATATGACACTTTCTTTCCAGCCTCAATATCCTGTGAACTGTCTCCAACCTTCGTAACCTCAAGGGCAGGCAATTGATTAACATTTACAGTAAGTGAGATAGTTGCAACTGCCTCATAATCATCATCATCTTCATCAGATGTTGCAACAAAACTGATACTCTTAAGTCCCGCTAAAGCCTCAATATCAGGTGTCACACTAAATGACACCGTAGTAGTTGCATCTACTGCCAAGGACGTGATACCTGGAAGAGTGAATGTCCATGAATCGGTTCCTGTCGACAATTGACTAAATTCTATCTCATCTGCATAATTACCTTTGTCATTCGTAATATTAATTGAAAAAGTTGCTGCATTATTTGGATCTACACTAATAGAATTAACACTTGTACTCATTGTATTACCAAAAACTTTCTTGACCTTTGCTGTTGCTGTAGTAGTCATGTTATTCGAATCGGAAGTTTCTGTGTTGTTACACCAAATAGAAATTTGATGAGAGACCCCACCTAATGCATTGGTACGATTACCTATATCCACGTACATTTTCACATCTCCCTTATTACCATCACTAAGTGAAATTGTATTTGGTAATATGTAAATCGACCAACCTGTAGGTGTAGTTGAATCTATACCCAAAGTGTAATCATCATTTTCCGTACCTGTATTCCAAACTTCAATTGTAAAAGTTAATGTTTCATCAGGTTTTCCTGATAATAAACTGTCTCCCTTCATTGACACAGAATGAGAATATCCTGCATCAGCACTGCTCGAGGTCAAGACAACAAATAAACCAGCCATGACAAATGTCAAGGCGATTGCTAGCCAATTGGTTCGGTTTAAGCTCATAGCTATTTCCGTCCGTTTCACCAGAGCACAGGTTATAAAGCTTAGTGAATAATTATTAATAATAGTTGCTAATTATTAATACATGAGTAGCTCCTATTCACTACCCCCAATACTAGTCTCACAAATCGAAGCTCTCGTCGATTCAGGGCACTTTAGCAGCCGATCTGACGTTGTAAAAGAAGCCCTTCGATTTATGATTGAAAAGAAAAATTATCTAAGGCACGCATCTGCCGTTGAACTATACAAAAAAGGAAAGGTAACTTTAACCAAAGGAGCTGAAATTGCTACAGTCACACCAGATACTTTTCGCAATATATTGAATGATCAGGGAGTATTAACACCAGATACAATGGAATGGGAATCAATTGAATAGTTCTTTTATATATGAATCGTCTAAAAAAAGAATACCTGAAAACAATGGCTTGGTTAGATTCATTAAACCAAAATAAGATATTTCCTGGCCTAGATAGAATTAAAGATTTGATGTTTATCTTAGGAAATCCACAAAATCTAATGAAAACTATTGTCATAGGAGGCACTAATGCAAAAGGTAGTACTTGTTTCAACTTAAGTCACAATATGACAATGTCTGGATTGAAAATAGGATGCTTTACCTCGCCACATTTACACAGTGTAAGAGAGAGAATTCAAATCGGAAAAGATATGATAAATATAGAAGACTTTACAAAATTGCTGTTAAAACTTAAGAATATTATTGAAAAAGAAAAAATGAAAATCACTTACTTTGAAGTTTTAACTGCAGCAGCATACTACCATTTCTACAAGAAACATGTAGATTATGCAGTAATGGAAATTGGATTAGGTGGAGAATGGGATGCTGTAAATATCTCTGAACCAAAAATTGCAATCTTAACTACTTTAGGAATTGATCACAAAGAATATCTAGGGAAAAAACTTGAAGATATCGCAAAAACAAAAGCAAAAATCGTCAAAGAAAACAGTCATACTATTACTGGATGGCCAAAGGAATATCATAAATATATACCAAATTGTAAATCAATAAACTTTGGAAAAGACATAAAAGAATGGCTAACTATTGCAGTAGAAAAACTAGGAATTGACATAGACATTGAACTGAAGAATATACCTGGTCGGATGGAAGTATTCAAAAATTGGACATTGGATACTGGACACAATCCACAAGCTATAGAATTTCTAATTAATGAAAAATGTGATTATGATTGCATTATTATAGGAATTTTAAAAGATAAAGAAGCTGAAGAAATTATCAACAAACTGCCTAGTGAAGCTGATATACTAGTATGCAACCTAAACACTCAACGGGCACTATCAAATAAAGAATTAAAGAATATATGCAAAAAAAAAGGGCTGCATTGCCAATCTTTTGATACAGTTAAAGATGCAATAATTTACTCCGAAAACAAGAACACTTTAATTTTAGGCTCATTTTATACCGTAGCTGAAGCAAGGGAACATCTGAAATTAAAAGGACACCGTGAATTATAATTATAGCTTAATAACTATCAAAAAGTGGAAGTAAAAAGAGTAGTTGCATTGGCTCTTGTAACAATTTTTGTAAATACCTCTTTCGGAGGATGCCTAGAAAATCCATTTCGCCCCAAAAGTGGAAATGAAGATGAAATACCTTTGCCTATCTGGGAGAAAGGATACTATTGGGGATATTCAGTGAAAACAGCAGGAAGAGAGCTATCTACAACAATGGTAGTATCAATTGATGATGATGATTATGATTATTATGTTAGTTCATCATCAGTAGATGATGCTAAAATGCACTCTGTTCTAAATCACAACCCTGCATTAGGCAGAGTTGAAATGACAAATTTAGCAATATATGAGAATGGAGAAACTCAACTATTATATGATTTTCCACTTAAAGACGGAAAAGCATGGACTTTTAGTTTATATGGAAAAGAGCAATTTAATGCTGTAGTTTTAGATTTAGAGGATAATCGAGCAAATATAATAGCTACAAGTACAGATGGTGCAAAAATTGAATATGATTATGATGGGAATTACAAATGGTTTACATCATTTGTATTTACTGAGAATACAGGTGAAGTGATTCTTGAAATGAAACTCGCTACAAGAGGAATTAATTATTCTGGCAATACCTATTTTTGCAGAGGTGGTGACCTTTATGACGAAGAGTTTAGTGGACCTGATTTGAGCTTTTATGATACTGTATATCTAAATGAGGGGCACGAAAGATATGGAAATTGGAACTATATTGTCTACTATATTGAATCTGAAATAGGTAGCTCAGAAAATAGTGGTGGGGAAATGATACTAAAAGATCACGAAGGGAGTGATATCTTTCTTAAAACATTCAGCCCTGGAACTACATCAAGTGAAGCTGGTACTGTTATTGGTGAAAGCGGAAATTGGACACTAGAAATATCTCTATCAGGAGATGCTGACGTAAGGCTAAGAATTGCTGGAGCAATAGAATACTCTTATGCGGTCTGATTACCTTACAAAAAGCCTATATTTTTGATCGGTCTCTCGTATTTCGTTCTCTATTCTTTGAGAGATATATTTTTCCGGATTTCTAAAATTAGATATCTTTTCTTCCATTTCTTTGAAACTAGTATATGGCCTATTCTGAACTATCAAACTCATCGTTTTTTTGCCTAAACCAGGAATTAATTCTAACGAATGATATCTGCGCGAAATTGGGCCTGCATGATTATAAAACTGAATGAACTTTTCCTCATTGTCCTTGACAATTTCATCCAGAATAAATGATAGTTCTGATTGTGCTGTATGAGTTAAATCTACAAAACTAACACGAGCGCGGACATGATCTATTTGATTCCGCTCCTCTGTCTCTTTGCCAATATAACATCTGTCTCCAATATTGATTGCAGCACCTGTAATAGGTTTCATATCAAATATCTTGAATTCTTCAACACCTAATCCATAAACAACAGCTTCTCTGCGAAATCTACGTTTGCTATCTGGCCTTCCCTCAGGCAATACATCGAGAACGTAGGCATAATCTTCCATAAATCATGCCCCCGTAGTCTCCCTGACTGCATCTATAATAGAATCAATCTCATCTCTGCTAAGTGAAAAACGTTCCCTAGCAAAAATAGAACGGACATCATCAGGATGTATAGGAAGAACATCTGCAATTTTAACTGCATAATAATCATCGACATGTTCTAAATCAATTACCTTATCAATTATCTGTTTGGCGTCTTTTGCACCAATCTTTGATAATAAACGAACATGATCTAAGGCTAACTTGTGCTCGTATTGAATCTGCTCTATCAAATTTAACCTTTGTGACCCACAGCTATCGCAAACTGGGCCAATCTGACTTTCAGATTCTTCATCATCTGAATCTACATTTGATACTGGTTCAGGTTCAACATCTGGAACTGCCTGGAAATTGCCACAATCAATGCAGCGTAAACGGTTCTCCCTAACACTTAATTCTTTCTCTAACAAATCTTTCACAGACCCTAGTGGCACTGGTTTTGGTTTTAGTTCTGATTCCATACTTAACTCCTTACTTAGCCTTTCTCAAGTGCTCTGGACGAATTATTAACTCTTTATCCATTTTTCCCACACGTGTACGTACCACATATGCTTTACCCTGATTTCCAGTTATTTTACCTGTTAAACCATGGAATCTATGGTGAGGCTGACCTTTTTGAAAAGAAGGATCAATGATTACATTGACTGTATCTCCATCACTGAAAGTTTGCAACGAACGTGTTATTGGAGATAAACCTCGTTCTCTAAAACTTCGTGATAACTTGTGACGTGAACCGCTTCTCAAGCCTTGTGATCGTTTAGTCATTTTTTTCCTCTTTTGTTTCAAGGTGAAGATTGAGGACATCCAAAACCTCTACCTTGCAAGGCGAAGCAATCAACGATGACAAACTGGGGGTCGTACGACCTCCATCGCCACTGACAAGTTCACGGATATAGGTGCCATGCTGAGCACGAATCTCGAGTTCCACAATCCCATCAACAAAGGACAATACATCCACGTAATTAACAAGACGAGGGCGAACAAGGTCTGCTCGGCGATGGGATACCCGCATAGGTGTCCGTTGCTTGATTACCTTAGAGTTCAACTTCTGCGCCCCTTTCTTAAGGCTTTCTATAGACAAACCAGGAGTAAAAGAAACATCAACTCTGTAAGTTTTGTCACAAACTGTATTTTTGAGTTCAGCTACTCTAGCTCTTTCAACCATTTTTAAATTACTAATTTTTATCTTCGCCTCATTAACCGAATTTACTTTTTCGGTTAATTTAACCAGATTAAGCAACCTTTTTTTCGGCATTCTTAGTTCAAGAACAAAAGGTCTTCCTTCTCCAAGCATAGCAGCGTCGATATCTTCCCGGCCCATCCCATGAAACAAGTCTTCTGAGGCCCCGGCTGAAAGACAAAAAGGATGTGCGATCAACGACTGAACGGATTCAGGATACAGTTGTCCAGTGTTATCACATTTGGTGCAACCTAATCCTTTACAATTACTACAGGGCCATCTAGTTTGAGGTATAGTTCGATCATATTTATTGTAACGCCCCTCAATAAACAATGACTTGACCTCCAAATCAACTGTGTTATATCTTGTATCAACTATAGCAACTACATCTGGATTATTTATCAATGGCGCAATCCTTAATTTTTCACTCACGCCAATGCCAATTTCTCGATTTAACTGTAATTTTAGAGATTCGCCTACTTCTTCCCCAAATATTGATTGAAATTCACTTTCCACTTCTAAAATTTCCTTGTCAACAATATTTCCAATCTTAAAAGTTTCCACGCCGAATTTAGATATCTCTTTAGAACATATTTCTATAAAATCATCAATCTCTGATATCAAACCATCGCAAATTTGGCATTGGGAGGAATCGCAAATTAAAACTTCGTTGAGGCTGTTACCTTTTAACATTTCTAATTGATTCAATATTTCAATACCACGTTCACGATTATCAACCCCAAAACCAATCAATCCAAAAGTCCTACCTAAACAGGAAAGACAAAATGGAGCGTGATTTGTTATTTTGTTAAAATCAATTTCCATTAACTGCCTCCCTAATTTGAAGAGCTCTTTCCGGAACATCAGTTACAATAGAATGTACTTTCCTTTTCATTAGAATCTCTAGTAAATATTTGTTATTTACAGGCCACAATTGTATAGGAATATGATGACGAACCAGATTAAACATAAGGCCCATCTCATATGCTTTGAAGTGAGGTGATATAAAATCGGCTTTATCCAAAAAATATCCTTTACCTGTAAAAGATTCTTTGAGAATCTCTAAAAAAACTCTCCAATTGTAACTTTCACCAAGCAAAAGCCCCACAAATATTTTTTGATCTATTTCCTTTATTTTCCTAATAACTGAACGATTAAATGATTTCAGCATAAATTGATCATGACTGAAATAATCTAAAATCATAGAAATTACTTCCTTTTCATAACCTTTTTCCTTCAATTCGACATCAATCTCTATTTTACCTCTAGCTGTCCAAAGTAATTGTTCAAGTGTCGGAATTTCTGGATTTGATTCCAATATTTCCGAATAATTCAAGTCTGATATTAAATTACCATTAACATATTCATCATGAAAGGATATGATTTGCATGTCTTTAGTTCGCCTTATATCAAATTCAACCATATCTATATTCAAGTCAATTGTATCCTGCACAGATTGAATTGTATTGTCTGGATTTTTCCGACTCGTGCGGCCTCGATGTGATATAATCTTAGGAATCATGAACTTGATGGGACCTAAACGGCATGTTTAAATATTAAATAGTGTGATTAGGTAATGGGTTGATTATAATGGATAGCGAGTCTGAAAGTAGCAGCAGCTCTTCAAATAAAATTGAGGATTTAATTGTAGATTTGGGTAATGAGCGTTTTATGACGCGTAATGAAGCCTTTGTAGCACTTAGAGCATTATTGCCAAATAATGAAAAAACAATTTCTAAAGAACTTGTTAGATGGATTCAACTATACGGTAAATCTGATGCTGGAGATAGTGCCTCATTCGTTAACAAGGCTGCCATGGAATTATTCCAGGATATGTCTGAAAGAGGGTTGGAACCATTGATAAATGATGGGCTCAAAAATGGAGACTATTCGGCAAGAAGAATTGCAATGGACGCAATTGGAAGAACAGGTAGAATGTCTGTTTTGCCTTATCTAATAATGGGTATGGAGGACAATGACAAATACACTAGATGGCAAGCTGCTAAGGGTTTAGGTAGATTTGCTGGCTCTAGTGAAGCAAGAGATGCCTTGGTTAAGGGGCTCTCTGATTCAGATCCACACGTCCGCAGAAGGGCTGGACGTTCTTTGGAAAAGTTTGGAGGTGTTGGACCTAAAGAAGAATTACCGGAGGAAGAAGAAAAAATCGAAATCGAAGGCCCTATAGAAGAGGACGGTGAAGGTGACATTGATGGCGATGGAATATCTGATTCAGAAGATGAAGAACCAAGAGTTGCCGAGGAAAAAGAAGAAGTAGATTATGACTCCATGACTGTACCAAAACTCAAAGAAGCCCTAAAAGAAAAAGGATTATCCGTTTCTGGTAAGAAAGCTGACTTAATCGCTAGATTAAAAGAATAAAAATATTCTATTACCGGTTTTAGTAACTTTTACCATTCTACGGTGTTGTCCGGCGCATAGTACGTGGGAAAGGAATTACATGTTTAATGTGGTCTGAACCACATATCCAGCTTACTGTTCTGTCTATACCAAGACCAAAACCGGAATGTGGAACACTACCAAATTTCCTGATATCCAAATACCAGCCATATGATTCTGGTTCTAAATCTTCTTCTCTAATTCTTTCTACAAGCTCGTCCGGAGACCACACCCTTTCTCCACCTCCAATTATTTCACCATATCCTTCCGGAGCTAACAAATCATGGCAAACTAGAGATTTAGGGTCACTTGGATCTGGCCTATGGTAGAAACCTTTCTCTCTTGGAAAATTTGTAATATAAAGTGGAGATTTCAAATCTTGAGTAAGGGCTTTCTCTTCCTTATAACCAAGATCATCACCCCATGTCAAATCAAAACCCATAGAATTTAATTTATGAAGAACGTCCTCATATTTCATTTTATCAAAAGGTGACTTAATATTCTCTAAAACTGATATGTCTCTTTCTAGGAATTCCAACTCAGACCTATTTTTTGATAAAACTGAGGAAATAATGTGCATCATCATCCCTTCTTCTAAATTCATCATCTGATGGTTGTGAAGCCAAGCTGATTCAACTTCAGCGTGCCAAAATTCAGTAAGATGACGACGTGTACGTGATTTCTCAGCCCTAAAAGAAGGTGCAAGAGTAAAAATGTTCTCCAGGCCAAACATTGTAGCTTCAGCATACAATTGCCAAGATTGACTCAAATGTGCATAAAATTTTTGCCCGCTTTTCTCGTTCTCGTCATCATACGAAACATTGAATAATGTAGAACCACCCTCACATGCTGAAGTAGTAAAACTTGGTGATTGGATCTCCGTGAAATCCAAACCAGACCAATAATCTCTAAAAGCCTTGAAAACGGTTGAACGTATTTTCAAAGCAGCTACCATATTTCTACTACGAAGCCATAAATGACGATTATTCATTAAGTGCTCATCGCTTTGATCCTTAGTTATAGGGAAAGTTTCGGCAAAATGAAATACTTCAAATTTACTAGCCCTAATCTCCCAACCTCCTGGCGCCCTTTCATCCTTTACTGGCTCACCCTCAAGAACAATGGATGATTCAATCAAGGCTTTCCTAGCACCTTCAAAATCCGATTCTGTAACTTTCTCCTTAGAAACGGTGCACTGAATAATACCTGTCGAATCTCTAACAACTACAAATGCTAGTTTTCCAGAAGAACGTGTTCTGTATATCCAACCCCTAATCTTAACCGATTTTCCAGATTTATCCTGGAGTATATCATTGATAGGCGTGTACTCATCTCTGCTCGGAAACTCTGGATAATCCATTGCTACATTAACTTAGTGCACTGTAATAATAAGTTCCGATGACTATTATAGATAAGGTCTTATTTTAAATACAGTGGGCGAGTGCGAGCAATCTAATTCATGAAGAGAAGCTCTCGTGTCTGGAAAAAAGCCGGTAAACAACGTTGGAAATGGCGTAAGAAAAAAATGCGCCGTAGAAAACGAGAAAGACAACGTAATAAGTGATATTAGTTAATTTATGCACATCTCCTTATAGCCTAATGATTTGAGGATTTATAATGCCAGTGATTAACATCGACTTTGAAGACCTAAATCGCATGTTAAATGAACCAATTAGTCCCGAAGACTTTTCAAATATTATACCTAAAATAGGTGCAGATCCTGAAGAAATTGGAAAAAAACAAGCTGTTGTTGAATTTTTCCCAGATAGGCCTGATTTGTTGTCTACTGAAGGTGTGGCAAGGGCACTTAGAGCTTTCACTGAACAAGCATTAGGATTGGTTAAATACAAAATTAAAAAGCCTGAAACTCATATGTTTGTTTCGCCTGAAGTACTAAAAATTAGGCCCTTTGTTTTAGGGGGAATTGTTAAAGGCATAAAACTAAATGATTCGTCAATAAAATGTATCATGGAATTACAAGAAAAATTGCATGTAACATTAGGCCGAAAAAGAAAAAAGGTGTCAATTGGAATACATGATTTGTCAAAAATAGAAGGGCCTTTCCATTATGATATTTGTTCAAAACATGAACCTGCTTTCATTCCACTACAAAAAGATTATGAAATGACGCCAGAAGAAATTCTAAAAGAACATCCCAAGGGAATAGAATATGCTCATCTCTTACAAGATTTTGAAAATTACCCTATGATAACGGATAAGAATAGTGAAGTTATTTCATTACCTCCAATTATCAATGGGGCCTTAACTACAATCACACAGGAAACAACCGATTTGCTAATTGATGTAACTGGATTAGACCAAGACGCTGTTGAAGCATGTTTGAACATAGTAACTGCAGCTCTTGTAGAAAGAGGAGGAAAAATTGAACAACTTGAAATAAAATATCCCTCAGAGAATCTAATTGTACCAAACATGGAACCAAAAGACCACATAATTGAAAATGATTACCTCATAAACCTTCTAGGATTTGATCCAGAAAATTTCACAATTTTCAAAGCTTTTCGTAAATGTGCTATGGAGCCGGATCTAAAAGGTGGGAATTGGCATGTGAAAGTTCCTGCATATAGAGCTGATATCCTACATCCTGTTGATCTTGTTGAAGAAGTAGCAATAGGTATAGGTTATGAAAATTTTCCAGAATATATGCCTAAAGAAACTAGATTTGGAACATCCTTAGATTCAAGAAAACTAGAAAATAATTGTAGAGAAACCATGCTTGGCATGGGATTTCAAGAAGTGGTTACACTAACTCTTACATCAACCAAAATGCTACATGCTTACACTAAGAGGGAAAATGAAAATGAAGCTACTATATCAAATCCAGTAACTGAGGATTATCACATGTTGAGATCAAGTATTCTTCCTAATCTTTTGGAGTTGCTAAAGAACAATAGACATCGGGAATTACCACAAAAGATATTTGAAATTGGACAAATTGTTAAACAAGACACCAATCGAAGCTCATTGGCATGGATTGAATTAGCAAGCCGTGCAACTTTTTCTACAGCGAGATCTACTGCTGAAAGTATAGCTCATCGTCTTGGTATTAAAGCTGAAACTGTAGAACAAGAAGATCCTCTATTCATATCTGGAAGAAACGTTCATCTTGAAAAGGAGAATATTGTAATTAAATATGGAGAGATACACCCTCGTACGTTAGAAAAATTCGAACTAAATTATCCGGCGATTGGTGGAGAAATCCATTGGTAAAATTACCTGTTTGCTTTGAATCAAGATCTACAGCCTCTGTATTCAGAAATTTACTAGATGAATTAGGCTATCAATATCGCCGTACAAACGTAAACAGAAGTTATACCAAAGTTGCCATTGTGATTGCTTTTGAGAGAACTGCTTTAGTACACAGATATGAAATTGAAAAAAAAAATATAATTGTGGATATATGGGAAGAAATACCAAACTCAGGTAGGGTCACTTATCTTGAAATAAAAGGGGGAAAGGATGAGGAAAAGAAAATGTTACTAAAAAAATTCTCTGAAAAATTGCCAAGAAAACCATGGGATTACACGTTTGGTCAAAAGATAAGAAATGGATGGTTTAGTCAAGGTATTTACAGGGCAAAACAATCCTGGAAAAAAATAATAAAATGAGCTTATTGAAAGATATTGAACCCATAAAAACAAATGATTTTCTACATAATAAATTCAAAGAATATTATAAAAGAGCAAAAATTACACTACCTCCAAGATTTACATCAAGAGAATGGGGTTTCCTAAATTGGAAAGGTGGAATTATGAATAGACATGTGGAGTTCAGTGGAATAAAAGAAGTGAAGAATTATCTATCTAAAATTGCACCGGCACACTGCTACCATTCTGTTGCATACTACAAAAGCCCTGGGAAAAATAGCATGGTAGAGAAAGATTGGAAAGGTGCTGATTTAATATTTGATTTAGATGCAGACCATTTGCCAGAAATGCAAGATGTAATCTCAAGAAAGATTACCTTCGCACAATTAATGAATTACATTAAGGAACAAACATCAAGATTAGTGAATGATGTATTGTTGGGAGATTTCGGATTAGATGAAAAGGATTTATTGATTGTATTTAGTGGTGGAAGGGGTTATCACGTACATGTTCGAGATAAGAGAATTATGGATCTTCCGTCTGGAGCACGTAGAGAAATAGCTGATTACTTAACAAGTACTGGAATTGATGAAAAATTACTTCTAAATGATGAAGGATATATTAATCGAACATTCGGTGAAAAAAATAAATTTTATCAGGAAAAATATACACTCCCAACCAAGGACACCGCAGGTTGGAAAGGTTTAGTATCCAGCAAAATACAAAATGATATAGAAGAAATACTCAATGAAAAAGAAGAAAAATGGAAAGGCTGGGCTAAATTGCTTGAAATAAACGAGAAAGACGCAAAGAAAATAAAAAATAACAAAAGTGCGAAGGAAACTTTCGATGCACTAACTCCGAGCTATAAAATAAGACTGGTAGGAAAAACACGTGAAGCAATACAAATTTTCCCAGATGAACCTGTTACGGGAGACATACATCGATTAATTCGTTTACCTGGCTCACTACATGGTAAAACAGGATTAATGGTTAAAACATTGACACGAAAGGAACTAGACACATTTGATCCTTACAAAATACCTATTGCTTTTGGCACCGAACCTATAAAAATTAGAAGTGCCTTCCAAACACGCGGAGGAAATGGTGAAAAAACAATGGGTAATGATTTTAAATTAAAAGAAGGGGAAATCACTGAATTACCTGAATTTGCAGCAATATATTTTATGGCAATGAAATTTGCAACACTTTGCCTTGAAACATGATATGTGGAGTAGATGAAGCTGGAAAAGGGCCAGTTATAGGGCCATTAGTGGTAGCTGCAGTTATGGTTGAAAATCTGAAACTAATAGATGATTTGGGTTTAAAGGATTCTAAAGTTTTGTCCCAAAAGAAAAGGAAGGTATTGTCAAACTTAATTAAGGAAAGATTTCAATACACTGTGGAGATAATTAAACCTGAAATTGTTGATAACTACAGGAGAAGAAATAAATTGAATGACTTGAATCGTGAAGCATTTGAAAAAGTAATCTCTAAACTTAATCCTGAAATTGCATATGTTGATGCTGCTGATGTTAACGAAGAAAGATTTGGAAAATTAATTAAATTGGGATTAACAAATTCAAATGATACTGACATTATCTCTATGCACAAGGCCGATGCAAAAATATCAATTGTGGCTGCAGCATCAATAATTGCAAAAGAAACGCGGGAAAAAGAAATCGAAAAAATAAAGAATGAGATAGGGGACTTTGGGAGTGGGTATCCTAGCGATAAAAGGACAATTAAGTTTTTGAAGGCCTTTTACGGTGAGAATCGTAAGTGGCCTGCAGGTACAAGGAAAAGTTGGGAAACTTTGAAAAAAATTAGACCTGTCAAAACACTAAATGACTTTGGTGAAAATAATGAGTGAAAATGTGAAAAATATGCTTGATGAAAAGGTATCTGAATTTAATTCGAAGGTAAACGATGATCCTAATTTCTCAAAAAAGATTGAAGGGAAAAACAGGACGATTACTATATCAGTATCAGATGGAGACAATTATGGTAGCAAATTAGAAGACCTAAAACTAGATGATTTTAACATTACTGAAGATATTAACACCGATTTGGTTGTCACTGCATCTGCAGAAGTATTAGAAGGTCTAATGACAAAAACAATGTCACCCATTAAAGCATACATGAGCGGTAGTTTGAAGGTAAAAGCCAGCTTTAGTGATATATTACTTCTAAAAAAACTATTTTGATATGGTCGAATATATCTGATTAGATAGTTCAGCTATCTCCTCAGGCGAAAGCACTTCAGCTCGTTTGCTCAAATAAGAATACTCTTCTAATTTGAGATTTGGAAAACTGAGTTTCAAACAATTCCGAATTGTCTTACGCCTGTGCGTAAATATAGATTTAACAACTTTATCAAATGTATCATAATCCAATAACTTATAATTTGGTTCATGTCTAACTAATTTAACAACTTGAGAATGAATCTTAGGTTGTGGTTGAAAAGCAGTTTTGGAAACTTTAAACAATTTTTTTGTTTTGGCATAATGATTTGCCATCACTGATAGTCTACCATAAATTTTAGAACCTGGTTTAGCAACCAGCCTATTAGCAAATTCTTCTTGAAACATAAGAACTGCTCTTTCCCATTCATAATTAAATAAATAAAATAATATTGGAGAAGAAATTGAATAAGGTAAATTTGCTACAATCACATCAACCTTTGGGATAGTATAATCCAAAATATCTGCCTCGATTATCTTTGCTTTGTCTGATAATTTTTGTTGCAATACTAATGCTAACCATTTGTCTTTCTCAACTGCCAAAAGATTACCTTTGGGGGCAAGGATCTCGGTAAGAACTCCACGTCCAGGGCCTATCTCAAGGATGTCTTCACCATCCTCGATACTTGCAGCATCGACTATTTTTTGCGCGATATTATTATCTATCAAGAAATTTTGACCTAACATCTTCTGTTTGCGCCTTGAATGGTGGGCCGGGGCGGAATCGAACCGCCGATCTTCGCCTTGTAAGGGCGACGTCATAACCCCTAGACCACCGGCCCTAGTAAGAAACTATCTCTAAGGGATGCGGGCTGTGTAAACACTGGAGTACTAAATGCCATCCCTCAATTATAAATACAGTTTTGTGTGCAGCGCAATATGCTTCATCAATTAAAGCAGATGGGTATTAACCCCTCAGCAATACATTGTAACCTTTCACAAGATGAATGGAAGGAGCAGGAACTAAAAAGGGGAGAAGGAAGACTATCAAAAAATGGTACTGTAATAGTCAATACTGGGATATACACTGGCAGATCTCCAAAAGATAGATTTATTGTTGAGAATAAGGCTAGTAAAAATTTAATTGACTGGGGCGATATCAATCTAGCAATTAGTAAAGAATCATTTGAATATTTGGAAAAATCTGTAAAAAAAGAAATGGAAAGTAAAGAATTATTTATTTTTGATGGATTTGCTGGGGCTGATAAAAGATACCAATTGCCACTTCGTGTAATAACAATGAAATCATGGCAAGGGCATTTCTCACATAATATGTTTATCAGACCTAATAAGAGTGAATTGGAAAAATTTGAGCCTGAATTTACTATTCTTAATGCTTCATCGATTAATGTAGATAATTGGAAAGAGTTGGGACTCAATTCAAAGGTATTTATTGTTTTGAATTTAGAAAAGAAAATGGCAATTATAGGTGGAACTGAATATGGAGGTGAAATAAAAAAATCAATATTCTCTGCATTAAATTTTTACTTGCCATTAAAAAACGTAATGCCCATGCATTGCTCAGCAAATATTGGAGAAAATAATGATTCGGCCCTATTTTTTGGACTTAGCGGAACTGGAAAGACTACACTTTCGACTGATCCAAATAGAAGATTAATTGGAGATGACGAACATGGATGGTCAGATGATGGAATTTTTAATTTTGAAGGCGGATGCTATGCAAAAACAATTAACCTAGATCCAGCAAAAGAACCTGATATCTATAATGCAATAAGACCTGGAGCATTACTTGAAAATGTAGTAACTGATGAAAATGGAATTGTTGATTATAGTGATGCGTCAATAACTGAGAATACGAGAGTATCCTATCCAATAGATTATATTAAAAACATAGAACCAAGCGAACAAGGTGGACATCCAAATAATGTTATTTTTCTTACATGTGATGCTTTTGGAGTTTTACCTCCAATATCCAAACTTACGCCTGAAATGGCAATGTATCACTTCCTAAGTGGATATACTGCAAAAGTAGCAGGAACTGAAAGAGGAATTACAGAGCCTGTAGCTACCTTTTCAACCTGTTTTGGAGCACCATTTATGCCCCAGTATCCTACTACTTATGCTGAGTTATTAGGATATAAATTAAAAAAACACAACGCCCAAGCATGGCTTGTTAATACAGGTTGGAGCGGTGGGGCTTACGGAACTGGTAAAAGAATAGACTTACCAGTGACCAGAAGGATGCTAACTGCCATATTAAATGAGGAATTAGAAAATGTAGAATTCATTCCAGATTCAAATTTCAAAATCTTAATACCTGCGAGGGTTCCTGAAGTAGATTCAAATATTTTAAATCCACGTAATACTTGGACTGACAAGGATGAATATGACAAAAAAGCTAATGAATTAATAAATCTTTTTAAGAAAAATTTTACCAAATATGAAAATTTCGGTAATTACGCCAAATCTGGACCTGATTAAAGATATTCAGAAACCATTTCTCTTTCGGAAACTAATTCATCATTCGTCTTAGCCAACGCTTCTTTAGCAAAGTCATCATGCACATAATTATCAATTACTTCATAATCACCTGGAGATACGGTACGAACTGGCATACCTGCCCAGATTCCTTCTGCAAAACCATACTGACCTTGACTACACACAACTACTGAATGTATTTCATCACTGACTGTGTACAAACTTTGAACATGATTAATTAGTGCATTTGCAGCTGATGCAGCACTAGAAAGCCCGCGCGCTTTGATAATTGCAGCTCCCCTCTTCCCCACAGCCGGTATGTATTCATCTTTAAACCATTGTTCATTTCCAATGACATCTGTAGCTGATTGTCCTGATATTATTGTATTAGAATAGTCAGGGAACATTGTGGGACTGTGGTTTCCAAAAATAGCCATACGAGAAACTTCACTAATCTCAACCCCTGCTTTTACAGCAAGCATAGATACAGCTCTGTTTTGATCAAGCCGCGTCATAGCTGTAAATCTATTGGAATCAAATCGATTGGATTGTGACGCTGCAATCATGCAATTAGTATTACATGGATTCCCAACAACCACTATGCGACAATCATCGGCTGCATTGGAAGCTATAGAATTACCTTGACCTACAAATATTTTACCATTATCTTTCAACAAATCCGACCGTTCCATTCCAGGCCCCCTTGGTTTACTTCCTACCAACAAACAAAGATTAGCACCACTGAAGGCTTCATCCGGATTAGATGTAACAATTACATTTTCTAAAAGAGGGAAAGCACAGTCTTGCAGTTCCATTGCAACACCACCAAGAGCATCTAAAGCAGGAGGAATCTCAAGTAAATGCAAAGAGATTTTAGTATCCGAACCAAACATTTCACCTGCTGCAATCCTTGGAAGTAAACTATACCCAATCTGACCTGCGGCCCCAGTTATAGCAATACTTACTGTCTCCATATAATACTAACAAACATGGGCTCATAAAACTAACACTAGGAGTTCCCCCTAATTACCCATAATCCTTTTAGAGTGTGTGACTATATAGGCATATGAATGAACCAGTGACTGATGTAAAAAAGTATGACATAAACCGAAGAATTTATCTTCCTAAATGGGTTGAAGAAGACTTAGGATTAATACCTGGGCAATCATATGTTACATTTGTTAAAGACGGAAATAATATTGTAATCAAAAAAGTAAGTATTAGTATTGCTTAAACTGTCTCTTTAAGCCATTGTAAATCACTTTGATATAACATTCGGATATCTTTAATCCCTAAATGTAACATTGCTAGTCTTTCAAGGCCTAGACCCCATGCTAAAACAGGACAATCAATCCCAAAAGGCGCTGTAACCTCAGGCCGAAAAATGCCTGCACCCCCCAATTCTAACCATCTATCGCCAAAACGAACTTCGACCTCTAATGAAGGTTCTGTGTAGGGGAAATAAGCCGGCCTTACTCTAACATCATGAAAGCCCATTCTCCTATAAAATTCTTTCAAGACTCCGATTAACATACCGAAATTAGCTTCTGGTTCGACAATTATACCTTCAACTTGTGTAAATTCGGGTAAATGTGTAGCATCTAAAGCTTCTCTTCTAAAGACACGCCCTACACTGAAAACGCGAACTGGAGGATCAGGATTTTCTGACAAATATCTAATAGTTCCTACTGTTGTATGTGTCCTAAGAAGAGCCTGTTGTGCAGTTTCACGACTCCAAGAACTTCCCCAACCTGAGGAACCTGTATCTCCTCCATTTTTATGTATATTACTAACTTCTTCCAACAATTCTTTATCATTTATCATGAAAGATGCTGGTTCAGATAAATAAAATGTATCTTGAAGCTCACGTGCAGGATGGTCCTGAGGAATAAATAAAACATCCATATTCCAAAACGCCGATTCAACATAATCGCCTTCAATCTCAGTGAAACCCATCTGCAAGAAAATAGAACGTATTTCTTCTGTAAAACGAGTCAACGGATGCAAAGTAGAATAATCTATGGGTTCAACATTAGTTTCAGTACTATACCGTTGAAATTTCTTATCTTTCCAACCTCCTGTTTGTAACATCTCTGGTGTAACTTCTCCTATTAAATCTACATCTATTTTTTCAATATCAAATTCTTTTCCGGATTTACTTAAGACAAAAACGCGAGATACTTCTTCCTTAGTCGTAAGTAACTGACGACCCTTTAGTAACAAAAATCCTTCCTTATCTATTTCTTCTTCAGTTAATGGTTTCCTATTCAGAAGAACAAGTAAAGGTTCATCTGGAGTCTCATCGAGATTATCAGTTGGTATGAGTTTGAGACCTTCCTCTGTTTTCTCCAAATCTGCAAAATTTTTCCTTTTAAGCCAACCTATTACCACTTTCTTTTCATTATCATCTAATGGCAACTCGTCAATGTGAGCTTCACCAAATTGATTCAGCCACTCTACTGCTCTGCGTTCTGGGAGACCTTGTTCAGCATATTTCTCACCTTCATCATTCGTACTGAAAAAAGTTTTTGATTCTTCTAATATATCAACCAGACCCTTGCTACGCAACCATGAAGCTGCTGACATTGTTTCCTTATCCCCAAGTCCTGATTCTAAGGAGGCCTCCCCTGGAGAAAGTTGACCTTTTTTCAACGCCCTAAGCAATTTGATTTCATTACTTGATAAGTCCACGGCAGCCAGTAGGTTGGGTATTTTATTAATCTTCTCCAAACCCAAAGCTTTTCAATTTATCAATAACTTCAAGAAAAACTTCCTCAGGTTCCTTGTCATTAGTATCCATTATAATATCATAACCATCTAAATTGCCATAATCAAATCCATAAAGCTCCGAATATCTAGACCTATCGTCTTGATCCCTATTCTGATTCTCTGAAAATTGATCCATTACTTGATTTCCGCCATTCAATTTCAACAGCTTTATCTCCGAATTTAAATCTTCCAAATTGTCATAATCCTTATCAGGAATATTTAGTTTGCCTAAAACATAAGCTTCCTCACCAACCTCTCTCCTTAAAAAACGAAGAGCTTGTTCCCTGATTGAACATTGAAAATATAGCCTTACTATATCTCTCTTTCCTAAACTAACCATAAAACTTCCCATATAAGCTGGTTGACGTCCTTCGATAACACCTAAATTAGAACTAATCTGATGGCCTGCAATCATTTCACATGTCTTATAATCAATCTCCACATCAATCCCTCTCTCTGTTAAAAGCAAACGAGCCTGTTCAGCAACAGTAATACCTCTATCTAGAGCTGACTGACGAAATAACATACCTACTGAATGAAAAACGCCTCCAAAATATTCTGCCAATTTTTCTGCTTGAGTTGATTTACCTGTAAGTTGATCGCCAGCAATCAAAATCATAGGTTTGTCTGTGATATTAGAAACTAATTTTTCTATTGATTCATCACCAATATAGGTCCTAAATGCTGATTCAATACCTGATATATAATCCACAATACTGAGGTCTCAATGGTAGTATTTACCTGTTTTGGAATTAACAACTAAAGGAATCTTCCAAATGACCCGTAAGAGGGTCACCAAAATCAATTACTCTTCCATTCCAATCTTCCTCTGCTACCAAAGCAATCAAACTATTGGGTGCTTCATCAATTACTTCCCAGTTCAATTCAGAAGCTAACTTATTTGAAAAATTTAGAATCTCATCATAAGATAACATGTTATCTTGACTTAAGCGCTTACGGGCAGGGCCTAAATGCATATACGATTTTACTTCAATCATTACTCTTTCACCTGCTAATTTTATCAATTCTGCATAGCCGGGAATGTCAAAATCATTCCACCCTTTAACTATAGTCATTCTTAGTACTTTTCTAGTTTCAAGACCATTCATCAGTCTCAAAGTACCCTTTACCTTGTCCCAAAAATTTGGTACCAAGGGTATATCTATCTTCTTCCAAGTTGCCTCATCAGGAGCATCCAACGACATATATAATTGAGTAGGAAGTGAATCTTCATCTCTCAATCTTTCAATCATTTCTGGATGTAACCCATTTGTAACTAAGAAAGAAGAAATTTTACGTGAACGTAATTCGCGCAACATTCCAGGCAACTCCTGATAAAGTGTGGGTTCTCCAGTTAGAGATATAGCAAAATGTCGAACTGTTTGTGATTCTAAAAATTTCTGAGAATCTATTTTAGGATTGCCACCAAAACCTGATAATTTTCTGAGATGACCTTCAATGGAACCTTGGACTATGTCTGCTGGATCGTCCTTAGCAAATTCCATTAAATCCTGTTGGCCTGAGAACATCTCATTCGCTCTCCAACAATAAACACACTTTTGATCACAGGCCACAGCGGCTGGAGTCATTTGCGTACATTGATGTGAACGGATACCGTAAAATTTTTGCTTATAGCAACCTCCACTGTCCTCCTTCATACCTTTCTTAGTCCAACCACAAATTTCCACTGCAGAATGATTGCCAACTATTTCATATGATGCTTTTTCAAGAGCTTTCTTGTATTCATCAGTAAAGAGAAGATTGCCTTCCTCAGAATTTGATTCCATCATACTTCAGCTATCTCTCTTATATTTTCTAATTCCCAAGTATAAACAGATAAACTAATCTCATAATCTACAGATTCATCGAATATTATAGAACCTGCACTCGCTTGTGTAAAGGTAAAGGTACCTCCCATCCAATCACCCTCCTCTTCAAAACTTAAAAGAAATTCTTCAGCCGTATCTGCGTTACCAGATACAAGTTCCGAGTTTAATGAGATGTTAGAATTAATTTGCCACGGAATTGTAATTATTCCGTCAGGACCTCCATCATTTTCACTTTTGGTGCTACTATTGCCTTGGGATGAAACATCAAAAGTAACTTGACGTCCGCCACCTGCTCCTACACCTCCACTAGCCTGCCAATCAACAACAACCTCAAAATGAGAAATACGAAGGTTTGAAAGGTAATCCCAATCTACATCATCTACTAAGTGTCCAAAATTAACGGATTCACCCTCATCCAAATCTCCAGTTAAAGGCGTGGGCCCTGTTTGTTGGGTAATAATTACATCTGCAGTAAATGCCTTGATTCCTCCAATACCTGCAACTTGATATGAATTCGCTGCTGATGAAAAAGTTAGAATAAGCATTATAATTATTACAAAGAAACCGGCTGCACCAGATACTAAACGTCCAGTAACTATAAAATTAAAACTATCCTCTTTCCCGATACGGTAAATCTCTTTGGCATTGTATTTCTCGAATTTTGATAAATTTTCCGAGAGCATATCTGACAAGCCCATTGAGGTCTCATCTATACTTGGGCTTATTTAGCTTTCAGTTAGTCCTACGAACAACCTGTAGTAGTTCCACAACTAACACATTTCAGACAACTTCCATTTGAAACAAGAGTAAACTGCCCACATTCAGGACAGGGATCTCCTTCAAATCCAAATTTTTCAGCTTCCGTAACCGAAGAATTATCTTTGTCTACTAATGCAGTAGTAACTGATGTATCCTCTATTATGGATGTCTGATTCAATATATCTGCTTGAATAGGTTCAACATCATCTAGTGTTAATTGGATCTCATGGCCTTCGGTTGATATTCCTGTTGGAGTCAAACCTGAATTTAATGTCATTTCTGTTTCAGCCTCGCCTTCACTACGGACAATATCTGGTTGCAAATCTTCAGGCTTAACATGTGACAAGTCATTTCTTCCCAAGTAATTAACTGCTAATTCTCTAAATATATAATCAAGAATACTAGTTGACATCTTAATTCGATCATTACCCATTACAGGACCATTAGGTTCAAAACGACTGAATACAAAGGCATCTACAAATTCTTTCAGTGGAACTCCATGCTGAAGGCCTAAACTTACTGCAATAGCAAAAGAATTAGTCAGGGCTTTGAAAGCTGCTCCTTCTTTATGCATATCTATGAAAATTTCCCCTAAAGTACCATCATCATATTCTCCAGTATGAAGATAAACATTATGCCCTCCAACCTTCGCCTTCTGAATATATCCACCTCTTCTATTTGGTAAACGTCTTCTTTGTGCAATATACCTTGTGACTATTTTACGGGCTAATGGCTTGGCATCAGAAGTCGGTAATGCTTCAGCCATAACATCAACTGCCTTTTCAGTAGACATTAACCCCTCTGACATCAACTCCTCCTCATCAATATTAACTTTCAATACATTTCCTGACATCAAAGGTTGGCTCAATTTTGAACCATCTCGATAAAGAGCATTCGCCTTAATCATTCCTCGCCAAGAATCCATATATGCTTGTTTTATATCATCAATAGTTGCCTCATGAGGCATATTAATTGTCTTTGAAATTGCACCTGAAATAAATGGTTGTGCCGCAGCCATCATGTTTATGTGAGCATTCCACGAAATTGAACGAGTACCATATTGTCCACATCTATTTGCACAGTCGAAAACAGCAAGGTCTCTCTCTTTAATGTGAGGGGCACCTTCAATTGTCAATTTACCAAATATATAATCATTAGCGTTTGTAACATGTTCTTGAGTAAAACCTAGATGTTCGAGTAAGTCAAAATCCCAACTTTCTAAATCAGACTCACTTACACGCAATTTATCTTTGCAAAAATCAACTCCAACGGTAGTTGGATTAATCATTAAATTAAGGGAAGTGAAACCACTAATCTGTGATTCAAGTGATTTAATGATAGCGTCCGTAAGTCCCTTCTTTTTCAAAGATTCTACATTTATTCCTGGACTGCCTTCAAATCTACCTGCACCCACTATATATTTTATTATATCATCAACTTGATTTGAATCATATCCAAGCCTATCTAAAGCAGGAGGTACTGATTGATTAATTATTCTAAGCATGCCACCACCTGCAAGAGTTTTAAACTTAACCAAAGCAAAATCAGGTTCAATACCTGTTGTATCACAATCCATCACTATCCCAATTGTTCCAGTAGGTGCTATTACTGTAGACTGCGCGTTACGATATCCATGTTTTTCACCTAAACTAAGTGCTTGATCCCAACATGCTTGCGCTGATTTAAGAAGATATTCTGGACAATAATTAGAATCAATACCCTTTGGTTTAACTGTCAAACCCTCATATTCTTCTTCACTTGCTTTATAAGCTGCTCTTCGATGATTTCTGATTACTCTAAGCATATTTTCTTTATTATTATCATATCTGGGAAAAGGCCCCTTAATAGATGCCATTTCTGCACTAGTGGCATAAGAAACTCCACCAAGCATTGATGTTAAAGCACCACATATTGCAAAGGCCCTATTATCATCATAAGGAATGCCCATCCGCATGAGTAAAGAGCCTATGTTGGCATATCCTAAACCTAAAGTTCGGTAATCATAACTACGTTGAGCAATTTCAACTGATGGAAATTGAGCCATCAATACTGAAACTTCAAGAGCTACAGTCCAAAGACGAATAGAATGCTCATACTCTTCGCAATTAAACTGAGTTGTGTCTTGATCATAGTATTTGACAAGATTCAAACTTGCTAAATTACAAGCTGTATCATCTAAAAACATATATTCTGAACACGGATTGCTACCATTTATTGGGCCATCTAGTGAACATGTATGCCATTCATTTATTGTTGTGTCATATTGTAAACCTGGATCTGCACAGGACCAGGCGGCTTTTGCAATTGTATTCCAAAGTTCATTGGCAGGAATAGTTTTACACGGTTCAGGATCTCTATCTTCGATTTTTGCTGAATCCAATTCTGTTCTCCAATATAGATTCCAATCATTCTCACCAATAACGGCTTGCATGAAATCATTACTGACCCTTACTGAATTATTACTGTTTTGACCGGATACTGTAGAATAAGCCTCACCCTCCCAAGAAGTGTCATAAGTATCAATCTCAATATGATTGTAACCCTGCTCACCTAATTCTAAAACACGAGCAATTAAATTGTCAGGAATATAAGCTTTTAACGCCGAATTAATAGCAATTGCTAAGGGTTTATTTTTAGCCTGATTAAAACGAGTTTCTTCATCTGGATGTGCCTGAATGGCTGCCAAAATTTCGTTGCCATGATTCTGTAGATGTTGAGAACCTGCAACAAGAGCTGCAACCTTCTCTTCTTCTGTCATTTTCCAATTAATAAAAGCTTCAATATCTGGATGATCCATATCCAAACAAACCATCTTAGCTGCGCGTCGTGTTGTTCCTCCTGATTTTATTGCACCTGCTGCCCTGTCACCGATTCTAAGAAATGACATCAAACCAGAAGACATCCCTCCACCGGAAAGAGGCTCGCCCTCTCCCCGTATTTTTGAAAAATTACTCCCTGTTCCTGAACCAAACTTAAACAGACGGGCCTCTCGAGTCCAAAGATCCATTATACCTCCATCGCTTACCAAATCATCTGAAACTGACTGAATAAAACAAGCATGAGGCTGTGGATGTTCATACGCATTGACTGACTTTTCCAACTTACCATTATTTGGATTTACAAAATAATGGCCTTGAGGGGGACCTTCGATTCCATAAGCCCAATTTAAACCTGTATTGAACCATTGCGGAGAATTTGGAGAAACCATTTGAAACGCAAGCATAAAACACATCTCATCATAATATGCTCTAGCATCTTTCTCACTATTAAAATATCCATATTTCCACCCCCAGTAGGTCCATGTTCCAGCTAAACGCCTAAACGTTTGTCGACCATCTACTTCCTCACCATATCTCTCAGACTCAAGTAAAGAATCCATAGCTTTGAGATCAGGAACACTTCGCTGCAACCAACTTGGTACGCCTTGTTCTTTAACCTTCCTTAGTTTTTTTGGAACACCGGCCTTTCGAAGATATTTTTGTGAAAGTACATTAGCTGCAACCTGACTATAGTTCACTGGAAGATTAACGTCCTTCATCGAAAAAGCAACCGTTCCATCGAAGTTGCGTATTTCAACATCTCGTTTACTCCAATCTAATTTTTCAAAGGGATTCTGACCTGCTTTTGTAAACTTGCGTTCAACTTTCAAACCATCTAACTTAGCTGGCAATTAGGCCACCCCCAAGGGTGGCAAAAATGAGTCATACATTGTTTTCATTCGCATTAATTTCATCGGTCTGCCGTTATTGAACCACTATATAATAAGCGTTCCATTGATTGATAAAAAAACGAAAAATGTCATTTTTAGGGTTACTACCACCCCTAAAATGGTAAAAAAAAGGTAGAACCTGTGAAAAAAGCCATGTTGGTTCCACAGTATTAATCAATAAAACCATATAAAACACTGATTCGGCAAAAGACGAAATAACATGATTTTAGAATCAGTGGCTGCCTATCGTTTCACGCCAGTCAATGCCGACTGTTCTTCGGCCAATTTTACATACTGGAGGAAATACACGTTTATGGATTGTAAAATTGACTAATTTCTCAATCCTATCTATTGTTTTTATATCAATTTGAGAAAGTTTAGAAAGTTCCCTATAGTCCAATTGCTGCTCTAAACCTAATAAAATTTTATCTAATTTCTCATAAGGTAGGCCTAAATCCTCTTCATCACTTTGGCCTTCCCAAAGTTCAGCTGTCGGCGCACGAACCAAAATATCTGCAGGTATTTTCAAATTTCTAGCTAAATTATACACTTGCGATTTGTACAAATCACCAATTGGCAAAAAATCTGAGGCCCCATCCCCCCATTTGGTATAATAACCAACCAAAAGTTCCGACTTATTTGAAGTACCTATTACTAAATACTTTGATGAGAAGGCTTCACCATACAAAAGAGACATACGAATTCTAGAATGTAAGTTACCTTCAGATGATTTAGAATTGTATGAATCTGTGATTTTTTTGTAGGAATTGACTATAGATAATATATTGTATTCCTTAGTCTCTACATTAAGTAAATTCGCATGATTTAAGGCTAAAGATATAGATTCCGATTCTTTAAAAGGCATAATTAAACCCTTTACATTTTCACAACCCAAAGATGAAACTGCTAATGCTAACGTAGTAGCAGAGTCAATCCCGCCAGACAAGCCTAAAACAACGCCTTTAGCGCCAGCCTCAGCTACACGAGTTTGAATGAACTTCTGGATAATTGTTAATGTATCTGGTAATAGCTTCACAACATATTCAGAACAGTGCCCTTATTGAAATTAAGCAATGGCATCTATTATTACGGGGGTCAAATAGGCCCTATGCATTTAGCTCTAGGGCAATCTCCAATTGTACTCGGAGATATTGACAGAAATCTAAGAATAATGGATGAACTAATTAATAATGCTAAAAAAAAATCTGATGAAGCCTTAGATCTAATTGTATTTCCTGAATTATTCATAACTGGTTATAACTTAAGAGATAATTACAACAAGGTTGCTGAAAAAATTCCAAGCTCAGCAAAAGCCCAGAAAGGCATTGAAAAACTTTCTAGAAAACACAAATTACACATTGTTACCGGAATAGTAGAAAAAGCTGGAAAAACACTATTCAATTCAGCCATTGTTATTGGACCTAAAGGATATATTGGACATTATCGCAAGCAATTCCTACCGAATTTTGGACCATTTGAAGAAAAACTTTTCTTTAGTGAGGGTAACCAAACTCCTGTATTTATCACTCCATTCGGAACTATAGGAATACAGATATGTTATGACCTTTTTTTCCCAGAAACATCAATGGGATTAGCTCTAAAAGGTGCAGATTTAATCATAAATTTATCAGCAAGCCCTACAACCTCAAGACCCTTATTTCATAGAGTACTGCCTGCTAGGGCTATTGAGACAACATGCTTCTATGCCTATTCAAATAATATTGGGACTCAGGGAAGTTTAACTTTTGCAGGTGAATCTGTAGTTGTTGATCCAAGGGGAAAAACGATTGCAAGTCTTCCAAGCTTTGAAGAAGGAGTTATTGTCTGCGAATTAAACTTCCAAAAACTTGATTCATTCAGAGAAGCAAGGCCCGTTCTAAGAGACTCAAAAAAAAAAGAGTAGCCTTATTATGATGGAGCAATCGGATAACACTATGTATGACGTAGCTGTAGTTGGTCAAGGCCCTGCTGGAGGAATGGCCGCTTTGCGTTTGGCGGAGGCTGGTCATTCTGTAATAGTATTCGATAGAAAAAAGCGAGTAGGTGATCCGATTCATTGCGGTGAAGGATTAGGGAAAATAGCTCTAGAACATACAAATTATCCTGTTGGAGACTGGGCCATAAGAGAAGTGAAAGGAAATCGCATTAGAATGCCTAACGGAAAATCTGTAGGACTTATGTCTCCAGGATATTCTATACATAGATGGGGACTTGATCGAACTATATCTGATGACGCTGTTAATGCTGGTGCAGAACGTCATGAAGGACTGAAAATATCAAAGGTAACAAAAGAAAATGGACATTGGAATTTGTTCTCAAAAGAAGGTGAAGCTGCGAAAGCTAAACAATTAGTTATAGCTGAAGGGAGAGTTCCTAACATAGTAACGCAAGTTGGATTAAAAGGAAATGATAAACTGCGTTTACTTCCAGGACTTCAATACAAATTTAAAACAAGTGATGTTGATTTTCCAGACACCGATTATTTTGATTTCTATATTGACCCCATGTACGCAGATGGTTACATCTGGGTGTTCCCTCGCGATGATATTTTCAACGTTGGTATCGTATCTACTAATGGTGCAAAAAAAGGACTAGACTATTTTTGTAAAGAACATATGAGTGTAGATCCTGATAAAAGAATAGATAATGAGCTGGGGGATAAACAAAATGGCGGATTAATTCCAAGAGATGGCCCTATACCACAATTTTCTACCAAGGATGCTTACGTAGTAGGTGATTCAGCAGGTTTAACTAACCCAATAACAAAGGGTGGTGTTCATGTAGGAATGCTATCTGGAGAATATGCGGCAATTGCCATTAAAAATGAATTGGGAACTGGAAATTTGACTCCACCTTCACATGCTGAAAATTGTCATGAATTAAGGGGAAATTACTGGGAATCTTGTGGCAAATCACTACATCCTGACTTAGAATCCCATATATGGTATGACAGAATTTTAAAGAGACAACCATGGACGCAACAAAAGTTTGTAGATCAATCTAAATTGATATATTCTCTTGACAAAAGAATTTTAAATTTAATTGGAGAAATATACGATGGACGAAACTATTCTGACTTACCATGGTTCAAAATGTTAGGAATTTTAATAAAAAATCCAGATTTAGTACCAATGGCCGGTAAACTCCTGAAAATTAAAGCCAGTCTTAAGGTTACTGAAACCTATGGTTGGTAATCTATTCAAAATGATTCCAAGAAATTTACCCAAAGCTGAACTACATTGTCATCTTGAAGGAACTATACCTCCATTACTAGCTAAAAAAATAGCGAAAAGAAATAATGTTGATTTACCTCGATTACTATTTAAAGACAAAAACACTTATGCGTGGGATGATTTCGCAAGCTTTCTAGAAGCTTATGATCAAGCCAGTTTATGCTTACGAAGTGCACAAGACTATCGAGATATTACCTATGAATATCTATCTATTTGTGCTTCAGAAGGAGCAATTTACGTTGAAGTCTTTACTTCGCCAGAACACGCTGCTGAATGTGGAATAAGCTACAATGAACACGTAAATGGAGTAGCACAAGCTTTTGAGGATGCTGAAAAAGACTTTGGAATCATTGGAAGAGCAATAGTCACTTGTGTCAGGCACTTTGGTCCTGAAAAAGCAATGGCTGTAGCAGATTCACTCATAGAAAATCCACATCCCTATTTTGTAGGTTTTGGAATGGGTGGAGATGAAGGCCATTTAAGCTATGAGGATTTCAAACCAGTTTTTGATAAGGTAGCTGCAGCTGGATACCCTTGTACAACTCATGCTGGAGAACATTATGGTCCGGAAACCATAATTGATGCTGTCAATACATTGCCAATAACGCGTATTGGACATGGAGTTAGAATATCTGAGGATACACAAGCTGTGAAAGAAATAGCAAGGCAAGGCATTGTACTCGAAATATGTCCTGGTAGTAATGTTTCATTAGGTATTTACTCAGATTATTCAAAACATCCATTTCCACAACTCAGAGAAGCGGGTTGTAAAGTCACATTGAACTCTGATGATCCGCCTTATTTCGACACGAATATAGGCGATGAATATGCAAAAGCACATGAGTATTTTGGACTGTCAATTGAGAATTTATTAGATATTACACGAACAGCTATTGATGCTGCATTCATTAATGACAATGAAAAAGAAAAATTACACTCCCGGATTGACTCTTGGAAATATTCAGGATAACTGTTATGATGCTTACTCCAAATAAGCAAATTAGAATGAAATTTGATATGAAAGTATTAGGAATTTGCTTTCTGCTCATTATGACAGGTACTACGGGTTGTCTTGAAGATGAACCTGAGAAAGAAGAACCTATTGAAGAACCCTCACTTCCAGAGGGGACTTTCATCACCGGATCCGATGGATTAGCAATAGATGGTGAAGCTTTAGCTATGGATTTTGTTTTTAGTAATGTGGGTGAACAAGGTGCTGAGCCAAGTATTGGAGTTACTTCTAGTGGATGTATCTTTTTCACAGCATTTGAGAAAGCGATGCGGTCTTGTGACATGGGTGAATCTTGGGAGGATGTATCTGGTCCGCAATGTGCATTCCAGACCAATGACCCTTGGGGATGGGTTGACCCTATTACAAATCGTGTATTTGCTGTGCAAATGCAAGGGCTTGAAACCTCTTGGATTTGCTGGAGTGATGATGATGGAGAATCTTGGCTTGGTAACCCTCATGATTCTGGAACCACTCCTCTAAATGACCACATTAAACTTGGTTCAGGGCCATGGACGGGAGAAGGTCCATATGCCACGATAGGTTCATTTAGTTCTAATCTTTATGAGACTGCTGTATATTATTGTTATAACAAAATAGCTGGGATTTTTTGTTTCACTAGCTTTGATGGTGGAGCTACATTTGAATTTGGAGGGCAAGTAATAGGTTTAGCCACAACAAATGGTGGATTGCATGGAGCTATTACAGCAGCACCAGATGGTACTGTTTATTTACCACCTAGAGTGGCTACACCAACAATTATTTTTTCTAAGGATAATGGATATAGTTGGGAGGAACGCTACATGGGTGAAGATGTAGGCACACCAAGTATACGTAAAAATGGAGAAGTTGCCACAGATACTGAATCTAATGCATACAACATATGGGTCGGAGGAGATCAAGGAGTTTACATGTCTACCAGTATAGACTCTGGAAATAATTGGAATCAAAAAAGTATTCGAGTGAGTCCAATCGAAGTAATTTCAGCAACATTCCCTCACACTTCTGCTGGCGATCCTGGTAGAATTGCAATTACATATCTTGGAAGTGAAAATGTTGATGAACTAGGTCAGCCTAATATTGATGGAGAACCATGGGATGGAAACGCACACTATGCTACCACAAATGTTAGTCATTATCTGTATGTTACTTACAGTCTTAATGCACTGGATGAAAATCCTATATTTCATACACAAAAAATCTCGCCAGATCCTGTCCAAGTTGGAAGTATCTGTCTAAACAGTGGTGATTGTCGATCAGATGAGGGAGGTTCTAATCGTAATCTTCTAGATTTTAATGATTTACATATTGATTTGGAAGGGAGAGCCTACATTGCTTTTGCAGATGGATGCACCGGAACCTGCGCATCGGGAAATGATACTACTGCGTCAAATTCAAGAGATAGATTGGGATCTGTTTACTATTTAGGAAATGGACCAAGTCTCTATGAATCTGTAGGAAATTTGACTGAGTTTTACCCTCCTAATGATTTAGAAGAAGAAAATGAAAAATCACTACTGCCTATGTTTTTTGTTGGAATGTATGTTATTCCAATCTCTTTCAAACGATTTAGACTATAATCTTCTTCTATAATTTAAACCAACTATAGCTAATACACTTGCAATAGGCATCAAAATATTAGAAAATTCTGGAATTGCTGCAGTATCATACCAATTAATTTCATCATCCTTTTCTATTGCTGCCACCACATCCAGATATCCATCAAAATCTAAATCTACTACAAAAATGTCTCTTACCTTGTCTACATTAGTAGCTACATTTGTAGCTTCCCACCCAGCATCTGGAGTGCCGTCATTAGTATATAATTTAATTTTATCTGCCTCACTTGCTGCGCATAGCACATCAATATCGCCATCGTAATCGAAATCAGCTGTAACTAGTGATATAGGACCATTTGGTGTGCCAA
>CAZWJS010000005.1:0-48606 GCA_964634895.1 uncultured archaeon | reverse complement strand
CATCTTTCTTTAAACTAATTTGATGCGACCCTGCAGCATCTACCATGAATATTTCTCCCCAAATTGCATCGCCAACATCTAAAAATCTTGCAGTATCACCAAATGGAACTTTCCAGCCAGATTCACTATGATGTAGTGTCGAATTAAAAGAGGCGCCAATGTTCATCCTCCATACAGATGGCCCAGTCTCGTTACAAATAGCAACTACTTTGTCGCCAACTTTAGGATTATACCTTCCTTTGATTGAATTTACGTTCATATATCCTGAACGGTCATTAGAAAAACCTATTACTGATGAATAAATCAGTCCTTTATTTCTAAAGATACCTTTTCCAGGTTTACTTTTTGTTTCTAGTAAATCTCCCGGTAACACTAATTTTCTAGAGCTTTCGCTCTTTGAGTTATTATTCGATTCTTCGCTCATTATGAATCATCTCTTTTCCTTCTTCTACATTGCGTTCCAAACTTCCCCCTATTTGAAGATTTGTTTTGTTCAAAGTGGTTTAATTTCAGCCGTTCCTTTAGTAATAGATCCTAATAAATCCTCTAATTTAATTTGCGATGCTGCAGCCATCTCTAGGATTCCAATCCAGCTACCATCTTTTTGATATTCTTCACTTTCGATAGTTCCTATACTACTTAGTTTCCCATAGCATTTACCAACATGTATTGCTCGTATTTTCACAGCAACACGTATTTTGTCGAATGAAATAGGTATTAGAACTTTTATTTTTGAAATAATTCTTTCGATCTGTTTTTCTATAGGTTCCATGGGATCTACCGAATATCGAACCTCTTCAATTGCATTTTCAATCCTTTGGGGCGGATGAGGTCCTCCAGTTTGAGGATTCATTGCGTTTGCAGCAATGTGTGTGACAATTTGTTTCCTTTTTTGTTCTATCATTTCCTTTTTTTGCTGTGAAGTTAATTGTATACTTCCCTCATCTAGAATTTTTTTGTAAATATTTATTAAATCTAAAGAATTAAAAGTGTTGTTTACTAGTATTTCTGGCGCTCTTTCGCCTTTTGCACTGTCACTCCATATCCCATCAGCTGCAATAGCTTCTTCCCAATCAATTTCATTACCTTCTTTGTACCGTTGTGCAGCTTTAGGATCAATCAATATCTCAAAACGATTTCCTCCAGTTTCAAATCTGGCCGTTACCGAATCTTCAAGAGATACCATTACTTAATTTTCTTTACAGCCTCACTTACATTCTTTTCATCTAATGTATGAAAATCATCTTTGCTGTTTATAATTGCTATTTCAATAACCTCAGATTTCAATTTATTTTCGTTTGCAGCTGAAAGGGCTTTAAGACCTAAATCTATTGCTACTTTTTGGCTCATATTTTCTTTGTAGTCTTTTTCAAACACTTCCATTACTTCATTTCTTCCAGCACCAATTCCGCCAGCTTTGTAAGCCATCATTGCACCAGAGGGATCTGTCTCGTACAGATGAGGTCCATCATTGTCAATTCCAGCAATGAGCATTGCAGTTCCAAAAGGCCTTACTCCACCATATTGCGTATAACTTTGCTTAAAGTCACATAATTTTTTTACGAGAGAGCCTACAGCTAATTTTTCACTATAATTGAAAGAATTGACCTGACATTCAGTTCGGGCTCGATCTACCAATGCTCTAGCATCTGCAACTAGACCGGAAGTGGCACAGCCTACGTGTGAATCTATTTTGAAAATTTTTTCGATGCTATTCGGTTCAATCAATTTTGAACTTAATCTTTTGTCTACTATTAAGACTACACCATCTTTGAATTTGATTCCGACGGTGGTCGTACCCCTTTTTACAGCTTCTCTTGCATACTCTACCTGAAACAGTCTCCCGTCAGGCGAAAATACTGTGATAGCCCGGTCATAGGCCATATGTCCTGCTTGCATAAAAAATCCCTAAATGCCACGGTCTCGGACGGTAATAAAGAGTATCGGTAGCCGGATTAATTATTAAATGTCCAGTATTTACCGTATCGTGCGCAAGGCTCTTTTGGTAGTTATTTTCATGCTCATGCCAGGTTGTTTAGACACAACGCCCGAGTCTATTTCAGGAGTTGCAATTGAATTACCAAATATTTCTGTTGTAGAGGGAGATATAGCTACTTTTCAGGCAACTGGCAATAAGCCTCTTGGTGCGACATATCTTTGGGATTTTGGAGACGGTTTGGGCGGTTCTGGTGAAACCGTTAATCATGTTTATATGGATGAAGGTTTGTATAGTGTAATTCTTACAGTAATAGATGATGGAGGTAATATTGGAATTGCTGAAGAACAAATGGAGATACTCCATCGTAATGAAGCTCCAATAGCTAGTGTTGAATCAACCTATGGTGGTTTTGGCCAAAGTATAAAAGTAAATAGCATAGCATTTTTTGATGGTGGTTCATCTAGTGATCCTGACGGGGATGTTTTGACATTTGAATGGGATTTTGGTGATGGAACAACAGGCACTGGAATTCGTCCAAATCATCTCTATGAGAAGATTGGTAATTTTACAGTAGTGCTAACAGTTAGTGATGATGGAGAGTTGTCAAGTGTTGCTCAAACATGGGTTTTGGTTTCAATAAGAACATATAGTGTTGAATTCAGACTCAACCAAGCAACAATACCATTGCTTGCAGGCTATACTTCTGAATCAACAACATCTACTGAAACCCATGTCTATCCTTATAATTTGACAAATGTTAACTATAATCTCCAATGGGAAGAAGATGAAACTTCTGATAATTTCCCTTTGATGCTTCTTGATCCTTTAGATTATCCCGATAATTTCACGCTTCAAGTTACTCAATTAACTTATGGTATAAATTCTTCACAAATGGGAACCACAGGCGATTTGTCTTTATCTTTCCTAGGCTTATCAACATCACCTGCCAATTTTATCATTTCTTTTGGTTCTGTTGCAGAAGTTAACGATTATCTTTTCGTGGAGGGTTATACTAGCGCTAAAGGAGAAGGCTCTTGGGAAACTGCGATAACTTGTAATAGCGCCCCTTCAGCGACTGATGGTGGATTTAATACTCCTGCCGATACAGATAATGGCAATGATTGGATTCTATCAGTTGTTTATGAGTATTATACAGCAAATATCGTCGAACTTTAATTTTCTTCTTGGAGGATCCCTAATTGCATTGCAAAATAAGCTAGCGTATTTTCTACAGTTTTACTATATTCTAACCCGCCCTTTTCTTTTGCCATTTCTAAAGGTCCCATTGCAGTTTGAACGGCGCCTTCTATATCCTCAGGATTCCTTTTTAGTGCAACGTGATAATTGCAAATAGCTAAATTATGCCAAGCTCTTGGTTCATTCGAATCAATTTCAGTAGCTCTTTTGTAGTGTTCAGCAGCTCTTTCAAGTCTTTTTTCAATCCATGCTGCATTGCCTAATCTTAGGTAATTTTTGACATCGCCTTTTACCATTTCAGAGGCAAATTCTTTGAATTCCCCTCCTTCAGTAAAGGTAGAAGGATTGTTGTAATAGTTTTCATAATCATTGCTATTTGTTGTGTTCTGAGTGCTAACTGGTGTTGTTGATGTCACACCTCTTGTTTCCTCATTCTCAGACAAAAATCCACTTGTGTCAGGCATTGGTTCATCAAACATTCCAAAACCAAACATTGGTTCGGTTTTCTCTTCAATGCTTTCTTGTTTAATAATAGGATCATGACTTTCAGTTCCAATTTTTATCGGTTCTGTATTTGTATTCATGCTAAAACCTTGTATCCGATTCCCAGCACCTGCGACAGAAAAATTCATTTGTTGACATGTACTAATACATGTAATTTCACCATTAGTTCCAAATTTTTCTAATAATTCACCATTTTCTGAAAGGCGGTACGCATTTTTATCATGTGAACCTGCTAAAATTCCGCCGTCAGGAAGAGGTATGACAGTTCTCACGTAACCTCCAGTTTCAAAATCCCATAAATTATTTCCTTGTGAATCCAAGGCTTGGATTTTACAATCCCATCCACCTACAAAAATTGTTTTACCATGTTTTTCAGTAGCTACATCCCATAAAGAATCACTTCTCTGTTTTTTCCATATTAGATTCCCTTCATTATCTAAACAATACAGATATTCATCACCACATCCAACAATCAAATTGCCATTTTGTGAAGCTGCAACACCAACCATGGCCCTATCAGTATTATATTCCCAAAGTTGTAATCCATTATCTGTAAACATTGCAATTGAGTCTCCGGTACCTATAATAATAAATTGAGATTTTGGGTCTGCGTAAAGAGACCAAATAGATTTACCAATTGTTTGTTCCCATTCAACACTGCCCAGAGAATTTAGCATCTTAAGTTTGCAATCCTTTCCGCCACATACTACATTATTGCCATTTTTCAAGACAGATAGGCCATGTATGCCCTCATCAATCTTTTTTTCCCAAATCTTTTCTCCAGATTGATTAACCATTGTCAGATTGCCATTCCGATCACCAATGGCAATTTTATTCCCATCTTCTGAGCATGATATACATATTACTGGTCCAGGAATTTCCAAATCAAAGGTTGGTTCATTATTCATTGGTAATTGGCGGCATTCGAAGTTATATTTATTTCTGTTGCTCCTAAATTTTCAACATATAAATTTATATAAAGCATCATTGTAGTGCAGCACTGACTTCGGAGTCTTACGGCTATCGAAGTGCTCAAATTGGTGTAGAAAATGAAAAGCAATCGTCTTACATTTGTGTCTGCTCTTGGCCTCTGTTTATTGGCCTTGTTTACTTTGAA
The DNA here is from genome assembly GCA_964634895.1 of uncultured archaeon. Lineage (GTDB taxonomy): Archaea > Thermoplasmatota > Poseidoniia > MGIII > CG-Epi1 > CG-Epi1. Next base: position 43,849 of record CAZWJS010000005.1, on the reverse strand, counting down.
TAGTGCTGAAGCTGGAAGCCTAGCTGCCCCTAGTACAAATGGAGTAAGTATATGGCCTCATATTCCAAATGATACAGATAGGATTGATCCTGGTGATGAAATGACATTTAGAGTGAATGTGTCATTAGGTACTAGTACAGATGTGATAGACTTAGTTGCAGTTTTTGATAATGGATATGAAATTACTATGGCTGACCAAAATTCAGAAAATTGTGAGGACTGTGGCTGGAGTATGGACAATCCACATGACGGCAATTATGCCACACCTTCAGGTGAAAATAATATGAATGGTGAAGATTTAGTTTCTAATCTTGGTTCAGAAACAATTTTGTATGGTTTTAAAGCAAAGTTTAAAACCGATGGTGTAGACGATGACGATTATACTGCATTCCTATGGATTGCTGAAGCAAATGATTCAGGTGTAAGGGTCAATACAATACCTTCTTTAGCACCTGACGTCTTAGTTTCTCCAAATCCAGGGATGCCTACTGATACTTTTTCAGTTAGCGTAACATACACAGACGCAGATAATCATCCTGGAACAGTAACAGCTAAAGTCTGTGAAACTTCAAATCTATCAAGTTGTGCGGCACCATTTGGATTATTCACAAGCGATTCGGATGCTACAGATGGAGCAATTTTTACAGAAACTTTCAGTACTTCTTTTGGTGGTAATTTAACAGTCATAGTGAATGCATCTGATAGTCATGACTTTGCATTACAGAATAGGTCTTCTACTTTTGAAGTTGATACTGATAAGCCTTGGCTAATTAATGATCAAATATCAGCAACTAGCGCAGGTGAGGCAGATAATATTACTTTCTCAGTTGTTTATTGTGTCTTTGATGTTACAGGTTCTGGAGCCATAACTGTTGAAGTTGATATTTCAGGAACGACACACTCAATGATTGCAGATGGTGCTAATTCAGCAGCTTGTTTAAATGGTATTAATTATACAGTTACAAAGATAGTAGCTTGGGCATTGGATGAGCAAACCGTAACCTTCTCAGCAAGTAATTCTAATGATAGTGCAACGAATGTAGTTCATTCTTCTACAATCACTATAAATGATGCACCTACTTTGGCAGCAGGAACTGCTGAGAGAGAGGGTGATAATTTCATCATTAATGTTACAGCAGGCGATGTTAATATTGATGGAGACACTGCAGACAATATTACAGTAAATGCTACAATAGAATACGGTAGCACCTATGCAATGTCTCTAGATGTAACTACTGGAAATTACACAGTTACTGTAGCACAAGCAGATATAATAGACGAGAGAGGAGGTAGCCGCATCATAACTTTTGAAACTACTGATTTACATCAGGTTATTACAAATGAAGACTTTGGAGACGCAGTTACTATTACTGTGGACACTACAAGTGATTTTACCCTTACACCAAGTTCTAATGCAGTACAATTGGCTCCAGGAGTTCACACTATTGCTTTTACACTTGTTAATAACGGCAATTCAGCTGATAGATTTACGATTTCTACTTCAAGTGTTAATGATTGGATTACTTCAGCTCCGTCAACACCTATTTTGGTAGGGCATTCATCTAATGATAATGATGAAATTTTTACAATAACGGTTACTGTGCCTGAAGTTGCAAATGGAACCATTGATTCTTGGACGGTTACAGCAGTGGCTGAAAATGATAATTCAGTCACTAAGGAGGAAGCAGGTACAACTGAAGTTGCGTCTTTCTCTAGCCATTCTGTTTCAATCGTTAATGGAGTAAGCAATGCAGACCCTGGAGCGACAGTTTCGTATACTTTTACTGTAACTAACACAGGTAATGCAGCAGAATCGTTTGCCTACACAACAAATGGCAATCCGGGATCAGGCAACACCGCAGTTTTGGGCATGGGAGAATCTGAAACTATTGCAGTTTCTCATACGGTTCCAAGTGGCGCATCAGCTGGTGCACAATTTACTTTGACATTCACTTCTGGAGCTGAGAGTACCTCAGCCACGACCACAGCTAATCAGATTTTTGACCTTGATATTTCTCTGAAATCCAGTTCTGAAAATGTTGGTGCAGTTAAACCAGGAGATACCATTATTTTGACGTTTACAGTAGAAAATGAGGGTAATGGAGCAGACACAGCTTCAGCTTCATTCTTTGGAGATTGGATATCTGGAAATGCAGATGCCGACCAAGCAATTGCTAGTGGTGGAAGTGCAGACTTTGCCGTTACGGCGATAGTTCCAACTAATGCAGCTAGTGGCTCATCCTCTGCAGTAAATGCAGCAGTTACCGGAACTGGTGATTCATCTGGTGATACAAGTTATACAATTAGCGTAGCGGCTGGTGCGCGTGATGTTTCTATAGCAGGAACTGATTCTTACACTCTCAACAAGGGAACTAGTGGTTCAGGCACAGTTACAGTTACAAACACTGGAGTTGCAGCAACCTTTGCAGTAGTTTCAATGTCATCATCACTAGGCTTTGAGGTTTCTGAGATTACTTTGGCAGGCGGTGCTTCTGGTGATATGACATTTACTATCAATGCTGATGCAACAGGTTCAGCTGAATTTAGGATTGAGGACACAATAGATAATTCATTCGATACCTTTACTTTGACTATAACTGCAAGAGAATTTAGCACAGATATGTCAGTTTGGGGTCTTGGTGAGTGTGTTAATACAGGCGTAGTTTGTAATTATGATCAATCTGGTGGATGGACAGGTTCAGCTTATTCTTATGCAGGTACTTGGGCAACAACTATGGTTTACACTGATGCCAATGGTCAATCAGGTACACATTCCTTTGATACGACTATAGTAAATACCAAACCTACTCTTGCTGCACCTTCCTTGTCTGGTGGTGCTACAGAAGGGCAACCACATGTCTTTACATTTACAATACCTACTGATTCAGATGGTTCCATTAGTCATTTTGTGGTTGATTTTGGTGATGGAGAGTCTGTAACGTTCCAAGGTTCTGATTTGAAAGGGGCCACAGTTACAGCTAGACACACCTATGCTGCAGATGCTGTTGGTGAGGTTAAAGTTAGAGCAACAGCTTATGATAATTCTGGAGATAGTACAGTACAAGAAGTAAGTATGACCGTTAACGACCGTACGGTTTCACTGGAAGGAAGTTCTTATGTTTATAACCTTGTGGCACTTTTTGGCTTTTTCATACTAGGTATCCTCCTAGCAGGAACTGCTTTTAAGATGCAAAAAGGTGAAATTGCAGGAGATGAAGAAATGAACGAAAGAGACAGACAAAGATTGGAAAGTGTAGAACGCCGCATGGAGGGCTTATCAGAGCGTGAAGAATTATTGGAAGTCTCCGCTTATGATGCATCCCGTGCAGCGACAAAATTGGAAGAACACATATCAGCATTTAATGAGATATTGGTTCGAGCCCAAGAGATTGCAGCTAAAGAAAAACTTGAAGAGTTAGAAGCTGCCGAACAAGCTCAGAAGACATCAGATGAGCAGACTCAGATGGATTTAGAAGATCCAGATATTGAAATGGTAGCAGAGCGCTTCCATGAAGCATTGGGTCGCTTAGTTAGTGCACGTGAAGAGCTATCAAAGATTGAGGAGCAGTTAGCTCATATCCTGAAAATGGAACGTGACGAACAACTTGAAAAGCTCACAGAGATGACGGAATCTTATGAGAGTACTAAGAGAAAGATTGACGCTTTGCATTCATCTAAGGAAGCTCGTGATGCAGCCGCAGTGGAGAATAATATCACGAATTTACTGAGTGCAGCAGCTTCAGGCGGTTCCTTGGGAGCTGCTGATTTTGGTGACTTTGGAGATTTGGACAGTGATGATGACGAATATGAAGTAGAAATCTATGAAGATGAAGATGGTTCATTCTACTACATCGATCCAGATACAGGGGAAGAAGTGCCCTGTGATGAAGACGGTAACGCGCTCTAAGGCCTTAGTGACGGTTATTGGCCACAAGCCCTTTGGTGTCTAGTTTTGGCTTTTGATATTAATTGGTGGTGGAAGTTTCAGAGCCATATAGAATCTGATTTTGATTTTTCTAAAATAAGAGAAACAGTGTCAACGAAATTATCTTCACGCTATTTCACTATTAATGGTCCATTAAACAATTTTTTTCAGAATCAAGCTGTGGCAATTGTAGGTGCAGGCATTACAGATTCTGATAAAATACCAAATGAGGTTATAGTTGCAGCTGATGGGGCCGTCAAAGCCTGCCTTGAGCGAGATGTTCTTCCCGATATAATTGTTACAGATATGGATGGGTACATTGCAGATATTAAATGGGCCCATGAGAATGGTTCAAAGATAATATTACATGTTCATGGAGATAATTTAACACGTTTTGCAGATTATTCCCCAGTAGTTCATCCAATTTGTGTTACTTCAGCCTATCCTTCAGCTTATACTTCTTGCTGGGGTGGTTTCACAGATGGAGATAGAGCTCTAATGATGGTTCTTTCATTAAATTGTAAATCAGCTAAATTAGTTGGTTTTGATTTTGAAAAGATTGGCAATTATTCAGGAGAATATAGTTCAAGGAAGCTTCAGAAACTTAAGTGGGCCAAAAAAATTATCGATGAATGCATTAACCGTTCTGAAAAAGTCTCCTTCATTTAGTCATATGATCCTACTAATCTTATGAATGCATCTTCTAAATTTGTCACACCTGTGCTTGTTTGTATTTCATTAATAGTTCCAAGAGCGAGTAATTTTCCTTGATCTATTATTCCTACTTTGTTACATAATGTCTCAGCTAGTTCTATGATGTGTGTCGATAATAGAATAGTTCTTCCATTTGCGGCAAGATTTTGAATCCAGTCTTTCAATAATTTAGTATATCTCGGATCTAATCCACTTGCAGGTTCATCTAGTAATATTACCTCAGGATCGTGAATTAGTGTCATTGCAATAGCAATTTTTTGTCTCATACCTTTTGAATAAGTACCTACTTCATGATGGATTTGTTCTCCTAATCCTAAGGACTTAGCATAATATTCAGTTCTTTGTACTATTAGTTTTTTAGAGAGTTTGCGAAGTTTCCCTATAAGTTCTAGCATTTCAGCACCAGTTAATTTGTCATAAATTAGTGCATTTTCAGGTAGATATCCCATTAATGATTTTGCTTTTAATGGTCTTCTCTGCAAGTCTACACCACCTATTTGTACTGAACCTCTTGTTGGTCTTAGAAGCCCACACATCATTTTTATTGTCGTTGATTTTCCAGCTCCATTTGTACCTAATAATCCAAATACCTCACCTTTCCCAACTTCGAAAGAAACATCTTTTGCAGCAGGTCTACCACTGTAGTATTTAGTTAGACCATTTACCCTTATCATTGGCCCTTATAAGATAGCTTAACTTAAGACCCCATGTCCATTATTATGCAAAACAGATGAAGAGAAGCACGTATTATGCCCCTCAAAAAAAATTAGCTTTGTACAATGAGGTTCTTACCACGGTCAATGATTTAGGCTTTCCAATTATTGTTGAAGGCAAGAGAGATCAAATTGCTCTGAAAGAGTTGGGATTTCAGGTTCAGATTATCAAATTAAATGATGGTCAATCAATTTTGTCTACGATTGAAAAATTATCCAATCATCTTGTGAATTCCCGTGAGTTCATTATTTTTACAGATTGGGATCGAACTGGTCGTCGTTTGTCCAAGCGATTACAGAAATATGGAGAATCAGTTGATTTACTTCCTAATGTTAAATTTTGGAACAAGTTGATTAATTTATTTTCTAAAGATATAACTTGCATCGAAGAATTACCTTCAATAATTCACTTACTTGAGAATATGCCTTAACCGTTTGTTTTATTATGATTATTCTTCATAGATGTTAAGTCATGAATTCAAGTCCTTCTCTTCCAGAAAAGTTAATGGACATTAGAAAAAATAGTGGTGAGGCAGTTACAACAGGACTAATAGACTCAGAGATTATCAATTTTGTAAAGATAGATATTAAACTTTCACAAGCAATAGATGAAGCTCATGTATATCATCTTAAACTTCGTGATGAATTTGGTTTGGATTTTATGCTTGGCTCAGAATCCTCTTTAATTTCTAAACTTCAAGAAGGATTTATCAATTTTTACAAATCAGCAACCGTGAATCAATACATTGCCATTGCAGCTAAGGGCCCATGGATTATTACTTCACATGGTGCCGTGGTGCATGATAATGGTGGATATGGTATGCTTGGTTCCGGGCATGGTCCAGATTCAGTTATTGATACAATGTCAAAGAATTGGGTAATGGCTAATGTAATGACACCTTCTTTCTCACAGAAACGTCTTGATGATAGTCTTCGTAGAGAGCTTGGTCACACAAGAGGTAATTGTCCATTTAGTCATTTTATTTGTATGAATAGTGGTTCCGAATCTGTGACAGTTAGTTTACGTATAGCTGATGTAAATTCGAATATCTTGACTTCTTCTGGTGGTAAACACGAAGGAAAAGAGATTAAGCTTCTTGCTATAGAACAAGGTTTCCATGGTCGAACAGATAGACCTGCACAAATGTCACATTCTTGTAAGGATAGTTATGATAAAAATTTGGCTTCTTTTCGCGATAGAGACAATCTTTATCTTGTCCCACCAAACGACGTTCAGTCTCTCAGAGATATTTTTGCTAAGGCCGATGAAGAAAATGTTTTTATTGAATTAATGGCTATAGAACCAGTTCAGGGGGAAGGTAACCCTGGTCAGTGTGTTAGCCGAGAATTTTATGATGAAGCTAGGAGACTGACAAAAGAACATGATTCTTTATTGTTGGTTGATTCTATTCAAGCGGGAATTAGAGGCCAAGGCTGTCTGTCAATAATTGATTATGATGGGTTTCAAGACTGTGATGAACCAGATCTTGAAACATGGTCTAAAGCAGTTAACGCAGGTCAATATCCTTTTTCAGTATTAGGTATGAATTCTCGAGCTTCTGAACTTTATGTTACTGGCATTTATGGAAATACAATGACTACAAATCCTAGGGCATTAGAAACTGCAGTGGCCGTTCTTGATAATATAACACCAGATTTGCGAAGCAACATCAGGGCACGTGGCGCAGAATTGGTGGAAAAATTGGATTTTCTGAAGAATGAATTCCCAGAATATGTGCTTAAAGTTCAAGGTACTGGTCTATTGTGTAGCGTTGAATTCAAGCAAGACGTTTTGCCCGTTATCGGTTTTAATGCAGTAGAACCATGGTGCCGCCGCCGGGGTTTAGGTGTAATTCATGGTGGAAAGAATGCTCTTCGCTTTACACCCCATTTTTGGATAACCTCTCAAGAAATAGATTTAATAATAAATATAGTACGTGAGGCAATAATAGAGTTTACAAATAATTAGTTTAATTCTTTTCCTAATTCATTTTCTACAGTCTCTAATATTTCATTAGACTTTAGTAATTTTAACATGGTATTGTGATCTCTATGAAGAGGTCTGTCTTCATCAAGATAATCTACATATTTACGTATTACATTATGAGCAATTGATGTTCCCCTACCAAGTTTTTTCCCTCTTATGTCAAGTGCCTGGGCTGCAGCCATCATTTCAATAGCTAAAACACCAAAACAATTATCCATAATAGTCCTTGCTTTTTGGCACGTCGTTAATCCCATAGAAACAAAGTCTTCTTGATCTGCAGCAGCAGGAATAGATTGATTTGCAGCAGGATGCGATAGTATTCTAGTTTCAACTACGAGTGCGTCTGCAGTATATTGGGACAGCATCATACCAGAATGCAAACCAGGTTTTTCAGTTAAGAATGGTGGTAATCCAACAGATAAGGCAGGATTTGTTAATCGGTTTAATCTTCTTTCAGATAAAACAGCAACCATACTAAGACCAGTTCCAATCATTTCCATGGGTAAAGCAATAGGGCTGCCTTGGAAATTGGCCCCTGTCAATACTTCTTTTTCATTTGTTAGAAATATAGGATTGTCGCCAACACCATTAAGTTCGGTTTCTACTTGTTTCCTAGCAAAGTCCAATGAATCTCTAAGAGTTCCAGCTACTTGTGGTGTCGATCTCATAGAATAGGCGTCTTGAACTTTCTTTTCTCCGCTAAATAATATCTCAGATCCCTCTGTCAAAAAATTTAGATTAGAAGCTATTTTTTGTGATCCTGTGAATCCCCTTAATGTGTGTATCCTTTCATCATAGGGTTTCATATTAGCTTTCAAGGCTTCTAATGTCATAGCAGCAGCAATGTCATGCATTTTCATCCATCTTTGAGCATCATGGAGTACGAGTGCAGCCAATGCCGTAAGAACATTACTTCCATTAATTAGAGCCAATCCATCTCTTGCTTTGAGTTCTAAAGGCTCCAGCCCAATATTTTCCAGAGCAGTCATAGAATTGATGATTTCACCATTTACAAACATTTCACCTTCTCCCATCAATGCCAATGCAATTTGTGACATTGGAGCTAAATCACCACACGCTCCGACAGAACCTTTTTCACAAACAACTGGTGTAATTTGATAGTTCAATACATCTCTAAGGTATTCTGTTATTTCTCTTCGTCCCCCAGAATGCCCTTTTACATGTACATTGATACGACCACACATAGCCCCCCTAACGATTTCAATATCCATAGGATTACCAATGCCGGCGGCATGATTTCGAACCAATAATTTTTGAAATTCTTGAGTTTGCTCTGGATTTAATGTTACCTCAGAAAATTCACCGATACCTGTGGTAATTCCATACATAATTTCATGAGCATTTATTTTGCTTTGAAGCATGTTTCTACATTTATCAATTTTTATCCAAGAATCCTTAGAAATTTCAACATTTTTATTTTCGCGAGCAACCTTTACTAGTTTGTTGATGGTCAAAGATTCGCCATCTAGTTCTATACTCATTATTGTGTTAGTAATTAGGTATTAAATAAACTTCTTATATTTGGACCTATCTTTTCGTCTGTCTTCAATGAGGAATTGTGTCTAGGAAAATTTTGAAACAGGTTAAGGCGCTAAAAGCTGAAGCTACAGCATACACTAAATTGGAACTATATTCTAAAGCTATAAAATCTATTCAGAAGGCTATGGAACTTAGTCCTAAATCACAGAATTTAAAGCATGAAATGGCAAAGATTCATATTAAATCCAAAAATTACAATGAATCATTAAATATTTTGGATAGTTTGGTTTTAGCAGATAAATCTAAGCATATTTTACTTAAAGATAAGGCTTTAGTGTACTTAGGATTGGGAAAATTAAAAAAAGCACTTGATTACTCGGAGAAAGCCTTGACACTAAAACCAGATTATATAGGAGCAATGGTTTCCAAAGGGACAGTTCTGCGTGAGCAGGGTAAATACGATGCAGCTCTATCTATTTTTACAGAAATACTTGAGAAATTTCCTAAACATAGAGATTCCTTGTATCAAAAAGGTAAGATATTGCATAATTTAGGGGAATATCGTGAAGCTTTAGATTATTTTGATAAAGTCCTAGAATTTAGACCAGAGGATAATGAAGTTCTTAAGGCTAAAGGCCTTTCTCACGATGAATTAGAGGAGTATGACAAAGCTTCAGACTCGTTGACCAGGAGTCTTAGTGTAGACGATTCTATTTTGTTCAATGATCGTGGTGTTGCATTAACCCGTCTTGGGTATAATCATAAAGCAATTGATAGTTATAGGAGAGCATTAGCTGTGAATCCCAAATATGCAATATGTTGGTTTAATTTGGGTAAGGCCCTTTTTCGAGTAGGTGATCTTCAAGAAGCCCTAAAAGCCTTTAAGAGATCTACTGAATTAAATCCAAATAATAGGAGTGCATGGAATAACAGAGGAGTTACATTGAGGCAATTAAATAGATTAGAGGAATCTCTCGATTGCTATGATCGGGCCATAAAATTGAAAGAAAACTATTCATGGGCATGGCATAACAAGGGATACGTTTTAGAATTATTAGATAGGCCACGGGAAGCTTTGGACTGTTATGAACATTCCATAAAAAATAAACCAGCTTCCCATGAGCACGGCGGTGAAGAGTGGAATAAATTGAAAAAAGATACCAAAGATGCCATCAATCGGATAAATAAAATAATAGGTGAATAATTTGGATATAATCGATCTCATTGATATGGGTGAATCTCTTTACGCCAATGGGCAAGTTAAGGATGCTCGTTCTAAATTCTTGAAGGCATTATCCTTGGCACCCGAAGATCCTCAATTACAAAATCGTTTGGGGATGTTAGAAATGTCTGTTGGTAATGCAAAGAAAGCAACGCAGTATTACACGGAGGCATGTAAGTTGGCTCCAGATGTTTCTAGATACCATATGAGATTGGGAGATTCATTACAGCGTCAAGAAAGATTTGAAGAAGCTATTCAGGTTTATGCAACCTCTTTAGACTTAGAGCCGAAAAATGCACCAGCTTGGAACAATAGGGGTTTTGCTAATTTCAATATAAATCGTTGGAACGAAGCTCTTCGTTGTTATGATGAGTCTATGCGTTCAGATCCAAGTTATGCAGTTGCTTGGTACAATTATGGATATACACTACAATTATCAGGGCGTCTAAATGATTCTAAAGACTATTATCAAAAAGCGGTCGATTTAGATCCAACAGATAAGATAGCTTGGAATAATTTGGCTAACGTTCATTATAATCAAGGTCAATATGAAAGGAGTATAGAGATATACAAGAAATCCTTGGAATTAGATCCCGATTATGTTATTGCAGTCAATAATATAGGAAATGCATTAGACCATTTGCATAGATTTGAAGAAGCTATCCCTTATCATGATCAAGCAATAGCTTTAGATCCAAGTTTTCACTATGCATGGATGGCCAAGGGCCGTGCTTTAGATCGTTTAGGTATGCCCAAAGAAGGTTTAACTTATATTGAAACTTCTATTGAAATTGATAATCAAGATCCTGATTATTATGAAGCCCTCGGCCGCTGTTATCTCAGCTTAGGATATTTGGACAAGGCAAGAAAAATATTGAACAGAGGGTTATCTATTGATGGGCAACATGTTCCATGCTGGATTGCCTTAGGTGATGTGAATTTGAAATTAAATAATAGCATCCAAGCATTGCAATGTTTTGATGAGGCCGTGAGAGCCCAAGATTTACTTTCAAGAAATCGAATGAGAGATTTAGATTGGATTGAAAAAGGTCGAATATTGTTTATTTCAGGGGTTTTGCATGAAGGTTTGAGACAATATACTAATGCAATTGCAGTTGCACCTGAAACTAGTAGGCCTTATTTCCGCAAGGCAGAAATTTTGATAGATTATGACAAATTCGATGAAGCAAGAGACTTAATCTTAAAAGGGTTAGAAATAGATCCAAGTTCTATATCAGGTAAATGCCTGTTAATCAAGGTACTTGATTCATCGATTATTTTAGATAGAATAGATGAGTTCATAGAGGACAGTTTGAAATCTCAAACTTTAAAATTTGCACTCGCTTCCAAATTAGTGGATATATCACCTTCCACATCTCTTCAATTTTTGGACGATGAGAATTGGGAATTTCTCTTCCTACGTTCCCAATGTCAAAGAAATATGGGGAATCTCGATGAATCTCTAGTTACAATTCTCAAGGCTCTTGATTACCAACCTGATAGCCTAGATGGGTGGTTAGTTGCAGGATGGAATGCTTTTGAGCTTAGCAAATATGGTGCAGCTAATAATTATTTTGATTGTGCCTTGGGATGTGATGGTACTTCTATTGGAGCGTTATATGGTAAGGCTTCTGTTTTGAAGAAATTGGGAAAAGATTATTCATTTTATAAAACGGCTTTGACAAGTGTCGATGAAGAATTGGTTATTTAGATAATATATTAAGAAAGATTCCTTCGACGTCTCTGGCAACTTTTTCCCATGAGAACATTTCTTCCACACGTATTCTTCCTTTAATGCCCATCTGTTTTGCTTTTTCAGGATAGTCCCATATTTTTTCAAGCGCTACTGCAATGGCTTCAGGATCTAATGGTTCAACTATAAATCCTTCTTCGCTTGAGATTACATCACGAACACCAGGTATATCACTGAGAATGAGTGGTTTTCCAGATGCCATCCCCTCTAATCCCACAATTCCAAATGCTTCTAATCTTGAGGTTGACGGTAAAACAACCACATCTGTTGCAGCATAATAAGAAGGTAACCAATAATCTGCAATAGGCCCTACAAATACAACTCTTTTTGTTAAATCTAGTTTTTTCGTTAGGTTTTTGAGCCAATTAAGATACGGCCCATCACCAACAATTAACAATTTTCCATGTTCAGTGTTTTTTAGAGCTCTAATTAATATCCCTATTCCTTTATGTGGTACTAGTCTACCAACAAATAATGCTAGAGGTTCATTGTTAGTTGCATACTTTTCTCTTAGAAATTTACCTTCATTTTTTGGACTAAATCTCTTGATATCCACTGCATTAGGTATTACACTAACATCTATGTCCCATAGACTTCTTGAAGTTGTAGCATAACTTTCAGTAGTTGATATAACTTTATCAGCAATTTTCAAGGGATATTTTCCCAAAAACCGTTGATAAAAATTTACGGCCATATTCCCTAACATTCCTTTAAGTTCTAAATCACAATGATGAGTTACAACTATAGGTTTATTGGAAGATTTAGCACCTTTAGCTGCAAATCGTTCAGTAAAAGGTGGCGGGGAATGTACGTGTACTATATCAGCATGGCTTAAACGTACGAACTTTTCTATCGCAGTCACAACAGGAGTGTTATACAAGTTAATCCATTGAGGTAGTCGAGTGACTTTTATTTTATTTATTTTTTCTATTTCAGGCATTCTGCTATAACGTGATGTAATTACTTCTACGTCATGCCCTAATTTTATCAGATGCTCTGACAATCCCATAACATGTGATTCTACCCCTCCGAAGTGAGGATAAAAATATGGAGTGACTTGCAGAATGTGCATTAGATTATGGTACTCTGTGACTCATAAGTACCAGAAACAGTTGCATTAGGTCCAATTTTAACATTGGTACCAATTATTGTTCCTGAATTAATCGATGTGTTTATCCCTGTTTTTGTCTCGTCACCAATAATAGCACCTAGTTTTCTCCTGTTAGTTTCGGTCTTTTTTCCTCTATGAATAACAATAATTTCACTCTTATCTAATCTGAGATTGGCTATTTTTGTACCCGAACCTAGATTACAGTTCTTTCCAATTATGGAGTCACCAACATAATTGTGATGTGGTGCATTTGCTCCTTTCATAAATATGGTATTTTTAACTTCACTAGCAGCCCCTACTTTGTTATTCCCGCAAAGTACAGTTCCATTTCTTATGTATGAATTTGGCCCAATAGTACAATTATCTCCAATCCATACAGGACCTTCAATGTAAGTTCCAGATTTTATTATTGTGTTTTTACCAATATAGTTTGTGCCTTTTATAATAACATTCTTTTCTATTTTGCCTTTATTCACATTTTTTATCTGCTCAATAGCTTTTTCATTTGCCGTTATTAAATCCCAAGGCGATCCAATATCTTTCCAGAATCCTTCATATTCCAGAACATGAACATCGCTAGCAATTTTTTCAAGAGCATCTGTTAGTTCATATTCTCCTCTAATAGATTTTTTTATGCTATTTATTGCAGGGAAAATTTTTTCGTTAAATAGATAGATTCCTGCATTAATTGAAGTTTTTCCAGAAACACCCTTTTCTTTTATAGAGACTAGGTGCCCATTTTTCGATTTTACTGCGCCAAAGTTTGATCCATCTCTAACAGTTGTAGTCATCATTACAATTTCACTTTCTTTTTCTTTTAATTTAGAAAGATTTTTTTGGTCAATCAAAGTATCACCATTTAAACAATAAAATGGTTCCTCAATCAACCCCTTCATCTGGTTTACTGCATGCCCAGTCCCTTTTTGCTTAGTTTGAATAATATAATTTATTTTTACATCTAAATGTTTTCCATCACGTAATCTATCAGAAATCTTGTTCATTTTGTATCCAATCAGAATGTTTATTTCTTTGACGCCAGCTTTTGTAAGTTCATTTATTTGGTTCTCAATTATGCTTTTTCCTGCAATAGGGAGTAAAGGCTTCGGTGTATTTTCAGTCAATGGCCACATTCGTTTGCCTTTTCCGGCAGCTAATATCAGAGCTTTTCGAATCACAAATTCTCCTTAATTTTGTCTATCAAAATCTGATTTATTTTTTTCCCGTCCATTTTCCCTCTGAATTCAGCCATAACTAGCCCCATTAAAGGACCTACAGCACTCATTCCTTTTTCTTTTACAAATTCTTTTTTATTATTGATTAGATTAGTTATGAATAGTTTAATCTCCGAATCCATGTTTCTAGAGTTAATAATTATTTCTATTCCTCCACTGATTTTCAACAGGGCGTCTTCAATGCCCTCTTTGGCTATCTGTTCATCACTTACCAATTTTGTTACAGTTAATATATCAGCATCAGTTATTCGAGATTTGGATGAGTTTAGGTTAGGTATAATGTGCAATATAATTCTAGATAATATTTTAGGTTCATTACATTCTTCTAGAAGTTTATTGAATTTCTTATCTAGATTTCTAGAGACCAATTGCTTTGATTCTTCTTCATTTAATGGTAACTCATCTTCGCGCTGATCTAGAGTTTTTGGTGTTTTTATTTTAATATTCACTAATTTTACAGGAGGAATATCAGTTTCAGGATACATTCGTGACGCTCCAGGCATAGGTCTCAAGTACCGAGTTTTTCCTTCTGGGGTTACTCTCCTGACTTCTTTCTGAACACCAAATTTTTTAGCTCTTTCAATAACGAGTTCCATTGCGTTTCTAACATCTTTTTCTTTGCCAAACATCAATATGAATGCGTCCTTTTCTTTGCAATTTAGATATTTTTTAATTGAGATGATTTGCTCAGAAGTAATCCCATAGGCTGGTAATTCATCGCTGTGCATCAATCCTTTTAATTCTGCTTTTTTGGCATGATCTGCTAATTCTCTCCCCATTCTTGGGTGAGTCTCATCAGAGTTTTTATTTCCTAGAATTCCATTCCAGTTTTTAATTTTGCAGGCCAAAGCAAACCCTTTTTCCTTGTCAAAATATTTACTAACCTCTTTTGGATTTCCAGTTTCACCTCTAATTATGTTATTAATTTCGTTTTGTCTGATAATTTCATTTTCTACAACTTTATTCATAGTTGATAAATCTTGAAATCCTTTTAATTCAACTCGGTTCCCATTGTTTATTGAAATATTTACGTCTTGTCTAATTGTTCCTAGACCCCTCTTAACTCTGCATGCCCTTAACAATCTGCCTAGGGCTTTAGCTGCTTTTTTTACATTTTCAGGATTATTTAGTTGAGGTTTAGTCGTTACTTCTAGTAAGGGGATTCCTAACCTATCAAGCAGATATTCATCATTTTTTTTGCCTCTTCTACACGAATCCTCTTCTAAGCATATTTGATCAATTTCTAAGACTCCATTGTCATATTTGATTTGCCCGCCTGTAGCGACTAGACCCGTTCTTTGAAATCCGCTTGTATTCGAGCCGTCAACAACAATCTTACGCATGAAGTGTACTTCTTCGAGTATTTCAGACTTTGTTAATTTAGCAAATTCTAAGGCAATTTCAATAGCTTTAGAATTTGGACCCCGCGGGGGTTCTTCATCAGTATAAACAAGGCAGTTGCAACTTTTATTGAAGTATGTAAACTCTCTTATTCCTTCAGCTTGAGCAGCAATATCAACATTTCCCAATTCACTTGTTGTTGCATGTAATTTTCTCTTAAAAGTAACGTCTTTACCGTATTCAGATGTCTCACATTTACAGAAAAGTTTACCGCAGTCTAATTGCTGATGCACTTCTAATCCAGCTTTTAGCTTCACAATCTAGTTTCATGGTTCTAGTTTTTAAAAGGCACGGTGAAACTTTTTTTTACTCTAGGTAATAAAATTAAGGCTATAATTCCTAATATTGGGCCAATTACAAAAAACCCCATAGCCATAATCGAAAAGAATGCTCCAATTTGAGCATTCTTATATGATTGCAGAGTATATGTCATCCATGCCCCCCAAGTTCCAATTAACGAAAAAACCAACATTAGGCTTGGGCACCATTTAATCATTCTATTGTATGTATTAGAGTCTAATTCTTCTTCTCCGTTACCTTCTTTCAAGTTAAAAGTAAATAAATTGACTCCATCTAGTCCTTGGTTATAATTAACTAAGCTCAAATTATTGTCTTGTAGTGGGATGTAGACTTCCATGTTTGCCGTCATGTGATTTGGAGCACTTACTTGTATCTGATATCTCCCAGGTTTCAAAAAAAATTCATAGCTTCCATCACCTAGATGTTTTTGCTTTGTATCTTTATTATTAATCAATATTTCTGCATTATCTATTGTAGTAGTTTTATTTCTCACAATAATCTCAATCTTAATCACTTCTGAGTCTGGGAACTCATCAGGAGAATAATAAAGCGCTCCACCAGTTAGAAATCCCATAAGGGAAGCGCTGAGGATGAGTAGAGAAATAATTTTTACTAATCTATTTTTTTCCGTTTTTTTTTGGTTTTTTTCTAAGGTTGATTTACCAACCTCCATTTCCTCATAGTCTGAAGGAACTTTATTGATTCTATCTATAAGTTGATTATTTGTCTTCTTTATATTGATATAATCTATATTTTGTTCTTTGTCTACTTCTATTTCCATTTTAGCCAAACAGCCTTTACACGTTTGTTCAAAACAGCCGTAATCATTTCCCAGTAATATTAACTTATTTTTTTTCTTGCACTTGGGACATTCGTAATCCATAGAGGTCATTTTTATGCAATTTCAGGACTATTATCTTTTTTCGTGGTTGCTTTATTTTGCTGACCTATCTTTATTTGTGGTATTTCTATCTTAAAAGGAGGGGGCAAGTTTAACTTTTTTGCTATATTTAGTACCTCAAAAGAGCCTTGTGCTAAAACTCTATTATGTACTACTTCTGCAACATCATCTGGTAGTTTGTGCTCTTTTTCCCATTTACTTTCTATCGTTTTAATATTCTTTTTTTGTTTATCAAAATAAATTATTTCACAGTCGAGTTGTACAGTACCTAATAGCCCGTATGAGACAGTATACCTCATTTCTACATTTAAGTCTGTATCTGAAGATTTTCTAACGGAAAGTACAGTTGTGTTGTGATCAATTCGAACTTGCTTTTGTGGAGCTGATTTTCGATGTCGTTTTGCTTCGATAGCGATTACTTGGAATCCTTTTGCAGGCATATATGCCCTATAAGTGGTAGTTATTGAGATTATCCTTATTATCCCCCATCTCTAGAAGTTATTGTGATTCGTAGGTTAGGGATTGTTGTGATGTTGGTTACACTTTCGTTTTCAGGGTGTCAGGAGACTGAACCTTCCAAAATAATAGTCTCACTACAAATTGATTCAGATAATGAAGATATTTGGATCTACTTATACACTACCCCTCGTGTGAAAATGGGTAATTTCACAATTCTCATGAATGGTGAAAATTCATCATTAAATTCCGTTTTTAGTCATCAAAAAAATTTTTCAAACAATGATATGATTATTGACTCTAAGGGGTATTCTTCCCTTTATGTTTCTGCAGATGTCAGCAAGGTTTTTTGGGAGTATATTTGCAAGTTTAAAGTATTTATTGGAGAGGAAGATGGATTAGTTTATGTTGATTTATTACAAAATGATGATAACAATCAGGAAATTTTAGAGACTAAGCAATTACCTTATAATGTTGCTTTGGAGTACAGACTATGAATTTATCTCGAGCACCTTTGTCTTATCAAATTACGATAGTTTTGGTTGTGGTTTTTTTATCTTATTTAATTCTCTTCCAGATGGGTTTGATATCTTTTGATGCTAGTGATTTATTAATATTCTATTCTTTTTCAGTTTTTACAGTTTCGTTGGCTGCAGTTTTGGGAGGTATCTTGCTTGGTATGTTTATAGCTACGAGAGCCCTTTCTAATCAAGGTTTCACACCTTTTGAAGTATCTATGTTAAAATTAAGAGACGATATTCATGATTTGCAAAAGGAAGTTAATATTATTACTAAAGCCATAGAAAAAGACAAAGATGAGGATGAGTAATACTTATATAAACTTTCTACGTCAGTGCTATTCTATGAACAGAAGCGGATACCCTATCTTAGTATCGCTCGTAGCTTTGGTTTTGCTTTCACCAGTCGTAGGCCTTAGTCATACAATCATTGAGAGTAAATCAGCCTTGCTTTCAAATACAAATGTTGATTCACCAAGGGCTGCATATGGAGTAATGCTTGAATACGATCCAGGTACAAGTACGCCAGGAGAGGCGACATTAACCCGTAATGAAGAGATAACCATTGATTATGTTATTAGTAATACAGGAGATAATGACGATACTTATGATCTTGAGATTACTTGGGACGATAGTAATAACCATGGATGGTATGCAGCATCGGTAGTTCAGACTATATTTTTATGGTCTGAAGAACAAGATACGATTACTTTTACTTTTAGATCACCAATACAAGGAGTTGGATGTCAAGATAATGGCGATGGAACGGAAACCTGTGATGACATGGATTTTTCAATAATTGCCACTTCTCAAAATTCCACTTCTGTAGATTCTAGTATCGATCAAAATTTAGAGATAGATACAATTTATGCAGTAGATATTTATCTCCGAGAAGGTTCTTCCAAATCAGGAGATCGTTCTACATCTGTCTCATATTCAGCTCAGGTTAAGAATGTAGGTAAGAATACAGATGATTTTTTGTTATACATTGGCGATACGCCTAAGGATTGGAGTGGCTATACTTCTATCAGTTCTGTTACACTTAATCCAGGCCAGTCTGAGGACGTTCTTTTGACAGTTAACATACCTAATACAGCAGCAGTTGATGAATATGCAGTTATTCCTTTCATTGCTCAAGTTCAAGAGGAAGAATATGATTATATTCATGGCTATACAAATACAACAACTTCAGTTAATAATGGTCGAACATATGGAGTTGAGTTCACTACTCCAGATGCTTCAAAGAGAGTTATACCTGGCGGACAAATACTATATTCTCTTAGTGTGAAAAATACAGGAGATGGTACTGATTCATTTGATTTAGAAATAGAAGATACTATGGAAGACAACTGGAGTTCAAGTCTTAGTCAAAATGATACTCCTAATTTAGAACCAGATGAAGTGTTTTATATTGAATTAACTATTATGAGCCCTGAAGATTCAGTAGAGGATGATTGGTCTGTTTGTAATATTTCTATAAATTCATCAAATAGGGAACAATTTGGTGGTTATTTGGAGACAAATACGTCGGTTCGGATTCCAGTCAGAGATTTATCATTAACAATTTCAGAGAGTACAAAAGCAGGTAATCCTAATGAAGTTGTGTCATATTCAGTAACGTTAACTAATGATGGCACTGATCCTGATGATTTTGAATTAAGCACAGAACTTTGCGAGGGCTGTAACGCATGGATTGCTACCTTAAGTACTTATATTGTTGAAGATTTAGAAAATGGTAATTCCTATGATTTAGATTTGTATGTCAAGGTTCCTCCTTCAGCAATTGATACAGATTCAGCAATTATTGGCGTTAAGGCAATGTCTATTGATGATTCTAGTGCCACAGACGCCGTTTCTTCGACTACAACTGTTAAAACGGTGTATGATAGTCAAATTACTACAGAAGATAATTCTAGACTTTTGAACCCAGACCAAAGTACTACATTCGATATAAAGATTGTGAATAGTGGGAATAGTCCTGAATCTTTCACAGCAGAATTAGATTCTGGAGCACCGAGTGGTTGGGATTTCGGAAATGTTCTTCCGTATTCTACTTCAGATTTAAATCCATATGGCGGTTATGATCAATTTAATTTACCTTTGACGATACCTATGGATACAAATCCAGGATTTTACAATTTTTCAGTCAATCTAATCTTAGATTCTTCTGGTTTAAAAGTTGCTCAATTACACTTATCTGTCCAAATTGAATATTTTGCAGACTTTAGTATTGATATTGCAAATGATCATTTGTCAGGAAAACCGGGTAAAGTACATGAATTTGATGTAGTAATAGAGAACAATGCAAATCATGAAGATGACATCTCCTTAGTGGTTGATTTAGGTGGTAAAGCTGCAGATTGGAGTTATTGTATAGGTACAAGTTGTTTAAGCTCAATTAAAGTTCCTAAAGGTGAAGTCAAAACTTTCAAACTTAAGATTACTACAAGTCCCCATGATTTGCGGAATGATGAAGGATTAACAATGGTTTTACTTGGAACCTCAGGATTAAATGATAAGGTTGTGACTTCTAAGACTTTCAAGATATCTACAAATGCAGTTTACAAATTAGATGTTTCTACATTGGAAAATAGGAAAGATGGTAATGAGGGAAGCACGATACCCTTCCTATTTTCAATCACAAATAATGGTAATGCAAAAGATTATGTTAGTCTCCCTTCGCCAGACCTCCCTGTTCCTTGTATTGGGTGTCCAAGTTGGGATTACACTTATGCTAGCGTTAAAGGGACATCGTTTGATTTAGAAGCAGGCGAGTCTGTGGATGTTCATCTTAATGTTATTGTTCCTGAAACGGTTTTCGGAGGAGATAATACTGTTAAGTCTACAGTAGAATCTGGTCAGTCGGAAGAAGTTATTTACTTGAACTTCACAATATTTATTGAAGAAAAGCATAATGTTGATATTAAATTAAGTGAAGAGCCTGGTGACGTTACAGCCGGAACAATAGGAACATTTAGAGTTCTTTTCACTAATAAAGGTAATACACCTGAAATAGTTAATATTTCATTAGAAGGTAGCATAATCTCGTGGTTTGATTTAGGAAAAACTTCAGTTAGTTTGGAACCTGGAAGATTTGAAGAAGTAATTATTGAGGTTAAGCCACCTATTGCAACACCTTCTGGAGAAGTTTCTGGAGTTCTTAATGTAACCTTGGTTAGTGATTCCTCAAAATCAACAAAAATTACGTTACCACTTATGGTTCTTAAATCAGATTTAATAAGTACTGAACCAGAAGAGACTGAAGAAGATAATTTGCTACCAGGTTTGAATTTGTTTTCAGTAGTCGTGGTTGTCACACTGGTTTCGTTTTTGAGGCGTAGAGATTAGATACGGAATACGAGATAATGCCTGTAATTACTAGTTCAGGTAATCCACGGAGACTTCCAATCGATGTCCTAGGTTTAGCTAAAGCATTAGATGTTAATTGTACAGATGATTCAATTTTTTCTATAAAAAAGAATATACCTTTAAAAATTCTTAGAGAAGCTAGCATCATACAAGTTAAAAAGCGAATTGGACAAAGTTTGACACCAGATAGAAACCTTATTCAAGCGATAGAGGCCTTGGATGAAAGCCATAACTCACTTAATACAATTTCTACACGTTTGTCTACATGGTATTCTCAGATAACTGGTAATCCTCGTATTAAGGGTCAGGAAGTACTACAGGCAGAAATTATTCCTGAGCAATTATTACCACTCAAAGAGCATTATGAATCTTCATCTAAAATGGTTACAGTTCTTTCCAATTATATAGAGGAACAAGCGCCTGAGGTTTTCCCTTCAATAGTAGATGTAGTTGGTAATCAATTAGCGGTAAGATTAGTTTCTTCAGCAGGTAGTTTGTCTAAGCTTGCTCGTATGCCTTCATCTACAATACAATTACTTGGGGCTGAAAAGGCATTGTTTCGTCACATTTCAGAAGGTTCTCCACCTCCTAAACATGGTTTTCTATATCAACATCCTTCAGTTAAGCAGGCTTCTAGAGGTGAGAAGGGTAAAGTTTCACGTAAATTAGCTTCTAAAGTAGCTATCGCCTCAAAAATAGATTTCTATAGGGATAAAGATGATTAAAGATCCCAAATCAGAGGTAAATCTAAGAACCTTTGGTCATGGCCTCTTGATGGGGGCTGCAGATGCAGTTCCTGGAGTTAGTGGTGGAACTATAGCCTTGATATTGGGCATATATTCAAAGCTTATTCAATCTATTTCAGATTGTTTATCATTTGTTAAAGATAGATTTCCACCTAAAGCCCAGAATGTTTTCTTATCTTCATTTTTCTTCTTGTTTACTTTAGGGATTGGTATGATTTTTTCATATTACTTAGTTACCAAATTACTGGTTGATTCAGATGATTCTTTAGGGCTCTTAGAAAGAAAAACTACAGCACCTTTTGTCTATTCTTTCTTCTTTGGGTTAGTATTGTTCAGTATAAGAGAACCTTGGAATTTAGTGGATAATCCTAATGGTAAGCATTATTCACTTTTTCTTGTTGGAATATTAATGATAATAATGTACACAACTTCTAGTTTAGATGGTAATGGTAGCGGTAATATTTTGTTAATAATTAGTGGAGCCTTGGCTCTTACAGCCATGCTTTTACCAGGAATAAGTGGTGCACTTGTTTTGTTAACACTTGGCCAGTATACGGTGGTTGCAAGTTCTTTTCATGATCTTGATTTTATTTCTTTATCCTATTTTCTATTGGGGGGTCTAATAGGTTTGCTTTCTTTTGTCCCTCTTATGAGTTATGCTATGAATAATTTCCTTGATTATACTATGTCTTTACTTGCAGGTTTGATGTGTGGGTCATTGATAACTTTGTGGCCATGGAAAGAGGATTATGAAGCAGAGGGCTTATCACCTAATTTAGGTTTAAGTCAAGTATTTGAGAGTTTTGCTTTTTTCTCAATAATATTGTCAATATTGTTTCTAGTTTTAGGCGGATATTCTTCTTTTATCCTTAAAAATTTCGAGAATAAGGTAGAATCTTAGTTAATACGAGCTTTTAAAAAACCCCTTTTGTGAAGAGCAACAATGCGTATATTCATCGCGGGTGCTGGAGAAGTCGGGTTTCGAGTAGCCCGTGACCTTGTTTATAGAGGTCATGAAGTTACACTTATAGATTCAAATCCGATTTCTGTGAAACGTGCACAAACACTCGATGCACAAGTTTTTCAAGGCAATGCAGCTTCAGCAAAATTTCTTTTGGAAACCGCATCTATAAAGGATGCAGATTTGTTTATTGGAGTTACGGGGAAAGACGTAGTTAATTTGATTGGTTGTTCTATTGCTAAGAAATTTGGCAGTCATACTATTGCTCGTTTGAACAATCCAGAGATCATAGATTTACCATTAGATTATGATCATAATGATCTTTTTGGAGTTGATGCTTTTGTTAGTCCTGATGAATTAGCTATGCACAGGATTTGGCAAATATTATCTAGGCCAGCATTAACTCGTCTAGAACATTTTTCTGTTGGGAAATTAAGAATTTTAGAAGTT
The DNA here is from genome assembly GCA_964634895.1 of uncultured archaeon. GTDB lineage: Archaea > Thermoplasmatota > Poseidoniia > MGIII > CG-Epi1 > CG-Epi1. The sequence continues at coordinate 20,590 of CAZWJS010000005.1, read as the reverse complement.
CGTTTGAATGACAGTTCGCCTTCTGTTGGTAGACCACTTGGAACTATTTCATTACCTCCACATTGTCGTATAGTTCTTATTGCTAGAGAAGAAGGTGTGATTATTCCAACAGAAAATGACACACTTATGCCTAGAGATCGGATTTTAATCTTATTGAGCGAGTATAGTGAACTTGATAGTCTTTCAGATGCATTAGGTATTCCCAAAGAGATAACGGGTGAAGGTAACATAAAGCGTATAATGATTGCAGGGACTAGTAATATAGGTCTGAGACTAGCTGAACAAGTTCATAAGAGATATAAGGATGTTGAAATTTATATTGTTGAACCAGATAAAGAGATGGCAGATGCCGCTAGTGCATATTTGCCAGAAAATGTAAGAGTATTACTGGGTTCATCGACCGATCGTCATTTCCTTAGAGAAGAAGGAATAAGGCATGAAGATTTGTTTGTTGCAGCTACAGATAGAGAGGATCTCAATGTGTTGAGTTGTCTTTTAGCAAAAAAAGAAGGGGCTAAACGTACAGTTGCTCTCGTGTACCAAACAGAATTAGAGTATGTTGTTCAAGATACAGGCATTGATACGCTAATCAATCCTAAGAGAGTTACAGTAAATGCAATAGTTAATCGAGCAACTTCTACAGATGAAATAGAGGGCCTAGAAGAGTTAGAGGGTGGTGACGCTTCAGTTCGTGAATTCTTAATCAAAAATAATAACGGAACTATAGGAAGAAAGTTGAAGGACCTTGGCCTACCTGATAAAACACTGATTGCTATGATAAATCGTAACGGCGAGGCTCTTTTTCCAGATGAAGAATCTGTGTTGGAGGAAGGAGATCATGTTCTTGTCTTCACACTAAAGAATCAACTTCCAGAGGTAGAAGATTTCTTCCATTAGTAATGCGTTTTAATCTTATTTTAAGTTTAGTTGGTATAATTGTAGCTTTTTTTGGAATATCATTTATTTTTCCAATTATTACAGGATTAATTCTTGGTGAGGATCTTTACAATGTTGGCTTAATGTTTTTACTTCCAATGCTTTTGTGTGTCTTTGGCGGTGGTTTTCTTTATTATTATTTTCATACAGACGATGATATAAGAAATCGAGAGGCTTTTGTTTTAGTTCCTTTAGTTTGGGTTTTCATGGTTTTTGTTGGGGCGTTTCCCTATATTGTTTGTGAAACACTAGGTTTAATGTCTTATGAGATGGGAATTTCGGGGGCGGTTTTTGAATCAATGTCAGGTCTTTCTACTACTGGTGCTACAATTCTTGAAGTACCTGAGGATAAAGATGTTGTAAATGCTAAACAATATGAGCAAGGATATTTTGATGCACCAAAATCTCTTCTTTTGTGGCGTTCGGAGTCCCAATGGCTTGGAGGTATGGGAATAATTGTGTTAGCTACTATTATTTTTTCAAGATTGTTTGGCGGAGGCGTCCAAGTTCTTCAAGCAGAAATGCCAGGCACAGGCATTACGCGCCTCAAGCCTCAAATGGCCCAGACAGCACGTTTACTTTGGAGCCTTTATTTTGCTCTTACAATTTTAGAGATTAGTTTATTGGTTATTTTGACAGATATGCCTTTTTACGATGCAATCTGCAATTCTTTTTCAACAGTTTCTACAGGTGGTTTTTCTCCAAAAATAGATTCTATTGGTGCATATAATAATCCCATTTCAGATTCAATAATAACTTTTTTTATGTTTTTATCTGGTATCAATTTTGTTATATTATATTACGTTTTTAATTATCTAACTAGAGGCGCAGAGTCGTTGTCATCTAAACTTAGTTCGGCCTTTAAAGTTATAAGAAGTAATGAAGAGCTTCGGGTCTATTCTTTTTTGGTTTTTACATGTTTCTCAGTAATTTTTTTGAATAGAGCGCTTCAATCTGAAAACTTAGAACATTCTAGTAACATTCGTTATACCTTATTTCAAACAGTATCTTTGCTAACCGGAACTGGGTTTACAACAGCAAACTACATGACTTGGCCGAATCTTTCTATTTTCATTCTTCTTTCTACAATGTTCATGGGTGGTTGTGCAGGATCTACAACAGGAGGAATTAAGATGGTTCGAATAATGTTGTTATTCAAGGCCTTAAAGAGAGAAATGTTGTTAGTTATACATCCTAAGGCCATAATCAAGTTGAGAATTGGAGGTAAAGTTCTCGATGAAGACCTTTTTCGTAATGTCGGTGTCTTTTTCTTTATATTTATCATTTTATTTGTTGGCGGGTCGCTTGTTGTATTATATTTAGAGCCTGAGCTTAATCTGATTGATGGAATTTCTATTTCTCTATCTTGTTTGGCTAACATTGGACCAGGTTTGGGTGCAATAGGTCCAGCTACAACTTATTTTGGTTTTTCAGAGACTACCTTATTGTTTCTTTCAGTTTTGATGATGCTTGGCCGTCTTGAGATAATCACAGTTCTATTATTGTTGTTTCCAGATACTTATCGTGATTGAGGTCAACTTTCTTTATTCAGCCTCCTAATACTATCTCATGCCCAAGGAAAAAGATTTAGATTCTGAAATACCGGATTTTGTAAAGAAGTATGTCCCTGGAGTATCTAGAGGTTTATCTTGGGCTAATTATAGTAGCGAGAAAGCGAAAGGTACTGCGGTAAAATCAGAGGCCTTTAATGAATCTAAAGCCGAAGGGTATGCTGCAGCACTCAATTTACCTTCTGGATCTAATAAAGAAAATATTCGAGATAATACTTTAAAGGAAATATGGAGTCTGGCTGAGGAATTAACTGAGGACGTCAGAAAAGTATCTTCTCAAATAAATAGTCAAGTGTCCAGAGAGAAGCGTGAAGAAGTCCTAAGTGAAGCTAGGATTCTTGCTAGAAAAGCAGGATTACAGGCAGCTATTGCAGCAGGTTGGGAAAAAGGATGGAACGAAGGGATAGCTGAAAGATATGCAAAAGAATCAGATTAGTCTGAGTTGCATACTTCCCATGAAATTTTTTGTTTTTGCTAATTCTTCAAGCACATCTGTGAAAAACGAATCTTTTCTTACTATGGTTTTAAGTTGATTTTTGTCTATAGCTAAGTTAATGTATCTGGTTCTTCCTTGTCTTCCCAGACTAACAATTTTAGCATTTATCAAACCTTGCATGTCCAATTCGGATATTAGATTGCCAATTCTTCTCTGAGTCAATTGTTCTAATTTAAATACATTGCAAATGTGTGAATATGTCTCATAAACCTCTCCGGTTGTCTGCTGTCCTCTTTCTCTTGTTCCTTGATTTGCAATTATACTTGCAAAAGTTGCTTTATTTTGTATAGGTAATGTCGAGATAATATTTTTCACTTGATCACTTTCCATGACATTTTGTGCCAGATTAACATATTTTGCAGTGACAATTTCTCTATTCTCTCTTTCAGCTAGTTCAGCTGATATTCTAAGTAAATCTAGAGCCTTTCTAACATCTCCATGTTCTTGTGCAGCTTTGCTTGAACAATATGATAGGACTAATGGCTCAACAATATTTTCGCGAAAGGCAATTTTAGATCGATTATAGAGTATATCCTCAATTTGAGGGGCATTATAGGGGGCGAAAGCTAATGATTCTTCTCCAAGTCTTGATTTCACTCTCGGATCAAGCCACGACGTAAATTTGACATCATTAGATATTCCTATAATTGCTATTTTTGAATTTTCTAAATCAGAGTTTAATCCAGTAAGGTGGTACAAAATATCATCCCCAGATTTATTAACTAATGCATCAATTTCATCAAGAACAATTATTGCAATACCACCATTTTCATTAGCCTTTTGTCTTAATTTGGAATATACCTTATCTATTCTCCATCCTGCAATTGGTATTTCTTCATCCCATTTTGCTGAATAAGCTTTTCCAATATTAGCAAGTATTCCATATGTTGTGTTCGTTTGTTTACAGTTGATGTATGCGGTGTGGATTTTTTTATCTTCATTTCTTGCTTTTTCAGTTATTTGGTCAGAAATGAATTTTGCAATAGCTGTTTTACCAGTTCCTGTTTGACCATATATTAAAATATTGGAGGGTCGAAAGCCTTGTAATGCCGGTTTCAAAATGTTTGCAACAGTATTAATCTCCTCTTCACGGTGAGGGAAATGTTTAGGGATGTAAGTTGACGAAAGAGCTTCTCTATTCTTAAATATTCTCTCGTCGTGGGAGAGATTATCGAAAATATTTGCATTTGAGTTTTTTTGACTTTTTTCCATAATAATAGGCCCACAACTGACTGGGCGTTGGGTATAGCCTACTGCCTATAAACTTGCGGGGTATCATAGTTTTTTTCGGCCATTTTTATAGCCCGATTTTCCGACCTTTTTTTATTATAATATAATCATTTTCTTTTTACATCTGAAATCTTGCAAAAGGGTTTTGTTCTCTTTCTAATAGGTGTAATCTTGACAGTTAAAGAAAAGGAAATAATAGCTTGGCTTTCGGAGCGTAAGCTTATGCCTTCACCAGAATTAGTTACACATATTTCTAATCATCCACAAGGGTTGGTATTACTTGAAGAATCTGTTAAATCCCTTAAGGGTCCTAAATTGTTTCTTAGTGTTTCTGATTTACTTGTTGATGAGAAGCCCAAACCTCCTAAACCAATCAGTCGCCCTAAGTTATCTAATATTCCACCTATAATCATTGAAAGGCAAATAGATAAGAGTCTATCAGACGGTAAGTTAGAGAGCTACGTTTCTCTTTTTAATGATAGGTTCAAAACTCTTTCACGTTTAGTTCGACGTAATCCTTCGATGCGAGATGCAGGATTTCTAACTGCACTTAATCCGGATGAAGAAAATAAGGTAATAGGCATGGTTGCCGAGGTACAAACTTTCACTAATGGCCGTATAAGGGTCGTTCTTGAGGATCCGAATGGGCGATTAAATATAATGCTTAAAGAAGAGAGCGAGAATCTTAATTTGCTAAATGATGAAGTTATTGGAGTCTCAGGGAAGCTTAATCGCCAAGGTAATGTTTTATTCGTAAATTCACCAATTGTGAGACCTCATTTAGGAAGATATAGAGAATCTGCGAGAGCAGAGGAACCATATATCGCACTTTTTATTTCTGATATACATCTAGGAAGTGGTACATTTAAGGAGAGGGAATGGGATAAGTTTGTTTCTTGGTTAAATGGAGATGTAGATTATCACAAAGAGTGGATTCCAAATCCAGGTTATTTGGTTATAGCTGGCGATGCAGTAGATGGTATTGATTCTTATCCTGGCCAAGAGGCAGATTTATCTATCACTGACGTGTGGGAACAGTATTCAGAATTAGCAAGATCCGTCTCTAAAATTCCATTCCCTATTCAGACAGTTATAATGCCAGGAAATCATGATGCCGTTAGACTTATGGAGCCACAATTACCCTTGCCAGATAGAGTTATCAAGAATTTTGGAGATAATTTGACTTTCACGGCAAATCCGGTTCTTTTAGATTTAGCTGGAGTTAAAGTTCTTTGTTACCATGGTAAATCACTTGATGATTTAGTAAGTCTTCGAGAGATGTCCTATGAGAACCCTATAGGTATGATGAAGGAATTATTGGATAGGAGGCACTTGGCACCGATATATGGTGGAAAAACTCCTCTTGCTCCTGAGAAGCAAGACCATCTTTTGATACGAGATGTACCTGATATCTTTGTTACAGGTCATGTCCATTCATTTGGTGTAGAAAGATATAATGGTGTCTTGATGATGAATCCAGGGACATGGCAAGCTCAAACAGATTATCAAAAGATGATGGGTTTTCAACCAGAACCTTGTAGAGCTATTGCAGTAAACCTACAAACATTTGATACTCAAGTTCTTGACTTTAATTTTTGAGTTAACTTAGATTATAAATAATGTCAGCTTTGGTCAAGTTGTATGCGCAATTCTAAAGATGTTTTTCATTTAGCGATTCCTTGTAGTGACCTTGGTGAAACAGTTGAATTTTATGAAACAATACTGGGTTGTAAGTTGTGTAGAAAATATAATGACAGGGCCACTTTCAATTTTTTTGGTGATCAGTTAGTTTGCCATCTTTCTCCGGATAAAATAGATCCAGATCCAGATCCTTATCCGAGACATTTTGGCGTTACTTTTTATGACGAAGCAGATTTTAGTGAGATGATAAATAGATTAGAGAAACACAAGGTTAATTTTCTTCAACCTGTTACAACTAGATTTGAAGGAAGGCCCGAAGCCCATAGTACTCTTTTTTTTAGGGATCCTTCAAATAATATTCTCGAGTTTAAATATTATCCTAATTCAGAGATGATGTATTAGTAATGGAAAAAATCAAAGTAATAATTACAGGTGCAGGTGGTGGTGGCGCTAATAATATAATATCTACAATTAAAGATAGAGATAGGTATTCTTTAATTGGTTTTGATATTTCTAAGCATAAGGTAGCAAGGGCAGCCGTTGACTCTTGTTTTGTTGTCCCTCCAGCCAGTTCTTCAGACTATGAGAAAATAGTGTGTCAAATAATAAAGAAAGAAAAACCTCTTTTGATAATACCAACTAATGATCCAGAAGTGGAGAAGCTTTCTGAAATTCGTGAAAAGCTAGATACACAATTGTTTTTCCCTGATCATCAATCAGTTGCCCTTTGTTTGAATAAATGGAATTTCCATAATTTTGCGATTGAAAATGGAATTAAAGTAGCTGAAACATATCATGTTGAGAACCTTAATGATGTAGATGATATTTTCTCAAAATTAGATTCAGATTTACTATGGTGCCGAGCAATAAAAGGAGCAGGTTCTAAAGGCGCTACTAAGGTCAAAGATTCAGATCAGGCTAAGTGGTGGATTAAGTATTGGAATGAGATGCGTGGAATGGATGTTTCAGATTTTACAATCTCGGAATTTTTACCTGGGAGAGATTTTGCATGCCAAAGCACCTGGAAAGATGGTAAATTAATTTTGATGAAAGCAGCTGAACGCCTTTCTTACATAGAGGCAGCTTCCCGTCCAAGTAATATGTCCTCTTCACCAGAGCTCGCCAAGACAGTTTATGATGAAGACCTTTTCGCTTTTTGTATAGACGTTATTCAAAAATTATCTAAGGGTCAAGCACACGGTAATTATGATATTGATATAAAAATGAATGCAAATGATGAGCTCTGTGTCACAGAAATAAATATAGGTAGATTTTTTATGATAACAAATTTGTTTAATCTTTCAGGCAAATATTCTATGATTGATACTTACTTAAAATTAGCAGCAGGTGAAGATCCAGATATAGACAATCCTTTTGATTTCTCTGAGAAATATTTGATTAGGTCATTAGATACACTTCCAACAGTCTTATCTGAGGATGAGATTAATGGCCGTATCAATCTTCAGTAATCTTGACATATCTGTATAAGGATTCAATTCTTTCTTCACAATAATCCCAATTATGTTTTTTCTCAGCAAGTTTCCTTCCCCTTTTCCCCAATCGCTTGCATAGTCCTTCATCAAACATAAGTTTCATTAACACTGCTTTTAGACGATCCCATTTACCCCATTCAAACGTCAGTCCAATCTCTTCTCGTTCTACAAATTGCCCCATCAAAAGTTCTTTACATGTAATAATAGGCACGCCTGCTGCCATTGCCTCAAATAATTTGTTTGGAGCACTTGATTTGTTGTTAATATTTTGGGGATCAAGCGCCATAAGCACTGCATCACATTCTATTGTTTGAAGAGGTACATTATCAGGATGAATAGAACCTATATAATCGACATTTTTAATTTTTGCACTAAGCTTTTTCAGAGTCGGTACTAAAGTTCCAAAACCTCCAATATCAAATTGGATACCTTTCATTTTTCCAATTGTCAATGAAGCTTCTATTATTCCACGTGCAGGATGCTTTTCTAGAACGCCAATGTAAAGTAGTCTGAAATCTCCGTTTCTTTGTCGCTTTTCGATTCTTCTTTCTGGGTAAGCTTCAAGTCTCTTGAGATTTCCTACTCTCGTTAATTTAGCGTTTAAAAATTCTCTTTGAGACATATTAAGAACTTGGAATGATTCTTCGTCAGAGGCTGCAAAAGGTGCCTTGGTTCCATCTTTTATCATATTTCTTATTCTGGCATAATTCGCGGGGCCTGCAGAAATGATTCCATCACAATACTTTAGCAGTCGAGCTTCTAGTTTATGAAGTCCTTTTGCTATTCCCGATGAGATTGCTCCTTCTACAAGTCCAGGATAATTTTCATGACAATCATAAACCAATGGAACTCTAATTAATTTCGATGTGAATACTCCTGCTACTAAAGTGTCTAAATCATGATAATGCAATATCACATCTTTTTCAATATTTTGAAATGCAATAATTTGCCATGTACTCCATGTAAGGAAACTAGGTAATTTTTTTGCAAAGGTAATTGGCTTGTTTAAATGACATTCTTCTTGATATCGCCATATAGTTCCCCATTCAGTACTGGTAGTAGTTTCACATTTTCCAGTTCTATCCCATGCTAATAATATTACTCGGTGACCTTGTTTTGCTAAACTTTTGGCAGTATCGGCAACGACGGGCTCGGCAAAACCTCCGGTCGTCAAGCGAGTTCTTACCATTATTACTAGAGACACTTATGCTCAGGAAGCTACAGATAAATAGAATCTTGCTCCATCGCAGAAGTTTTAAAGCATACTTTGGTGAGCACACATCAGTGCCGCTGTAGCTCAGTAGGTCAGAGCATCCGGCTGTTAACCGGACGGTCATCGGTTCGAATCCGATCAGCGGCGCCACTGGGGCCCGTAGCTTAGTCTGGTGGAGCTCCCGGCTCATAACCGGGCGGTCGTCGGTTCAAATCCGGCCGGGCCCACCACTTAATTTTTCGAATCGCTTATCAATTTCATCTTTGCTGGCATTCACAATTGATTCAGTACCAAATCCTTCGACAGTAATTGAGGCTATAGCGGCTCCGTAATTCATAGCGACAATAATACTCTCAGAATTAATATAAATTTGATTTGCAAGGTATCCCATTGCAGCACCAGCAAAGCTATCTCCTGCACCGGTAGGGTCTACGAATTTTTTTATTTTGTAAGCATCTAAATGTTTTGTAAGTTTGTTTGAATATAATGAGGCTCCCTTATCACCTTTTTTTATAATAACATATTTTGGGCCTTTCTTGATTAATTTTTTAGCAGCTAAATCTAGATTACTTTCTTTAGAGTACATTTTAGCTTCAGCATCATTAATGAATAAAATATCTACTTTTGAAACAACAAGATCCAACATCTTGGGTTCAATATTAATCCATAAGTTCATAGTATCCATCGCTATTGTTTTAGCGTCAGTTTGGTCCAATATTCTTTTTTGGATATTTGGATTATTATTACATAGTAGCAAAATATTCGTTTTCTGTTGTTCTTTTATTATTTCCCAATCATAATATTCATTAATCTGAAAATCAGTTTCATGTGTTATTGCTTGAGCCATATCATCTACATATTCTCCAGACCAATGGAATGTAGGGTAATCTAGGCTTTTTACAGAGCTTATATCTATATCTTTTTTTTGTATCATTTCTATTATCTTTTCGGGAAAATCATGTCCTTTAGCAGCTACTAATGCAGTTTTGGCAAAGAAACTTGCTGCAATACTTGAATAAATTCCTGCCCCTCCTACAATTCCTTTTCTACTTTCTCTAGGTGTTTTCAGGTCATCTAGTGCTAAAACACCAGCTACCAATATTTCTAGAGTCATGAATGTCTCAGGAGGGCTGGCTTTAAATCCCAACCACTGTGCGAGTTTGATGGCGACCTCTCGCAAAATAGCCCTGCTTTTTGCAGCTGAGAATATTAATGCAATAATTGGTTGGATAGCATTATTGTTTGTAGCTAGGAAAATGGGGGCGACTGCACTTGGTGAGTTTAGTTACGCCCTTAGTCTCGTTGGCGGATTTACCTTTTTAGCATTTTTTGGATTTAATATGGCCCATATTAAGAGAATAAGTGAGGGTCAAGATCTTGGTAAATGTTTAGGTACGTTTATAACAATCAGATTATTTTTAATATCTTTTATGCTTTTAGTTTTTGCATTGTTTTATTGGCTCTGGCATGATTTTTTAGGAAAAGGTTTGTACGACACTACTCCAGAATTGCTATTCATAGTAGTTATTTACTATGTTATATTTTTGATAGTTGGGATTATGACTGCTACTTTTAGTGGTTTGAAACAAAGTGCGCGTGTTGCTATTCCAAATATAGTTGGGACTTCTATTCGCTCAGGAATGTTTATTATTGTGGCTTTTTTGGGAATGAGTGTTATTTGGTTAGCTTTATCTTATGTTATAGGAATCATAATAATAGCATTTTTTTCTTTTTGGTATTTCCGTGGTTATCCGATTTCTAAACCAGACAAAAATACATTTGTGTCATATAAAAAATATGCAATACCGGTTGCAGCAGCCTCAATATTCGGTGTATTTAGGCAATATATTGATAAAATCTTGATAGGTATTTTTTGGACGGCATCGGATGTAGGGCTGTATTTTGGAGTTCAAAGAATTGCTTTATTCATAGGTTCAATGGCTTTAGCTATAGAAGGTATGCTTCTTCCGGCAGTTTCAAGTCTTCACTCTATTAAAGAAAATAACAGAATAAAATCATTAATTTATGATGCTGAAAAATACGTAGCTATGGTTTGTATTCCTGTTGTAGTTATGACTGTAGTTTGGGCCAACGAGATTATTTTAGTTTTTATAAGCAGAGAATTTTTACCCGCAACTCGAATTCTTCAGTTATTATCTTTAGTGGCTTTAGTGCGTGTAATTAATAGGCCTTGGTCTGTTGCTCTTAGAGGGTCAGACAGGCCTGAATTAACTTCACTTCTCAGTGTTTTGATGTCCATATTAAGTATATTTTTAATGTTATTATTGGTCCCTGAGAAGATTCCACAGCTTGGTATTGATAATTTAGGAGGATTTGGGGGTGAAGGTGCAGCACTTTCTATACTGATTGCTGAGATTGTGGGTGGAGTATCTTTGCGAATTCTTTGCTATAGGTATCTACAAATGACTCCACCTATAAATTCGACATTCCAATTACTTATCGCATTTATTATAGGTTTAATTATGTGGCAAGTTCAAATTAATATTTCAGTTGATAGATGGTATGAACTATTCTTATTTTCAGCTTTAGGTGGAATATTGTATCTAACAACTTTAGCCTCAGCAGGTATTTTTACTGATAAGGATTATATATTTTTCAGAAATTTATTTAGTGCTAAAGATATGAAAGACTATATTGGTGAGGAGCTTAAACGTTGAAATGCTATTTACAGTAGCTTTAGTCATAATTTTCATTCTCACAGTTTCAGCAATATTTGCTTATCAGAGAATATACAATCCTGGGAAACTATGTAGAGTGTGTTACCGTGTAGTCCCTGAAATGGTTTTTGTTGAGAGGACTGATGAGGGAGAGGGGGCGTTAGATTATTATGCGAAATGTCCGTTTTGTGATTCAGAATTGAATTGGGATTAGTTCTTATCCAACGAGTCGGCAATAATTTTCAGTGCAATCCCTGTTGTAATACCTGCAATTAATCCAGTTATAATTCTTTTGGGATTAGTTGATTCATAGCCAGTAAGAAGTTGTACAGTTCCATCAATACCAATCGGAATTAATGACAAAATAATTAAAGGTAATGTTAATTCTATTCTTCTTCCTAATGAATAGGTAAAACCTATGGCTAGTCCTAGAAAAATGCCCAAATCTCTTGCGCAAAAAGACATTTGATTTCCATTATATTCATACGATCTTTGAGACAATTGATGACAATTAATATCCCCTAAATAGTATGCAATTTTAGATATGGGATTCATATTCTCAATAATTTCTTTGTTATCATATATTCCGACTGAACCACTTAAGTCGCCTGTAGAATCCTTCTCATTTAGATAAGGCGTTCCAACAATTAATAAGGTCCATGTCCAAAGTATGGTTAGAAAGATTCTTTTCCATTTTCCTAATGCTCTTATTTCTCCAATAACTTGCCAAGAAGTCATATTTCTTATTTTTTCTCAAAAGTTTCTCTATCTACAAGAATGAGAGCTAAAGAAATGATTGACAACAAGCTTCCAATTAAGAAACCATAACTCAGAATTCCAAAAATACAACCTACTACGGCCATTCTAAAACTTTGTAGTAATAATGCTGATGAACTTCCGACCAATGTCACAATTGCTGAAATCATGAAAATAGGCGCTAAAGCATAATTTGGAGGCCACGGTTCGGCAATATTTATCCTATTATCGAGGTTAATTTGTTTAATGTCTTCAGACATTTCTATACCTAGGATATTATCATTTCCAGCTCTTAGATTTATCCACGCCGAAACAGTACCATAGCCTTCTAATTCAAAAGTAATTTGAATTTCATCATTTTTATCGCCGTTGAGGTCATATATCCAATATTTGCCCTGGGCATTAGTGTATATTTTCTTATCTTCAGCAGTCACTAGGACGCCTTCAAGCCCCTTCCCTTTTTTGTTAATAACAGTCCCTTGAACGGATGCTAACCCCTCATTATCCCATTGACTCTCTTGATTATTCCATTTAATTCCATATGCAATTCCAGACATTATTCCTAAAACAAAAACTATAGACAGCAATATTCCTGCCCATTGAGCAGGAGATTTTGGTTGTTCGCTCAATAAATTTATTTGATCCCAATTATATGCATCTTTCAGATTGGAAAAAACGGTTTTCTTCTTAAATTCGGTGCTTGTCGGATCGGTGGTCTGCTTATCTCTAATTCTCGTAGAAGCTTTTGATCTTATTTCAGTTCGTAGCCATTGGTTTGCTTCAACAGTAAATTTGTAATTCTTGCGAATATATGCTACAGTTTGTTTCTCAACTTGTGTGTAATCATTATAATCATTAATTTTGGTGAATAATGCTTTACTTCCTTCTAGATTTATTTCCTCGCTTTTTTCACTTAAGTTATTCGCGAGTTCTAGTAAATCTTTATCATATTTTCTTCCATTAATTATTTCATATATATCATCGTTTTCTGAACCAAGAACTTTTTCCTTTATATTTTTCGTTAATTTAGTTATCTGTTCTTTTACACCTCCTATAATATTAGTTTTGTTTATTGTAAACGACCCGTCACACATTGGACAGATAACAGTATCTCCGGTGGCCTTTGTAGTGTTGAAAACGTTGTAGCAAGTTACACAGCGTAATTTTTCATCACTCATTATCTGCTACTCCCCCATCGGTTAAATAAACATGACGATTGGCCTATTATGGAATGGTGGTTGGCAATACTTCTTGGCATTTTGCAAGGATTGACAGAGTGGCTTCCTATAAGCAGTAGTGGACACTTGGTCATTTTTCAATACTATTTTAATGAAGAGCCACCAATTTTGTTTGATATAATCTTACATTTGGGTTCACTTTGTGTAATTTTTTTTATGATGAAAGAGGAAATAAGGGAAATAATTTATGCATTTCCCAAGTTTGTTTCAAATTTCTTTAGCTCTGAGGCTAAAGGTAAGGAGAAAATGATTGGTATGATTATTTTAGCTTCAATTCCAACGGCAATTATTGGTTTTTTATTTGATATTACTATTATAGGACAGGTCTATACTGAAATGCATTTAGTTGGACTCTGCTTGATTTTTACTGGAGTTATTATTTGGTTTAGCAAGGATTACAATGGAGATAAAACAATTGATGATTTCTCTCCAAAAAATATCTTTTTGATTGGTTTCTTCCAAGGCTTAGCTGTATTGCCGGGCATTTCGCGTTCAGGTCTTACAATCTCAATATCTAGGATACTAGGTATGAATCCTGTAAAGGCAGCAAGATTCTCCTTTCTTCTTTTTATTCCAGCGATTTTAGGTGCGAGTATTCTAAAATTTAAGGACATAGATGAAACAGTTGCCGAAGTCGGTATGTTATCTTTGTTTCTGGGTTTTGTTACCTCTTTAATAGTTAGTTATTTTTCAATCAATCTTCTCTTAGAAATAATAAAAAATCAAAAATTGCATTATTTTTCTCCTTATTGCTTAATTCTGGGAATTTTTCTGATATTTGAGGCCCTAACTTAATTGTTCGCTCTCTACTTTTAGATAATATTCACCAGCATAACCAACAGATACAAAACCTTCAAACCCTGAACCTGATATTGTTATCTCCCAAGTTCCATATATTGGAGGAAGCATATATGTTCTTTCTTGAATTTCATTGCTATTTTCATTCCATGTGACAATTTCATACCCTTCAGCGTGTTCTCCACCTTCCGGATCTTTGATACTAATGTCTAGTGTTCCTGCAGGACCTTCAGCAGGTTGGTCCCCTCCAAGAAGAGTATAATCAACAGATAAACTTAGTACTACAAATCTTGCTTGCCATTCACTTTCTATAACAAAAGAATGCTTGTATTCTTTCCAAGAAAGGTTTTGTAAGGTCTGTTGGAACTGAGTAGGTTTTTCAATCAAATCTATTGCTGCACTAATTAAATCTTCTGTATTTTGGTCATCATCCGGAGCAAAACTTCCAGCCCCAGTCCATACTTCAAATGAGGTGTAGGTTAGTTCGGGCTCAGGAACGATTCTATCCATAATACCATTCATTGCAGGTACATCTAAGCAGCCAATTGTCAAAAACAATGCTACTATAGCTAACGTTTTTCTCACAGGTTTCGAGTTACACGCTCTAAATAAAATATTGGTATTAAATTACTGAAAAGTCCTAAACCCCCCTCTCTTTCAGCCATTGTGCCTGATTTACGACAAGAGTTAATAGAATTGGCAAAATCAGAGGCCTCACAGTATGGAGAGGCCAAGCCAAAGAGCGTTATTGGTAAGTTAATGGGGAAATTTCCAGAATTCCGTTCATCATCGAAAGAAGTTATGCTAATCATTGGTGATGTCATAAAGGAAGTTAATGATATGGATACTTCTGAACTGGGGAAATTTATTCCTAAGAAGGTTAGGAAAAAAAATAAATCAGTGTCTAAAGGGTTACCTAAATTAAATAAATCTGGCAAAGTCGTCCTAAGATTTGCACCAGGTCCAAGTGGCCCTCTTCATTTAGGGCACACAAGAGCTTTAGCATTGAATAACTATTACAAAAATAAGTATAATGGGAAATTGATATTGCGTATAGAGGATACAAATCCTAATGCTATTGATAATGAAGCTTATGATTTGATACCTTCTGATTTAAATTGGTTAGGTATTGTTCCAAATAAGAAAGTTATTCAGTCAGAACGTCTGGAAATTTATTATGAAGATATTAGAAAGATTATATCTGAGGGTGGAGCTTATGTTACTAAATCAGATGCTGAGCATTGGAGAGATCTTAAAAGACAAAGTAAGCCTCATCCAGATAGAAATAGATTACCCAAAATCCAGTTAGAGGAATTTGAATCATTACTGATTTCTGGGAAAGGGATAGTTGTAATAAAAACTGATTTGGCAGATCCCAATCCAGCTTTAAGAGATTTTGTTGCATTTCGAGTAGTCGAGGACCCCCATCCTTTACAAAATAAAAATTATCGCTTGTGGCCATTATACAATTTTGCCGTAGCTATTGATGATTATAGATTAGGCATAACTCATGTTTTAAGAGGCAAGGACCATTTAAATAACACTGAAAAACAAAGATGGATTTACAAGTATATGGGATGGCAAACTCCAGATTTTATTCATTATGGTCTTGTGTCTATGCCTGATGCAAATCTAAAAACTAGTAAAATTAAGAAATCTATTGAAGCAGGTGATTTTAGTGGATGGGATGATTGCCGCTTAGCTACAGTTAAAGCTCTAGCACGAAGAGGATATTCCCCAGAAACATTTCAGAAATACTGGGAAAATTCTGGAGTTAAAGAAGTTGATATTAAATTTTCTTGGCAAAATTTTGATGCACTTAACAAAGATTTGATTGACTCACAAAGCCGTAGATTATTTTTTGTTTCTAATCCCGTTGGGTTTGTTCTTGAATCAAATAAGTCTATATTGAAGAAAGCGCCTTGGCATCCGGACCATTTAGATTTAGGTAATAGAGAAGAAAGCTTATCATCCGGATCTAAGATCTATTTGTCTTCTGAAGATTTATCAGATATCAATGAAGGTTCAGAAATACGTCTAAAGAATCTTTGTAATGTTCAGGTAAATGACAATAAGTTGATATTTTCAGGATTTAATCATAAGAAAGGGATAAAGATTTTTCAGTGGTGCTCAGCACACAAACATTTAGATTTGTATTATCCTGATGGTACCGTAGTCAAAGGCATTGTCGAAGACAATATTTCTTCTTTGGATGGTCATGTTGTACAGTTTGAAAGGACAGGTTTTGTTAAATTAGAGGGAGAGAAAGCGTTTTTCTTACATCGCTAATTGCAAATACAATGTCCGGACACCATCACCATCATCAAACCGATGAAGAATCTGAAAGTAAAACTAGATTAGTTGTAATTATAACATTAGTTATGATGGTTGTAGAGATAGCGTTCGGTTTTATTACTAAGTCGATGGCTCTTTTGGCAGACGGTTGGCATATGGGTACCCATGCCGCAGCTCTTGGAATTACGCTTTATGCCTATTATTATGCTCGTACTGAAGTTAAAGTTAAGGATAATAAGGATCAAGTTATGGCTTTGGGTGGCTTTGCTTCTGCAATTATTTTGGGTCTTGTTGCATTGTACATTGGTTGGGAGTCATTTGGGAGAATACTAGAACCTGAAGAAATCCAATTCAAAGAAGCTATTATTGTAGCAGTTATAGGATTAATTGTAAATTTGGTTTGTGCCAATATTCTTGGTATTGAAAATCATCATCACCATCATTCACATGACCACCATCATTCACACGACCACAATCATTCACATGGAGAACCACCGAATCATGAATCTAAAAAGGATGATACTAATGAAAGCAATAGGGGAACTTGGGCTAAAGTATTATCTTCATACAAGGATGATTGGCGTTTCATTTCAGATAAACTTGATAATATTTTGACTAATCCTGATGACATTGATGACCTAAATCGTAGAGGTGCATATCTTCATGTTTTGGCTGATGCTTTAGTCTCAGTTTTAGTGATAGTAGCATTGTTTTTTGGAATGCTAAATCCTAATTTAATTTTTCTTGACCCCTTGATTGGCATTCTTGCAGGTTTAGTTATCGCACGTTGGTCCCTTGGTTTATTAGTTGATAGCCGAAACCAGCTTTTAGGATTAAATTAATCTCTAGGTCTATTCTTAGTATCAAAGCTCCCTTTCGGTTTTAGACATCAAAATCAGATATAATTTCATGCATTTGAGGCCTACTTGATAATTTTTGAATCATAATATCTCGGGCTTCTTTAATCATAACATTCTTTTTTTCTAGGTCCCATTTATAAAATCTCTCAAGACAGTTCTTAAGTTGGTTTTCATTTTCAAAAATTCCTTTCTCATGAACAATTTCTCTTGCACCGTCCCAATTGCTGCTTATAGCCCAACACCCCGTTGCTACTCCTTCAATCAATGAAGTTTGAGCACCTTCATGTTCTGAATTTGATATTATGCAATCAATAGAAGTGTACCATTCATTTATATCCTTAACAAAGCCTTGAATTGTAATTTGGTCGTTTAGATTATTTTGGGCGATATAATCTGCAATTTTTCTTAGATATTCTTTATCTTCTGTATTGCCAGCGATAACTAGTTTGATTTCAGGTAAATTAGCTTTATGAAACATTTCAATCAATTTCAAAGCACCTTTTCTTTCTATTACATTTCCAAGTATTCCTATTCGCTTTCTCTCCTTGTATTGTTTTAATGGGAAATCATCAAATTCTATGTTGTCGTAGGTGACAAAAGTTTTTCCACCAAATTTGCCTTTTTCTAGGAAGCGTTTTTCCATAGCCTCACTCACAAATAGCACAAGATTTACTTTATTCCAGTCGATTTCATCATAATGTCCCCATAATTCGTATCGATGTAACCTACAAGCTAATTTAGCTTCATAATCCTTGTTTGAAAGCCATCTTAAAAAATGCGAAGCCCATTCACAAAATATAACATCGGCCCATTCCGCTAATTTTGGCAATTCTTTTCTCATTCTGAGTTTATGTTGAATTACCCTCAGAATATCAATTGGTGTTTTAATTTTCAGAGGAGCCCTTGGAGGGTTGAATATTTTCAAGTCAAATTTTTCTTTCCAAACAGGTATTTTGTGTTTTATGAAATGATCATTATCAATAATGAGTGCAACTTTCTTTTTCATCATTCTCTTCCAATATTTTCCATTTGTGTGGGTTATAAAGGGTTGTCCTTTCAATTTTTTTGTTAACTAAATTATAAATTGGCTAATGCATTTTGTAATATTATGCCCAATTATGATGTTTTTAACGGAGATGCCGATGGTATCTTTGCTTGGCATCAATTACGTTTGACTTATCCCCGAGCAGCCGTCATCGTAACTGGTGTTAAGCGCGATGTGGGTTTAGTCAGCAAAGTTGAAGCTGGTGAAGGAGATTTAGTAACAGTAATGGATGTTTCATATGCTAAGAATAGAAAAGATGTTAGACGATTACTCGAATTGGGAGCTATTGTAGAATATTTCGATCATCATAACCATGGAGAATTAATTAATCATCCCAACCTTACACATTATCTTAACACTGAACCCAATATTTCAACAGGAATGATTGTTAATTCTCATGTAGGCGGCAAGAATCGGTTGTGGTCAATTGCAACTGCATTTGGCGATAATCATATTGAATCAGCTATGGAAATGGCAAAAGCAGAAGGATTAAATGATGAACAAATTCTTTTGTTGAAACAAATTGGTCTGACAGTAAATTACAATAGTTATGGGCAAACAGTTGACGATTTGTTTTATTCTCCTGAAGAAATAGCGGAGGCAGTTAGAGCATGTGGTGACGATATCTTTCTTTTTCCAGAACAAGGCGATATTTTCTCAACATTGTTAGAAAATTTCAATGGTGATATGAGTTCAGCAGTTTGCCAAGAACCATATGCAATTATGGACAAGGGAGTAATTTACACATTTCCTAATGAAGCATGGAGTCATCGAATTATGGGTTCTTTCAGTAATCATTTAGTTTCTTCTAACAAAGATTTGGCTTGTGCAATTGCTGTATTGAATTCAGATGGAACTTACAGGATATCTGTAAGGTCCTCACTCAATAATCCGTATAGGGCCGGAGATTTGTGTAGTAAGTTTAATGGCGGCGGGGGACGTGAAAAAGCTGGCGGAATCAATAATTTGCTTGACTCAGACTTGGATAAATTCAGAGAGGAATTTGAGAGGACATTTTCATGAAGACTCCTACAGAATTCGTAGAAGAATGGATGAAATCGATATGTTCCAATAATGTTGACTCTATAGTCTCTATGTACAAAGAAGATGCAGTTTTGTTAGGGACATTAGATAAGAAAGTTCGGAAAGGGCGTGATAAAATAAAGGAATATTTTGATTTTTTTGTAAAGTTCAAACCTTGTGGCAAAATCATAGAGGTTTTTGAAGAAGATTTTGGTTATAGGCGTATGGCCATAGCCAATGGAATTTATAATTTTGATTTGATTGAGAATGGTAATCAGGTTGTCGCACAAGCAAGATTTACTTTTTTGTTAGAACGTGAAGGGACTAAATGGGTGATTCACTCTCATCATTCTTCAAAACAACCATAATTAAGGGTGGCCGCCCGAAGGCGACCTTTGCCCCGAACTTAACGGGCACCATCATAGAGTCAGGGCCCTGACCCAGCCCGGGAAATGTAAGACTCCGGGGTTGTCCCTTCCATCATAAATCCGGTGGGGACCCAAAGGAGTCATGTATGCGAACGGTTGCTCAGAGCATCACAAATCAGCTCTGTCTTCGAAGTTCGCTTCTGACTTTAGACAAGGGTGTAATTATGCTTGTCGTTTTTTGGGATGGTTATTTTATAGCCAACTAAATGGACAATAATGACCGAGTCTGAGAGACAACTTCGGCAGCTTGTGGATGCACTTCCACGTTATGAAGAACAGATTCGTTATTGGGAGTCACAATTAGAGGCAATTTCTAATGTAAAAACTGACATTTATCAGGCTCAAGACACTTTGAAAGGTATGCTTGATTCTAAAGATAAAATGGATATGTTAGTACCAGTAGGCCATAATACGTCAATTTTTGCTAACGTTGAAGATTTAGATCGAGTGCTTGTGGGCATTGGTTCTAGAGTTTACATGGAAACCACAAGAAAGGATTCATTAGCGCGTTTAGACAAGAGGTTAGAAGACTTGAATACAGCATCAAAAACTTACAGCGAAAATTTAGTAAAAGCAGAACAGGAATATATGGCTGTCAGGGAACGTGCAGACTATCTAAGTTCTAATCCAGAGGCTAAATAATGTTTCGAGCACTAAGAGATAAATTACTTGGAGCTAGCAAACAAGCTGAGGAAGAGTTAGATCCTCAATTAAATCTTGATTATGAGACATTTAGGCCTGAAGAAAGAGAAGGTGGGGCTGTTATCAGGGAATCTCATCTGGACAATATTCTTTGGGAAATGGAGTTGGCTTTGCTTCAATCCGATGTTGCGATGGAAGCTTTAGAGCAAATGAAAGAATTAATCAAGAGGCGATTGGTTGGTCTTAG
>CAZWJS010000004.1:0-48859 GCA_964634895.1 uncultured archaeon | reverse complement strand
TCCCAGCCCTCTAATTCTTTTAAATACTTATCTTCTATTAATGTCAACTGCTTTCTAAGACCCTGTCTAAGGCTATCTGAAGGCTCTCCATAGTTCATTGAAACCATGTAACAATGATCTGCTTTTTCAATTACAATGGAATTGGCTCCAAACTCTAAATTACCAATATTTCCTGTTGCTCCTAAAGAGTCCGCAACGAAATCGTTGACCGCCATTAGCATACTTGTCAAAATTTCTGCATCGGTTTGTTGATCTTCTGAGAAAACATGACCCAATAATCTTCCATCATTGTAAACCAAATAAACTGCTTCAACCAAAAATTTAGTATCATTCTTTTGAGCTTCAGCACTAATTCTCATTTCTTCTAATTTCAATTCATGCTCTTGTTTCTGTTTCTCAACTTCTAAACTTTGTTTCAACAATCTATCCTTTAGATCTATCAAACTAGACAATTCACTATGCTCCGCTTCTATCTTAATCTTCTCCAATTCAGCTTCCATTTTAGCGTTAGCCACAACTTGAGTATTTTGTTCCTCCAAAGTCAATGGTTTTTCAGGTTCAGAATCA
Organism: uncultured archaeon; assembly: GCA_964634895.1. Classification (GTDB taxonomy): domain Archaea; phylum Thermoplasmatota; class Poseidoniia; order MGIII; family CG-Epi1; genus CG-Epi1. The sequence continues at coordinate 48,292 of CAZWJS010000004.1, read as the reverse complement.
CTACTTTCAGATTTATTTGCTAATTCAATCGGATTTCCTGCACCATCTATGTTCTCGAATAACCAAGATTCAATACCACCACTAAGATGACTGATGGCAATCCCTTGTGATTCAACCCATGCTCTTGCAGAATTAGAACGAATACCTAGATGACAATAAAGAACAACGTTACCATGCCTTGGTATACCTCCAAAACGTTGAGCAAAAACATCCATTGGAATATGCAAATCTTCAGCCTCTATCCTAACTTCAGCTCTTTCATCTGCACCTCTGACATCTATCAGTAAAGGTGGATTATCTGATTCCAATCTTTCTTTCAATTCAGAGGCTGACATGTGGTCTGGTAAAACTTTAGGAAATTCCTTTTTTTCCTCAACTACAACATCTGGAACTTCAACTTGCCTAACTGTTCCCTTTCGACCATCCAAATAATAAAATGAAGATTCTTTAATCAGATCAAGAGATAGCTGAATGGCCAATAATGCTTGATGCATGCCAACCCAACCAACAAACGTGCTCAGAACACCAGTAACCGAACAATCCTGAACTGATTCAGGTGCAGGTGGTTTTGGATATAATGCTCGATAATATCCACTTCCTGGTAAAAATACTCCAACATTCCCTTCAAAAGCCCTAATTCCACCATGAATCAAAGGTTTGTCAATTGATTGGCAAATATCAGACAAAATATATCTTGAATCAATGTTGTCTGTACAATCAATGACAAAGTCATGCGAACTAGCATAAGTCAAAGCATTATCATTTGTCAATTCTTCAGCAACCGCATTGATCACGGCATTAGGATTCATATGACTCAAAACTTGTTTAGCAGCTTTGACTTTGTGAGTTCCAACATCATCATCTGTGTAAAGTGGTTGACGAGACAAATTAGACAATTCTACCTTATCAGAATCCATTATTGTCAAATAACCAATTCCTGAACTAATCAAATAGTGAGCTACAGGACAACCAAGACCTCCCATGCCAACAATAAGAATTCCAGTATCTTCTAATTCCTCCTGACCCTTCTCACCGACCTCAGGTAAGGTTATTTGGCGTGAAAATACAACTTTGTCTCTGTCATTCACAATATCCTATAATCACCTGAATAAGAAAATATGCATTTTGGAATTAGCCTTAATCCCAGAATCTTCTTGTTCTTGCATAAGTTATCTCAGCCTCAATGATTGCCTTAACCAAATCCGAATTATCACCTAACTGTTTACGCAATATTCTTCCCGCCGTATCTGGTCCGATTCCTCTCCCAGCTATCACCAAAGCTGCTCTTTCTCCATGTGATTTTGCCAAAGAAGCTGACTTAGTCAATTTCTTAGCACTAACTTCTCTGTCAATCTCCATAGGATGCAACAAAGCAACCATTCTACTGTTACATTTAGGACATACTAATTCATGTTTAGTAATCATTTTCACTTTCCTCTTACGGGAATTATCACATGATAAACACTTCAAAGACAAATCAGTTCTCATTAATCTACGTTTTACAGCAGTAATGACCGAACTATCTGATTTTGGTGGTTTCAGGTAATCTCTGTAGGGATCAAGACCTGCAAAACCATGAGGAGTTTTTGGAGATAAAACAACTGAAATCTTTCCTTCATTAATATTCGCAATAAAATCTTCCATACCTTGCTCATCTAATTGATGAAAAAGAAATCTTTCGACTGCTTCCGTATAGAGAGGGGTGTCTGAATATGCTTCAATCAATTTTCTCATCCCAAATTTACCAACATCTGCATCAGGAGCAATTGCACCCATCTTTCTGGCAGAATGCAATAATTGTGACTTAAGTGCCGGACTATCTTTTATTGCAAATCGAAGAAGACTGCCGATATCTGAAGCAAAACCCTTCATTATGGCCAGCATATCCTTCACTGTTGTACGTGCGGGAGCATCAATTATGACTCTATAAGGATCAAATTGATGACTCACTTTGTAACCACACTTAGCAGATAACATTGCTGAAACAATCATACCAATTGTTCGGTTCAGACGACTGCCGCCAGGATAATTTACAATAAACAAACGTTCATGTTGCTCAATCGAAAGACAAGTTGGAGAGGGCATCACTCCTGCATCCAAAATATTTTGGTGGTAACCAACCAATACTTCCTTTGCTTCATCAGTCATAGGCAATCCTTCCCAATTGCCTTCTGAGAGTCTTAAAGAGGCCTCCTGAGCCACAGAAAAGGGCACTGGAATGTCTTCACCAATCCATCTAGGTAATTCACCAATGGAAGTAGAAGGCGAAACCATGACTTGCTCATCAATTTCTACAACTGCCCAAACAGCCCCACGGAATACGATACGATCTCCCTGTGCCAAGTCTAGGATAAAACGTTCATCTAATCGACCAATCAATTTTCTTGAAGTAATATCTCTTACACCATAAGTTCTTTGATCAGGAATTAAAGACAAATTACCGTGGAAATATTTCATTGCTCTTGGACCTTGCCTTACTGACTTGCCAATTGTCCTATTCTGATGAACTTGATCTAACAATTCAAGGAGGTCATCTAATTCGGTCTCATTGAATTTACGGAAAGGATAAGCTCGTTTTATTGTATTTAGAAACGTAAGTTTATCGACATTCTTGTCACAAACAGTCCAAGATATTATTTGATTGGCAAGGACCGCCATCGGCATTTCTCTAATTCTTGATTTCTCAAGCTCACCAGATAAAGTTCTTCGAGCGATAACTGCAGATTCAAGAATTTGTGTAGCTTCTGTAGATACAATGCGGCCAATTGCAGTTTCCTTTATTCTATGTCCTGAGCGACCAAGACGTTGACTCATTCTTGATGCATCACGCGGTGAATTGTACTGTATTACAAGTGCAGTATTACCAACATCAATACCCAATTCTAATGATGATGTACAAATTAGGGTGTTCACGTCACCTTTACGGTAATCCTCCTCAGCCTCAATTCTAACCTCCTTACTCAAAGAACCATGGTGAACATGAATACTTGCCTCTGGATCCCACATATTCCACCTTACACCTATGGATTCAGCTGTATCTCTAGTATTAACAAAAAGAAGAGTAGGTCCCATTGTAGAAGCTTCTGCTGAATATCTCAAAGCAGCTACCCTTTCTGGTTCCCAATACAATTCATTGACAAGTTCATCATCCTCTGAAACTGGTTCAGGAGTGTGAACCAGCAAATCCATCTTACGTTCTAATTTTGGAGTGAGAATCTCAACTTTTCTATCTCCACCAAGAAATGAGGCTACTTTATCTGGAGTACCAACTGTCGCGCTAAGCCCTATTCTTTGATATTCTCCTGATAACAAAACTAGTCTCTCCAATGCAATGCTAAGCTGAGCTCCACGCTCACCAGATGCCAATTCATGGACTTCATCAACAACTACAGCCTGAACACTTGACAAATTCTCTCGTAATCTCTTTCCTGAAAGCATAATCTGCAAAGTTTCAGGTGTTGTAATCAGAATCTGCGGTGGATTTTTGGATTGCCGTGTTCTTTCAGAAGCTGATGTGTCACCATGCCTTACTGCAACACTAACTCCAATATCATCACCAATATCTTGCAAACGACGAAGCATATCACGATTCAAAGAACGAAGAGGAGTTATGTAAAGAAAAGTAATTGGTTTAGAATCCTGTTCCAAGATTCTATGAAATAAAGGAACCATCGCAGCTTCAGTTTTTCCAACACCAGTAGGTGCTATCAACAAAACGTTAGACTCTGAATCAATAACTGGCCAAGCTGAAGATTGGGCCAGTGTTGGTTCTGAAAGTCCTCTGGCAACTAAGGCTGAAATTAATTTTGAATTTATCTTCATAGTCTCAAATCAAGCAGATTGCCCAATTCTCCAAACTCAAGACCTTCCAATGTCTCTACTCTAGCTTTAGACAAATCAGCTAAACCATTCCTTAGAATCGGCCCTAAACCTTTCAATGGTTCCCGATTCATAGTCCGACCTGCTAGCTCTCCAAAGGCAGGCATCACAATCAAAAGATTGGGGACTTGTTCATATCTTTCATGCTCAACCATAGGTGCTCTCAGCCAACACGGTTCACTGTGCAATTTGTCTACTCTGTCCCTGAAAGAAAATGCTGGATGCTCATGTCCCATCACTAATATTTCTGAATTCATAACTTCTTGGGAAGGCCAGGCATGTCCATGAATTAATCCAATATCTCCCATTGTACAACCAACAGACTCATGAAATTTAACACTTGATGGAGCAATATCTGCTAAACCGCCATCATGATTGCCGGGAACAATTTCGACGTCAACAATCCTAGTTGTGGCCATAAAGAATTGCTCTAAATCAGTTCTTTGCTGCTTACTGTTATGAGGAACCTGATGCTTAACATCACCTAACAAAATTAATTTCTTAGCTTTATTTTCCTTGATTAATTTCAAGATTTTTTCTGTTCTAGAAGTTGAACGATTAGGAACCCAGACTCCACCTCTCAACATCTCTGCCTCAACTCCGTAGTGTAAATCTGAAATTATTAGTGCTGATTCCTCCTTAAAAAAAAGAGAAGGCGAGCCGTGAACCGGAACTAAATTCATAACCCTAAATTGCCAGAATTAAATAAGAAGACTCCAATCAAATAACCTAGAATAGCTCCACCATTCAATAATGGTAAGCCAGCTTGAGGACGCCCACTAAGAACAAATGACATTAATACAAAGAAACCTGCCACACTTCCTAGCATCGATGCTAAACCAACTCCCCAACCTAGAGCAGCTTTAGATGAAACTACTAAGGCTCCAGGAATAACCAAATCTCCTAAGCCCATAAACAAAGCTCCTCTTTTCTCTCCTGATTCTATTTGTTTATTCAAGCTACCTTGTTCTAAGAAAGAATAATCCTTTGTCTTAGGCATAACTAACAAGATTGGTAGCTTAAGATCCATAACTGAATCTGCCAAATCAACCATATGGCCGGTTTGATAGACTGCCCATGCATCATAAACAGCAAGACCAACCAAAAGAAGTAGAGCTGGTAAAAGACCAAAGGAAATACCAAAAATAGCTGCTACTCCTGCTGCCAAAATAACTCCAGAAATATTAATCACATACCATTCAGGATATGTTAACAACAGAAAAGTTAGCTGAATAGCAAGACCTGTGGCACCCAGATATCCTGCTGTACCAGTTATACCATAACTATGGAAAAAAGGATAGAAAACATAAATGAAAGTAACGCCTATCGCCGAAAGAAAAATCCACTGTAAAATGTAGTCAAGACCCTGTTTAGCAATCCACAAGACAAATGCAGTAAAGACTAAAATTATTGCTATATAAAATAAAGAGTTAACTGGATTATCTGGATCCTCAAAAGCTTGAACATCAGCTTCTTCATAAGATGGAACAAGAAACATAGCTACCACGTGAGAAATAACAAAACAAAGAGCTAAAGCTATGATAGGAAAACTGTTCTCTTGCCATGCTTCAGAAAGGCTTTGTTCAGGTTCCGCGCTATCTGACATTAGATGCTCACTTCAGCGGTCATTAAAGGCTTTATTAACCCATTATTCTGGACCGAAACACGCGGGTGTGGTGTAGCCTGGTATCACTCAAGCTTGCCAAGTTTGGAACCCGGGTTCAAATCCCGGCACCCGCACCAATCTATAACTCGTCTAATTTACCTAATAAATCATCCATATCAGCTTCATCATCGTCATCTGATTTTTTCTCTTTCTTGTCCTTCTTCGCTTTCTTTTCTTTTGTATCATCAGATGAATCATCCAACTCATCTAATTTACTCATCAAATCGTCTACACCAGATTCACCAGGATCTATTGCTGGTTCCTCAGGTTCTTTCTCCTTAGGCTCTTCTTTTTTTGGTTCTTCCTCTTTTGGTTCTTCCGCAGTCTCAAAAGAAGGAGCATCCTCTATCTCAGTATCCATTACTTCAACACCAGATTCTAGAACTTCAACACCATCTCCTACTGTTTCTACTGGAGCCGATTCAGGTATTATCTCAGCTTTCTGAGCATTATCAAGATCTGAAATATTCAAAGACTGACCCTCTTTGAAAAGATTTACTCTCTCAAATACTGCAGAAGAAACTCCAGATGCATTACCTCCCTTAGCTTCGTAATCAAGGTGTACATTAAGGGAAGCCTGAGCAGATTTTAATGGCTCAAAGTAAAGTGTTACAGGCATTTCATCATTTCCTGGCACTTTCTTAATATCAACTTCAGTAACTTTATACTTGAATTCAGGTTCTGTCTTAACTAATTTAAGGAAGTCAGTACCATATTCAAGTGTCAATTTAGCTCCCTTAATCTGCTTCTTAGAATAATTATTGATTAATAAATTAACTTGAACGTAGCCAGCTACCTGTGTCCAACTTGATCTCAAATTAATAGATTTAAGTGCTTGTAATTCATCAATCATATCCTTTGTAACTGATTTGCTAATGTCCATAATTGGTTGCAAGTATTCAGTGGTACCACTCAAACTATCAACATCACCATTCCATGATTTAAGATTGGAACCAAATGTCTCTTCAATCTTGGTTAATGATCTGCTCATTCTTGAACGAAGATCACGATTTGCTTCACCATAAACAACAGAAGCTAAGATTGTATACTTACCTCTCTCTAAAATAATCTGATTTTCTCCATAATCAATCGAACCTAAATTACCCGTAGTTTGGAAAGAATCTTTAACAAAATCATTAATGGCAGTTAACATACTACTCATAATATCTGAATCTACCTTAGCTTCTTCATCCATTAAGCTAGTAATCATACGGCCATCATTGTAAATCAAATACATTTCTTGAATTTTATATGGTGCATGAGATTGTTCCGAACTAATATCTTGCATGTTGATGATTCTAGTAACTGTTTGTGGTAATACAGCTTGTATCTTTGATATCAATTTAGCTGCTTGTGGAATATGTGAATAAGTAGAAGCAACTTGCCTTACAACATCTATATCCACGCCTAATTCTTTCAATTCATCAATAGTGAAATTTTGGAATAAAGTATCTGCTAATGCTAAGAATGAATTTTTCTGCCTTGATGGTGTTCTCTTATATCTTTCATATGTTGAATTCCAGACATCGGCAACAACTTCTTTCTTGAGATCTTGGAATGTTCCTGAATCTGCAAATGCACGATTAATCATTCTTAATTCTGTGCTAAATGGATTCATATCTCCCCATCCCTGTAGAACGTCTGGCCATGTATCGTGTGGGAATCGGATAACACTCTCATTGATTGGTAGATATGCTAAAACTAAGTTGAGAGTCTTTGGATTCATCTTGTCATCTAATTTTTCTTCTGTGTGCTTAGATAATACTTCAACATAAGCGTCAAAGAAATAATCGTTACAATAACGTTCTTCCATATGATCTGAAAGGAAAATTAAAGAGGCAAGAGCGTGAAGACCACCTTTACGATATTCTTCTCCATCCTTCAGTAGTCTCTGCAATAATTGTGCAACATAATTAATCATTCCTTTAACTGAATTTTCTTGGATATATTCCTTAGTTAAAGTCTTAACACTACGGTGCATCATTTCTCTAACCATTGACCAAACATAGATGGGACTTCCTTCCGCATATTCTGCTAAAATATCTACAGAATCGTCATTGTAGCCAATACTCTGGAATGTCATCATTTTCTTAATCATGGCTTTCATATCCAATTCACTAAATAATGGAACTGTCAAACGATCAAATTTGGCTTGCATCTCAGTTGGCAAAGCTTTCCAATCAGCTTCACGTGAACTTACAATAACTCCTTGAATGTCATTTTCTGTTAAAGCATCAACTAATTTTTGATTCTCAGGAATATCGTCATAGAAAACACGAACGCCAAACATTTCGTGAGCTTTAGCTATCGTATCTGTACTCAATATTCCAACTGGAGCTTTATTCATTAGTCTGTCAAATACTTCAAAGAGCATGACTGTCTTTCCAACACCAGGTTCACCAATAATAACAAAATTTTTGTCAGGTGTGCTGTTAGTAATTCTTTCAACAATCTGCTGACGGAATGAATCCAAATGAACATTTCCTCTTAAATTTTCAGGTAAGGCCCAATCATTGACGACAACTGTAGGATCACCTGGAACATCAAAGTAAGATGATATTGCAAAACGTTCTCTATTATTATGCAAATAATCAACCACTTCTTCATTATTTGGATGTGTCAAATAAGATTCTCGACGCTTGGCCATATACTCTCCAATAATCAAAGCATTACCTTGTGCATCAGTAGGAATATCCCAATCGAGAATCTCGCCGGGAGGAGCTACAAATGTGTCTTTAGTCCCATCATCAACAGTCGGCCCTTCTGCTACACCACTTGCACTTCTATTTCGTCTTAGTAAAACAGTACCTACAACCATTATCAGACCAAATGCAAGTAAAGCAAACAATGGTAGATTGTTACTAAAGTCAGTCAGAATTGCAGATACTGTGCTTTCTTCAACCTCAGCTTCAGTAACAAACACCTCAAATGTTTGCTCAGAATAGCCGCCATCATTGTCCAATACTCGAACCTTTATTGTATGGTTACCAGGAGCTAAATTATTTTCCTCAAACGAGAAATTAGCTCCAGTGCCTATCTCCACGTCATCTGCATACCATATAACCGTAGAAACGACACCATCTTCATCGGAAGTAGAAACATCTAAGCTAATTGGAGAACCTTGTTTAAATTCAAGAGGAACGTTTTGTTTCTCAATGACAGGTTCATTATTTTTAACTGAAACTGTTTGTCCTATGACATAGTAATTAGTTTCTCCAACTACTAAAGTAGCATCTTCCTCATCTTTAGCTTCTATATAGAATTCATACTCTCCAGTTGGAGCGAATTCATCCGGATTGAAAGTAAACTCAAGCTCTTCTGTATCAGAATTATACAACACGTCATCAATATAATCTGTACCCCACTCAGCTTCACTTCCCTTAATCCGATAACCTACTGTATACTCTAAATTTTCAGGTTCAGTTGAATCGTCATCAATTCTAACACTAAATGCAGCAGATCTCATCCTTGCAATGCTATCATCTGTAACTTCTGGCGTTCCAATAACAGGACGACCATTAACATCAAAAGTAAGAATATAATCTGAACTCCAAAGACCATTTCCTCCTTTAACTTTTAAGGAAAGTTGATGTGTTCCATTTGACAATGTATTTGTTGTAAAAGTTGAACACTGAATTGAATTACCAATACATAGAACGCCATCTTGATCTGATTCCCAATGGAACTCTGTTATCGTTTGTTCGCCAATACTACCACCTACAAGACTCAGAGAATCACCACTATTGACCTGTATTGGACCCCAACCAGACCAAATGCTTTCGCCATTAATCTTAACTGAATCTACAACCGATACTGGCCTCTCCATAACTAACAATACAGATGAAACTGGATTGGATGTTGTTCCATTATTATCTACTACTGTTAATTGAATAGTATGTGTTCCTTGTGTTAAATTATCAACTGGATAATACAAAGTTTGACCACGCCCCAGTTCGCCATCTATCAAAGAAACCCAGATGTGTTCTGAAATTGTGCCATCAATATCATATGAAGTTGAAATCAATTCAACAATTCCTCCTCCATTCATCAAATCTTCGTTGTGTCTAGCAATATTAGATATCCTAAAGTCATCAATTGAACCCTTAAACGATTCACTACCTGCCGGAGTTTGACCAACTGTTAAAGGTTCATCGGTAAAATCAACAACGCCTGACCAAGAAGTTTCAGCTACCAAGTCGTTATCAAGCCATAATTGAATTTTATCCGAACTTCTAACTATTGCACCAAAATGCCAATTACCATCATTAACTGCTTTACTTGATGTCAACGATTGGACATTGCCACCATTTGTAGTAAAATCAAAATTAAGTGTTTGCTCTTCTCCAGAAATATAAAAATGGTATCCCCAACCATTTGCGGCTAATTTTTTATCAGAAAACAAAGTCATTGTCTTAGTGTCTGTAGTTTTAAACCACATTTCTCCTGTAAATTCAGTCAATTGGAAGCTAACTAATTCTAGATTGGTGTATGTTCCTTCAAAACCAAGGGAATAATCACTACTTAGGTTAGAATTACCTGCATTCCATATAGATGTTGGCCTTATCTTTCCTGACTGTGAACTAACTTCATCATATACATCCGATCCTTGCCCTTCATCAAATGGCCAGTAAGCTACAGTATAACTATCAGTGATATTAATATCTGCACCCTTTACAGCCTCAATTCCTGTAGTTGTTGTCAAATCACCAAGGGCTATGAAAGAATCTATTATTGCTTCGGGCCTTACATTTACCCAAATTACTTCGTCATGGCTGCTAGATGTATCTAAACTTACGTTATATTCTACACTATCATAATAGTAGTTAACTTTAGAATCAATATTAGTACACAAAAACTCACATCTCTCATAGACTACTATAATTGGAGCTATTCGACCATCGCCATCTGTTTTTGGGGAACTTCCTGAATAATATGGTGTAGCATAAATGGAGGATTCACCTTCTAATATTTCTAATTGGACATTATTTGCAGGCCCATTAACTGTTTTCATTTGGAGATTTATTACATTACTTAATTCAAAGAATACGTCATTAGGATTATCAATATTTGTAAATTGATTATTAATGAAATTATTATCCAAGCCTATAGCATGTACATAAAGATCTAATCTAGTATTTACAAAATAACTATTGTTAACAACTAAATTGTTAATTCCAGAACTATCATAATAATATGCTATGTCTGTATTTTCAAATTGGTTTGAATCATAGATATTATTATCACCACTGCGGATGGAAACTGCATCATTATTTATGTTAGTGAAAGAATTATTAATTATCTTATTATTACTTCCCTCAACAAAAATACCTCGTGGACCTGTAAAAATATTGTCACGTATCTGTACTGAATCTGAATTACGAAACCAAATTGACGCTTCATTGTTATTTAGTCCATTATTGCTGAATTGACTTCCAGAAATTATAGATTCTGCGCCCGCTGTATGCACGACAATTGCATTCGTTGAAATATCAGAAATCTCTACGTTATGAATAAATGCATTGCCTGCACTAATATTTATTCCAGTACTGAAATTAGAAATACGAATATTACTGATTTCTACATTATCTGCAGTAATCTCAATACCAACTCCATCTTCCTCTACTAATGGTGGTGAGCCAAAGCCTGGATTATCAATATCTCCAATCACTATTGGAGCAACAACTCCTTGTCCTTCTATAGTTAATGACTTGTCAACTACTATATTCTCATGATACGCTCCAGAATAAACTAATAATTTATCTCCACTATTTGCAGAATCAATAGCTGATTGAAGATAGTAATACCCATTGCCAGAATTCTCATTATAGACTCTAAAAATAGGAATATCAAAATCTGCGTAAATTGTACATTGATAACAAAATTCTGGATAACCATCACTACCTGATAAAGTGGTCTTATTGACAAAATCAATATGAGTGATTTCTATCTTAATTGAATTATCTGTACCAACACTACTGCCTATGTATTCCTTAAACGCAAATTCAACAGAGGAAAGCATTGTTCCGGCTACAGTCTTAGAATCTGAGCCTCCATATAATGATGTAGCGTAAAATATTTCAGTATCATTCCAAAATTTAACATCAACATCTGATAGGGCAGTCTCATTTTGCATGACATGGATATTAACTTGATTCTTGACAAAGTATGAAGAATCTGAATCAATTTCTATGTCTGCTGGATCATCATATCCCACAGAGACTATATTCTCTGAATTAACTAGAGTTACCTTATCTAATTGATAATAATTTTCGTTTTCAGGCCAAATAATACGATTATTGGGTGAATTTGTGAAATTAATCTTGCTAATTTGCATTCTTTGAAGAGTATTATTCTCTGACCCCTCAGAACTTGAATAACCATAACTATCAAACCAAATATCCGTAACATTTGTATCATAAATATGTGTTGTCTGTAAATCATTATAAGATGATGACGTTAACCAAATACCTATATCTACACCAAAAATATATGTAGTTAGAAGACCTGTTAATGTAGCATCTTGATATAAAATACCTATTGGGCAATTAAAAATGCCAGAACCCCATATTTCAATGGCATCTGCCACAACACGAATTCCTGCTTCAGGCCATCCTGAGGAATTTGTCACACTGAGGCCACGAACTTTAGCTCCATTGGCTGTAATTTTTATACCACTTCCGCTTTGCTTTGCATCAATTAAAACAGTTCCATCTCTGTAGCAACTACCGTAATCTTCCGGCAAACACGATGCTAAAATTAATTTCTTATTTAGAAGGACATTCTCATGATATATACCCTGCATAACGTATATTCTATCATCTACATTTGCATTGTCAATCGCTGTCTGAATATGATAACTCATTTCATCAGTATCTACATTCTTAACACGTAAATCAGGTATATCTATCGTAATGGAATCTCCATCTGCATAATCCAAGAAGAAGGTTTCTACAAAGTCTACGTATCTAACCTCAACAGGCAATAAAACATTATCAGCTGTTGAACTTCCTCCATAGTAAACGATTGGTGCTATGAACATTGGAACTTCACCAGTTTCATTTGTCAAGTCATCTGAACCACCAAAGTAAGATGTTTGATAATATGACGAAGTGCGATAGTACGAGTGTACATCTATATCTGGCATATCACCGGAAGCATTTACTGTCTTGACATTCACATAGTCAAGAATAATAAATTCTCCATTACTTTCAACTTCTATCGTTGAGAAAGTATTGTTGTATCCAACATTATTAGTCTGATTACCTGAACCTCCAACAAAAATATCTTCATCATTTGAATTAGTTATCACATTATGGTAGAATACATTGTTATCACAATATTCTGAATTTAATTTTATACCATAACCTGGTGAATTCTGGAACGTATTACCAATCAAAGTTTGATTTGAAGCTTCTATTACTAATCCGGTATCATCGAAAATATTATTCTCTAAACGATTATGGCCACTTGTTCCTCCCCAAGGCAGAAGTTCTGACAAACCATCGTCGTTAGAAATGAAAGTGTTAGACAAGAAAACAATGTCGTCGGCAGCTATTATCCTAAAACCTTTTGTATTACTTTTGACAACATTATCTCTTATCAGCAAGGAATCTGCTCCACTTACGCTTATTCCATAACCTTCATTATATTCTATAGAATTATTATATGCTTCAGAATTAGAAGAATCTCCATCGAAGATCAAACCATCGTTTGAATTATTGTGTAGTTTATTGTTAAATATCTCAATATCGTTTGAGTCTGTAGAAATAATACCAATTCCATCAGAACTAATTAAATTATTTCTTATTACCACATCATCTGACTGATATATGTTAATACCTCTACTACTGGTACCAACAAATGTATTATTAATTACTGAAATTTCTGAGGCACCTTGTAACTCAATACCTCTTTGACCATTATTCTTAAACTCACTATCAATAATTTTGATAAACGAAGCTCCTGTATAAATTCCTGTGACATTATTATTTGCTACATACACATTTTGAACTTCACAATTGTCTGAATTAATATCAATAGCTGTTTGAGCTGAGACAAATGATAAATTCTTTAAAATCACATTCTCAGAGCTTATCGTAACAAAGTCACCAAGAACAGCACTACCATTGAGAATTGTATTTGCTGTACTATTACCAACTAATGTTATTTGCTTATTGATGGTTATTTTCTCTCTGTAGGTTCCTGGCCAAACATGAATAGTGGCGTCGTAGCTAGTTACTGCACTAATTGCTCCAGATATAGAGTAGTACATTACTCCAGTATTTTGATTCTGAACCCTGAAATCATCGATACTAACTGATATTGAATCCGTAACATCATATGTTTCAGTTGAAATCCAATCTACATATTCCACTGTAATATTAGTCGTTACATTTTCTGGAGTTGAGCTCCCATCATAATGTTTGGTAGCAACTAGGAATATCCCTATACTTCCATTACCATCTGTCTTTGGATCACTTCCTCCAAAGCCATCTGTGGAATAAAGTGTTGAAGCGTCTTCCATTATTTTGACGTCTGCACCTTCGAAACTATTACTTGAATTGTCATAAACACCAAAATCAAGGTAGACTTTAATCCACATATTAGCATCTGAACTAACTGACAAATCAGAGAATGTTGTATTGACCAAAACTGTATCATCTGAATCACTTAACTTAATGTCAGAAATAGATGAATCTTGAATTATTGTGTTGAAAATATTATTATCTTCTGCTGAGGCATAAATGCGTAAACCATAGCTTGCTGAATCACTTATGGTATTGGAATCTACCAAATTATTCTTAGCTTCTTCACCATTCAATTGGATTCCGTTTGTATTATCATTAAGAGTATTGTCTCTGAAAGTATTGTCATTACTACCTGATTTCCAGGCTGTATGACAATCATCAAATGAATTATCACTAATCAAAGCGTTACCATTTCCATCTGATGAAAGCTGATAGATACATGCATTACCTGAAGTTCCGTTGCGGAATGCATTATCCTCAACTACTAGTCTAGTAGAAGTGCCCTTAGCATAAACCCCATAATCTAAGACATCAAAAGTACTTTGATTAACTACTAAATCTTCAGAATCTTCAACATAAACTGATATTGTATTATTGATAAATTTGATGTTACTTATAATTACATTATTTGATTCAATAACTGATATTCCAGCTTCATTTTCATCATTGCTTCCAGATACAACAACCAAGTTTTTGATCACTACACTACCTGATGTGATTTCTATTGTATCTTCTGTAAAGGTGCCATCTATTACTGTTGCTGAACCATTACCTTGAATTGTAAGAATTTTATCAACTTCTATATTCTCGTAGTAATTTCCTGCCCAAGCGTAAAGGGTATCTCCAGACTGAGCATCATCAATAGACGTCTGAATGTGATAAGTAAGAACTCCCGTACGAGAATTCTGCACACGGAAATCTGGAACAATAATCTTCAATGAAGCTGAGGGCTCAAGACTGGATGTTACGTCCCAATCTAGATACCTTGTGGATATATTAGTTGGAATTGTTTCAGGTGTAGAACTACCATCATATATCTCAAAGATTAAGGTGAAATTCTTAGTGATTTTACCGTTTGAATCGGTCTTATTGTCCGTACCGCCATAATGATTAGTTGAATACAACACATCATCATCATTGACAACTTTGATATCTGCACCTTCAAAACCGACGTCGGAAGTATCTACTAATGTCAAGGAAAGGTCATTGTAGATTGCAAAGTATGCATTTGGATGAACTAAAATAGTAGAGAATGTCGTATTCTTTGCTGAATTACCTATACTAGCCTTATCAAATTTAATGTCATAATTACCACTTCCAGAAACTGTATTATTACCAAGATAGTAATAATCAGAACTCTGAACGAAAATACCAACAGACCCACTGTCTGTAATGGTATTACCTTCAATTACTCCGTAATTGGCGTTGCTACCTACGTATATGCCTTGATTGTCCGAACCAGATATTACATTATTTTTAATCAAAACACGCACTGCATTATTGAAATATTTTATGTTGAACAAATTATCAATGATGGTATTGTTCTCAATCACTGAATCATCTGCATCTTCAAAGTAAATACCTGAACCCCCAGAATTGTTATGAATCAAATTAGATTTTATTACTGTATCATCTTCAACACTTCGAACACCCCCCTTTGTGTTCCAAGAAATAACATTATTGTAAACTTTTACAGCATCAGATGAAGAACTACCTTGGTATACGTTAATACCAAAATCATAATTACTGGTAAATGTAGAATTTGCAATCCATACGCCAGAACCTTCTACCGAAATACCATTAAAACATCTACTTACTTTGATATGCTCTATAATTGCATCCTCGCCCCCTATCTGTATTCCATTATGTCCTTCTGTACTACCACATGAGATAACTTCAATGTTCTTTATTGTAACGTCATCTGATGTAATATCAAATCCTTTGCCATTAGATGATGCATTAATTGTTGTATTGCGGGTCCCATTGCCAATAATAGTTATGGATTCATCAACCTCTACATTTTCACTATAAGTCCATGCCCAAATATGTATCGTATCGCCTGAAGAAGAATTGTCAATAGCATCTTGAATTTTAGTCCAATTTTTATCTGTATTGATATTTAGAACATAACCATAGATCCAAGAAGCGTTAACAGTTATAGTCTCAGTATGAGATGAACTCATATCTAGTGATTTTGATTTAGAACGAACGCCATAATGATATGTAAGATTGTTTGGAATATCTTCGGAAGTAGAACTACCATTGTATATTTTGTAATCAAGTGCAAATGTCTCTGACACTTCTCCATTTGAATCAGATACTGAATCTGTGCCTCCGTAGAAAGGAGTTGCATAATATTGAACATCACCACTCAATAATTCAAATTCTACACCTTCAAAAGCTGAGCCATTACTACTTTGGAATGCTATATTAAGATTAGAAGTTAAAACTAATACAGATGAGGAATCAAAAGTAACTGTTGAAAAAGAAAAGTTGAAACCTTTGTTTCCAGTTGAAGATTGAAAATACAAATCTTTGCCATTTTCAGAAACTTCGACATTCGCGAAAAAATTATTATCAGAACCTCCAAGCAACCAGAGACCTCTTATAGAATTATCTGTTATTTCTGTAGATGTTATATTACAATAATCACAGTTATTGTATTTGACGCCTCCCGAGTTATCTGCAATTGTATTAGTTTTTAAGTTAATCAATTTTGAATCTGCAAGAACCATCGCATAATCATCGTTGTCTTTTAGAGTATTGCCTATTACCTTAACAGAATCTGAACTTTGTACATAGAGTGCATAATCTCCATTTTCCTGCAACGTATTGTTCAATACAATACTTGAACTTGAATTAGTCAACAAATACAAACCATAATCTGAATTTGATTCAATTGTATTATTGAAAATGTAAGAATTAAGACCAGTAACTATCTTTATGCCTTGAGATCCTCCTTCAATAACATTATGAGTTATATTCACATTATTGGCATTAGAAACATAAACTGCAACGTTAGAAGTGTCTCCATCAATCTCATTTTTTGTAATCAAAACATTATTTGAAAGTATATGAAGTGCATTGTCTTCATTGTCTTCAACAATATTGCTGCTTATTATACTTCTAGCTGCACTGCTATCCAAGTAAATTCCATCTTCTACATTGAATTTTATCGTATTATTGATAATTTTGGTGAACATTCCTTGGGAAGATATACCTGAATCATCACTTGATTTTATGAGATTATCTTTAATTGTATTGTTATCTGATACACTAGCATCATTATTAATCTGAATTCCATAAGCACCACTGTCATCTATTGTATTCTGAATGATTTTATTTGTGGAAGATGATACCAAAAATATACCATTATATGTATTGGATTTTATCGTGTTGTTATATATTACTGAGTCATCAACTTCAGATAATCTAATTGAACGACCAGAAGTAGTGACTCCATTATTCTTAATGGTGTTATTATCTATAAATGCATTGTCTGAATTCATTGATAAGAATAATGCATCACTATCTGTATTCTTGATTGTGTTAAGCTTAAATCTAATATTCTTAGACTCTTGGAACTGAGCTCCATAATTGGAATTATCGTCTATATCATTGAATAAGAATAATGAATCATCGGAAGCTGTAACATAAATTCCAACTTCATTCTCACTAATTGAATTATACTTCACAATTGCATCGTCTGATGATGATAAATACAAACCATCTTTTGTATTAGTATTGAGTGTATTATTATCCACGACAACATCATCTGAACTAGCGATTTTTATGCCATGAATATTCGACGAAGAAAAAGTATTATTTCTGATAATTGTACCATCTGAGCCCTGAACCAGCAAACCAAAAGTATAACTCCCAGTAACATCGTTCTCAATTATCTGGTTATTCAATGAACCGGCCTTAAGGTGAATTCCAGATCTACCTGAATTAGTGACTGTATTGTTTTTAATCAAATTTGAATCTGAATCACTAAGGAAAATAGCACCATTCTCTGGTGAGTCTGCATCGCTAGATGGATTTGTTATTACATTATTCCTGAATGTACCTCCATCAGTCTCCTTGATAAATATGCTATTGTCTCCCTGTGAATTTCCTTTAAACTTACTGTTTTCAATTAAGAAATTGTTAGATTCATCAATTCGAGCAAGCTCTTTGCCTACAAAAATAGAGTCTTGGACGACGAGGGTGGAGACATCATCCACATACAATGTATAGGATTTACTATCAGCTATTTTCGAGGAATTCTTAATTGTAATCGTACTACTAGAGGATATAGTAATTCCGTAAGACGAGCTGCCACTGTAGCCTGGATTGTGAATGAATATATTATCTAATGTTATCTCATCACTATCCTCAATTTCAAAACCATGAGAAGATGATGAATTCTTAAAATTGCTATTTTTGAAAGTTAAACCGTCACCGTTCTCAATTACAACCGACTTCCGATCCGTGTTGTTCACAGTAACATCTGTGATTGTAGATGATTCAGTTCCAACAAAAGTGAGACCTACATCTGAATTTGTTTCTACAATAAACACATCACTGATGTTCAGAGAGTGGTAGTTACCTGCATAAATCACGCTATCTGTTGAACCTTCTAATCTTAAATTCTTTATAGTTACTCCATTAGATTTTATTTCTATACTATAATCTTCCGTTGTTCCATTAATTATTGAACTAGTAGTTGAATTACCAACTAAAGTAACGCCTTTATTGACTACAACAGCCTCGTTAAAGGTCCAATTCCAGACTTTAAGAACATCATTTGTACTAGCTTCATTGATAGCCGAAGTAATTGTTGTGTAAAGAACATCTGTATTCTCGTTTTCAACGACACCTATCCTAAAATTGTCTGGAACTTCAATTGTTTTTAGAGTATCACCACTAAAATTAAAGGTGAACGTCTTAGCTCTGACGCCATATGCATAACTGCAGGTAATAGTATTGTTAGTAAATGTACTTGAAGACAAATATGAACCTGATTTTAGTAAAGTACCACTTGAAATAAAACCATCTGTGTCTGTGACAGAATCAGTACCTCCTTCCCAATGTGAGGTCTTATAAAATGTTGAAGAAGTATCATTCAACATAATGTGTACGCCTGAGAAAGGATCACTATCTGTCTCAACCGTTTTCACATTCAAATTATCATATACCTGTACGTCACAACTAGAAGATACTAAAATCGTAGAAAAATTATTATTGAAAAATTTATTATATGTTGTTGAACTGCTACCGCATTGGTACATATATATGTCCTTAGATGTATGATCATTGTGGAAAGTATTGTTGCCTATAATTCCATAATAAGATTTTTGAAGATATAATCCATAAACTGTATCATCACCGCCAATAAAGGTATTATTCTCTACTATTATGTCATAGCAATAATAATAACAATAAAGGCCATAAGTACCACTAGTATTGAATGTATTGTTATAGAACTCAAGATATTTACTATATGAAGTAGAATAATAACCATTACTATATACTCCATAATTATTTTTAGTAAAAATATTATTTTCAATTACAGATTTTAGACTGCTGGTTGAAGCGCTAAATCTATAAAGGTGCAAACCGTAGCTTGTACTTTCCTTTATAGTATTACCAGTTATTCGAACTGAATAGCCATATTGTAAATCTATGCCATCTCCATTATTGTCAAACAATGTATTGTTAACAAATTTCGAACGATAAGCATAGGAAGAATATATGCCATCTCCATTGTTGTAAATGATAACATTATTATAATACTCACCATCGGACAAAGAAGACCCAGTTATTCCAGTACTTGTATTGTTATGTATCTTGTTGTTAAAAATTTTAGAATAGTGGCTATTTGAATTAATCTGTATTCCTCTAGAGTGATTTATAATCTCATTGTACCTATAATTTCCATAATCTGCACTTTGTGTAAATATTCCTGCCTGCGCAGAACCCCTCCGAGCTGCAGCATCAATGTAAGAATAAAGTATCTCCACATAATCAACATAACAACCATTGAATCCATATTCATTATCCTTGAAATTAACATGATGAATCTTCAAATTATAAGCTTGATATGCATCGATTCCAGCATGCTGGCTACCTGTATTACATGTGTGAGTGTTGTTTCCAGACCTTTTTACAGTCAGATTTTTTATAATTGTATAATCGGCATTGCCTTTCAATTTTATAACAGAACCAAGATAACGGCCATCAAGTATTGTATTAGAGGCACCAGACCCTAGAATTGTCAATCTTTTATCGATTTCTATATTCTCTTTGTATGTGCCTGGCCATACCTCAAGAACGTCAGAATCAGCAGCTCCATCGACCGCATCTTGAATAAACCTGAATAAATTATTTGAATTGCGATTGAAAATATTCTCAGGAGGTAACCTTACTTCTAATTTGTTACTAATGATATTTGTAGTAGAAGGTTTTTTGAGCAAACTACCAAATTTCAGACCACCATAACTATCAACACTGGTTTCTTCATAATCTCCATCATTATCCAAATTTGAGTAGAACTTGGTAGTGAAATATAAATCTTGAATTTTACCTTGATTATTTGTTTTGCTATCTGAACCTCCAAAATAGGGTGTTGCATATATGTGATCACCACCATTTGGAGAATTGTAAAGTGTCTGGATTTCGGCCGAGGTTAAAACTACAGCCCATAAGGAAACTTGGTCGAGAGTACCATCCATATAATTTCCGTTGTAGTCTCTACCAAAATAATTATAGTAACTTGTCCTTAGATAAAGGTTATTAGATGACATAGATTTTTCTTTTTCTAATGTTCCATTGACATATATGTGCATCTTGTCACTATATTCACTCCAAGTTCCAACAAGGTGGTACCAAACACCGGTAATCATCGTTGTCGTTCCAACAACTCTTTGCTCTCCATTAGGATTGTAAAAATAGCCTCCAAAAATAGGCTTTCCATCACTGTCTACTTGAAGAAATGCATCTCCATCGTACCTTGGATTAACTAACGATTCATAATTGCCACTGCTGGGAAAACTATCAAACTTAACCCATGCTGATATCGTAAGTTGTGTATAGCGTCCGCTATGCATGTCATTGTTACTTTGAACATAATCATTATCTCCATCAAAACTAATCGCATTACCAAACTTACCAGATGTAAAAGTAGCTCCATAGAGACGTGCATTATAATTAGTGATTGAATCATATGTATAACAGGTGACGCAATCGCTGGATTCATCAAATTTCCAATGATTTTTCAAATTAGAATTATATGTAATATTCAGAAGACTTTCGCCTCTTGTCTCATCAGTAACAAGAACATCTACGCCATTTACGCCATAGTAACTTGGGGCATTGCTTGTAGTCCAATCACCTGCAAAAAGCCATTTGTGACCTGCCCGTTCAAAATCATCAAAATACAAAACATTACTAGAATCAGACTCTTTGAAAATTTTAACATCATCTATGTACCAACCTTCTTCCGTTTGTGATCCGTCACTACAGAAATTAAATTTAATACGAATATCCTCTCCACGATATCCAGACAAATTAAATTTCTTAGTTTGCCAAGCATCTTCATCGTCTCCATTGAACGCCCCGCCATCAAAATCACAAGTAGCTTGTAAATTACTATCATATCCCCCAATAGGAGTAAGGAGGTTCCAAGTAGTCCCTGAATCCTTAGAAATGTAAACACGCCCACCATCAAATGTATCCTCAGTCTCATACCAGGTTTTAATCTCCAAAATTCTATTCTCTTCAACTCCTCCACTTGGTAAAGAAACATCTGTATTCATCGAGAAATTCTCATTCCAATTGTCAGCATATTTATCATTTCCAGAATAACCTATCCAAAATGAATTAGTTCCAGAGGATGTTCTACGATCATCATCAATGGTTGTATTAACACGATTCCAAGCATAAGTTTCATTGCCAGTAGCTTCTGTTTCTAGGAGTTCTTTGACCAGTAAACGTGAACTAGCATTTATGGACAATAAATCTTCTCCAAAAGTTGTGTCAATTAGGACATTATCCCAGCCACCACAAAAATATCTCTTACCTGTATTATCTGGATTTTCATTATCACTCACACCACAGCCAAAGTGATAGATATCATAATCCTCACTGTTTACAAAATCTACATCATTCAGTATGTTGTCATCAGCATTCCAACCAAAAGATATTCCATATTTGTTATCATCTAAAGTAACATCATAAAGTATGTTGTTGTCTGCACCATTAAACTTAATCCCTGAACTATCACTATCAGCGATATTTACAGAATTAATTTGATTAGAGGAATGTGCGTTAGGAACATTTGTACTAGAGAAAAAATGAATACCAACTTCATTATCATCAAGGGTAAAATTATGATAAATTCCATTTTTACTATTCTCTGAATAAATACCTTCAACAGTAGCACAATCGTAACTTCCCCAAGCAACTTCAATATTATCTGAACTGGTGATTTTTAAACCTCTATCGTGAGAATCACAATTTATTGTGACTGTGTGGATTTTTACATCATCTGAATCAGCAACTGAAATTCCAACTCTATTAGATTTTGAGATTATCTTAACAATAGTTACATCATCTGCCCCGTCAACAAAAATACCTGCATCAGTGTTATCATCTCCAGCATCGTAAACTTCAAATTTCCTGATAAGTACATCATCTGCAGTAACTTTGAATGAATAATCTCCTTCATCAGCATCGATTATTGGATAATAGCTGCCGTCACCAGACCAATGCAATGCTTCTATTGTTGACGAAGAAAGTATGCTATTCCATATCATCACATCGTCAATAGTTCCATCAAAATAAGTTTCATAAGAATCATCATCATTCTCATCTGTGGCACCAATTATTAAGTCTGCTGATGATGGACTAATCTCTGTACTGTAACCACAAGTCTCTGATGCTTTTTCACTATTTATGTAAAAAGTTATAGGATCTGAAGAATCTTCTCCATAGGTCACTACAAGATGATACCATGTATTCTCTGATAATGCTACTGCGGCATCACAGCTTCCACTTGAAGAGCCCATACCAAATACAAATTCGGGATACCCCTGGTGAGTAATAAGAAAACGAAAGCCATCCCTATCTGTATCTGATTGTTGATTGTAATTAGAAACTATTGTTTGAGTCGTTTCATTATCGTCTAAGTTAACCCAAGCACTTATTGATATGGCGGTTGTGATATCATCAAAAGCACTACCATAATCAACCTTAACGTAATCACTACCGTCAAAATCTAGACCATTACCCCAAACTCCAGTTTCCCAAGAAGCACCCGAAACATCACCATCCAAATCATCACAGCTAATTTCATCACTTGCATCACTACCGCTAGTCTCATCTAGCTTGTAACGAGTTACCAAATTACCACTATCGCAAGAAGCACCAAAAATATTACCTGCGTCTTTTCCAGAACCTTCATTAGCTCCAAGAATAGTCAATTGCTTATCGATAAGAACCGTATCTATGTATGTTCGGGCTGCAACATTAATTGTATCTTCAGGATTAGCATTTGAAACTGCGTCTGACAAAGATGTATAGTCTGCACCACCAAAACTATCAACATCAATCTCATCTGCCTCGGAATTATCTGAAACTAAAACAAAAAGGAATAGCAAAACTAAAAACAAAAGGCCTGCATATACAAAACGACTATTTTTATACATATTTTCCTTTTTCCTCACTGCGGCTGTGCATACACGCGTTCGGATTATTGGTTAAAGTTAAGAAGAGGGTTAAAAAAGTAGCAGGAGGTCTAAATTATACTAAATAGAAGGCTCTTGTTGTTTGACTCAATGGCAATATCTGATGATCTTTTTAAAGAACTAATGAAGCGCTTTGCATCCGGAGTAACGCTAGTAACTTTTAGTGAAAATAACACATTTGGAGGGTTAACTGTTTCAAGCTTCTGTTCACTGTCAATGGACCCACCTTTAGTTTTAATATGTATCGATAGAAAAATAGCAAGCCATGATTCACTAACTAAAAACACACATTTTGGGGTTAATATTTGCAGTTCTGAGCAAGGAAAATTAGCGTGGGATTTTGCTAACTCAAAAATAGATAAAAATGAGCTGATAAAATCAAGTGAGCATGAGCTAACTGATAATGGAACTCCGCTCCTACATGGATGTCTAGCTTCAATGGAATGTAGTATCAAAGAGATGTACGAGGGAGGAGACCACACTATATTTGTTGGACAAATCGAAAATGGAAACTTTGATGAAGATGCTGAACCAATGGTTTACTATTCCTCAGGTTTAGGAAAGTTTACTCCAGATTAGCAATAACTTTCTCGATTAATTCTTCAGGGATTTTATTTCTCATCGCAACTTGCGTCCTGTAATAATACATGTAAAACCATAGTTCCTTAATCTCTATTTCACCATCTTCAAGCAGTAAGCGTCCAACATCACGCCACAATCCCAGATCCGGAGCGCTAACACAACTTGTTTCTCGTACTTCAAACTCATTGTCCAAGAACAACTTTTCTAATTTAAGCAAAAGTTGTTCCCCATCAAAGCGAATCAAGAAAGAACGACCATTTCTAAATTTATACCCTTGAAATCCAATAAAAATTCCAGCCAATCCCAGAAATACAAACGAAACATTTATAGCCTTAGAAATTAAAGGGAATATTTGCGACTGATCAGGTAAAACAAAAATATAAACAATCGAATAGCAAACAATTGTTACTCCTATCAATATTGCAGATGCAATATACCAAATTCGGCTTTCACTACTATACTCTATCTTAGACATTAGAACAATGTTTGCTGTTTAGGAGCCCTTTTCCCCTTCTTCAATGCCTTCTCGTCCCAATCAAAGACTTCAGTCAAACGAGATAAGGACTTTGCGATCCTATCTGCATAATAATTATAATCTGGTTCAGGACACTCTTCTTCAGGAATATAAGGTTCTACAATCATTGGACTTACATTAGCATTAGTCACAATGAATGAGATTTTCATACCGCTTACAAAAGGGCGGCCTGTTTCAATATATTTCTTGTATGCTTGCAGATGGGCTTGATTATCTTCGTTAACATATTTTCTACTAAGATTTACTGTCTTAGAAATTACCATTTGATCTTTTTTAACTTCACCTTTAGAAATCCTAGTAACCCAATCTTGAGAAGATTCTAAAGCATTATCAATATCTCTAGCCATCAATTTACCAAATATATCCTCTAGAGCGGAGACTTGTGCTGGAAAAGCATCTGTTCTTCGAGTTTCATAACCACGGACCAACATACTTTCCTTCGGCCAGACTTGCTTTCCAACGTATCTCTTCTTAACTCCATGCGAAAAGAAAGGCTGAAGGATTTTTTCAAATTCTAGCTGCTTGGCCCCAACAGAATATCTTTCAGCAATACTTTCCCCAATTTCCACAGTCTTTTCCAAATTAGAATGTGGAGAACGGAAAAAAACAGAATCTGTATCTCCATATATCACCTCTAAATTCTCCTTATCCAACTCAGCTATGATTTCCTTTACATATTGACGAGCATATGCTGTAATCGAGGCGCCAATATCTAAATTTGTGAATCTGTAAAAATAAGATGCAAATACACCATAAACCGAATTCATCAAAATCTTAATCGCTTCCTGTACTCTTCGATAATAATTTTCTTCGTAGTCTGTTTTAGCTGCAGCTTGAAGCTCCTTTGCTTCATCTCTATCTTTCATTATGTTTGTTAATAATTCTGGTAACAGACCCTTTTTCTGGTCAGGACTCTTGAATTTAACACCTAATGGAGTTTCAATATCACCATCATCTGATCTAGTTGAAAAACAGAGATTACGATCAATAATAATACTTGGATACATCGATTTAAAATCAAGAACACAAACCCATTCATACAAACCTGGATCAATACTATGAACATATCCGCCCTCAATGTGACCAGTTCTCTTACGACGATTCGTCATTGGCACACCTATTTCTTTGGAATCTGCAAATCTAATCATAAGTGAATCTATCATTGTAGAAGTCATACCATTAAGAACATCATTCAAGGGAAGCTTGGCAACTGTGCTCAAATGCTGGTATTTCTGAAGAACTTTGATATGTTCAAGAATTTCTAAAGCTAATTTAGCATCTTCAAGACAATACTTCATTACTTTATCTGGATTATTTGCCCATTCCTCATCCATCTTTTTTGGATTTACATCGTGCTTTTCTCTTCCCAGTAATTCCTTAGCAACTGCATTAAGGGATTCTTGACGTGGTCTAACTTCTCTTTTAACATTCCACCAAGCATCTGCAATAACTCTACCTTGGGCCTGCCAAAATCTTTGCATTCGCTGTTCCAATTTTGAGCCATCTCTACCTATATTCAGATCAATGCCATAAATTTCACATCTTTCGACTAGAAGTGGTAAATCGTATCCATCTATATTGTAACCTGTAATTATGTCTGGATCATGCTCATTAACCGCGTCAACAAAATTGTTCAAAAGGATTTCTTCATCTCCATGTAAAGTCTCCTCATGCACGTATCCTTCTGATGTCTTAACACAATAGCTAATACAATAAATTGTTCTCTCAAAAATGGAATTTTCTATATCAAAACTTAATATTCTAAAATCTGATTCGAAATTTTCAGATTCATTAATTTCTCTAGCCTCAATAACTTTACAAGAATAATTATCATCGATTATTTCATCGCCTTTAACTGTAACACAGCCGCCAATATTATTATCAAATAAATATCTATAATGAAAAGGTATATCTGCAGCTAAAAGTTTGAATTCCTTATCTTTCAACCAGTATCTTACCTTCAAAATCGAATCCTTATTAGAACCTGTAATTTTGGTACAATTCTTTACCGAACCATCAACCCACAACTTTTGAGATTCTAAAGCCTCAACATCATCACGTTCTTTCAATTTCCCTATAATTTCATTAGTAGGCTCAACTATCTGAAAATAGGGTAGTAAAAGTGGTGTTCGGATTGCTAAGGGCTCTCCTTCTTTAGTCGTTCCAAAAAGATAAACCAATGTTCGGTCTTTACCATCAACTTTATCATTTCCAAAACCAGCTGAAAGTAGCCTAATTGAACGTTCCACAACTATACATGAAAAGAGGGCTATTATCTCTATGGGGCTACAATTTGTCTAAAGCCTGCTCAAAATCAGCGATTAAATCCTCTGCATCCTCTAAACCTGTTGAAAATCTGACAAAACCTAGGCCAATACCTGCGGCTAAACGATCCTCTTTTTTCCAGGAAACATGTGTTGTCGAACATGGCATAGAAATCAAAGATTCAACACCGCCTAATGATACTGCTTGAGTCGCCGTTTGAAGATTATCCATAAATTTCCTTCCGGCTTCATCACCTCCAGCAACTTCAAAGCACACCATTGTACTTGGACTATCAAGTATTTTTTTACATAAATTATAATCTTCATGACTCTTCAAACCAGGATAAATTGTTTTTGTAATTTTCTCGTGAGACTCCAACCAAGAAGCTAACTTATTTGCTGTGGCCATTGATTTTTCATATCTAACATGTAAAGTTTTCATTCCCCTCTCAAGAAGTGATGCCTGATGAGGATCCATACTTCCACCAAAATTTCTAACCTTATACCAAATTTGGTCAATTAAATCTTGACTACCTGCAACAGTGCCTCCCAAAATATCACTATGGCCATTAAGCAATTTAGTCACTGAATGAATAACCAAATCAAATCCATGTTTTATAGGTTGACAGGCTATTGGAGTAGCAAAAGTACTATCAACAATAGGTATAGCTCCATATTCCTTAGCAAGTTTAGCCAATGCAGGCAAATCTGAGATTTCAAGTAATGGATTTGCTACGGTTTCACAATACAATACTTTAGTCTCTTTTTCTTTTAGAGCCTCTTCTACTGCATCTAAATCCTTTATATCCACATAATGAACATCTATGCCAAAACGAGTGAAATCCTGATCTAAAGAAAGCACTGTTCCCCCATAAAGATTGCGAGTTGTGACTATTCTATCTCCTTGATTAAGAAATGTAAGTAAAGTAGTACAAATCGCAGCCATACCAGTTGAACATACTAAAGCATCCTCTGCTCCTTCCAAATGTGCAACTTTCTTCTCAACTGCTCTCATTGATGGATTATTATATCTAGAATAAACCGGAGCCCTTGGAGCTCCATCTTTCCACATCTTGTAAGCATTGTCATCCAAGAAAAAAGTACTAGATTGATAAACGGGAGTATTAATTGAATTATCTGCTGATGAGGTACCTGAATGAACTGCGCGAGTTCCTTTTCCAGATTTCCGGAGATGCTTCTTATCGAATGACATTATTTAGTTAGTAAAGCGGCTGTTAATAAATTTAGTGAGATGTATCAATAAATAGCAAGTCTTAAATTGGAAAGGTCAGTAAAGGTAAAAGTCATGCATATTAAAAGCGGATTAGAAATCAAATTTTTGTTGATTGTGATGTTGGCTATTTTCTTATTGCCTTTATCAAGTGCTGGCAAATATACTGATAAACCTGTTGAAATGGAAATCAATGGCGAAGATGTTCTTTTCAATGAAGATCCTCTAATTTTTCAAGGTGGGGCCGATTTAACTCTTATAATTAGATTAGATGGGGATTATCACACTTATGACTCTGAGAACGAAAATCTTTCTGTTCAAAAAATTGCTGTCACTATAGATTTTCTTAATGATGATGACAATAGAGGACAAACCTCAGGTAGCCCAAGACCGCAACAAGAAAGTAATGATGCCACTATTACATATATAGAATACGAATCTATATTCAGAGAAAGTGACCCAATATTCAGGGATTATGCTGGCGACTTAAGATTTTCAATCTTATTGAAAAACGACAATAATACCGTTGTAAAAGATGAGCAATTCATAATAACGATAGAAAGTTCAGCTACCAATGGCGATGACTCTGGCGGATTCTCATTGCCTAACTTAAGTCTGCCTGAACCTATACAAGAAAATTTAATCTATATTTTAGGAGGAATTGTAGTTATCATAATTTTATCTGTTGGAATCTACACTTTCGTTTTAGCACCCGAAGATACGACTGCCGATTTGTATAAAGAAAGAGAAGCAATAAATCCATTAAGTAAAAGTCTTACTGGAGTAGATTATGAATCTGATTTACCTGGCGATGAGGAAGATGAAGAAGATGACGAATATGAAGACATCGAAGAGGATGATGAAGATGATGACTTTGATGAGAGTGAATTGCTAGCTTCGCTTACAGGTGGTTCAAAACTAAAGGATAGCGCTACTGAAGAAAAAAAGCCTGAGCCTAAGAAGAAACCTGTTAAACGTAAAGTCGCTAAGAAAGCAATTACAAAGAAAAAAATTGTCCGCAAGGCGGCCCCTCCAAAGAAGATATCCAAAGAAAAGGAATCAGAGGTCAACATGGGTAAGGGCATCCAAAACATTACTTGTCCGGCATGTGAAAAAGTGCATCATGTTGAAGAAACACTGTCTAAATTTATTTGTAGCTGTGGACGAAGAATAAGAGTTTAAGATTCTTCGGCAACACCTAGTATTAAGAAAAGTTTACGCGATTCATTAAACCTAAGTTCAACTTTATGTGGTTGAAGAATCAAGTCAATTTCCTTACTACCTCCAAATGATTTACTTAATTTCAAACCTATTTTCCAGTCTGTTACAGCAAAACAATCATATGAATTAGAACTGCCTTTCTCACTTATCGCAAGAGTTGATTTAGGAATCCAAATTTTACGTTCTTCTACTTCTGAATCAATTATACTAGTACGGTGACTTAGACGACGAATTTTTGCAGACACTAAACTAATATCAGAACTATTATACGCCTCTCTTATTCTTTTTCTGTTCAATTTCGATGGAAAAGAAAAATTATAATCTTTAAAATATGATGTATTTATATCAATAAGATCTTTTGGATAAGTTTCTTCGCCAATTGTGGCTAGCAATATACGTTCGATTCGATTTTGTACAGTTTTTTCTCCTTCGGCCATAACTCTATAGTAACTAAGTGGATGTTTTATCAATCTACAAAGAGAATTAGGTCCTGGACAAACACCTGTTGATACTAGTGTGTCACAAGCTGGAGTATCATATTGAGTGGAGGATGTTTTACCTGAGATATGTTCTACTTGATATCTTGTGAATGATTCTTTGAAATCAGGAGCTGTTGCAAACAAACGCATAACTGCCTCAGGATCTTGTTTTAATGAAGACAAAAATGTTGTAATAAAAAAACGGGAAGGATGGGGAAGATTAACTCCTGTTTGGAGATCAGCTAGATTTTTGTTAAAACAAGGTGGCGCTTTAGATAAATCAAATTCTCCAAACTCCTTAAGAGCTTCTGCTTCTCTTTCAGCTATTATTCCCTCTAGGCCTGCAATTCTTCCCTTAAAAGTCTTGTTTATATTTAATTTAATATCTTTGATTCTACCATTAAAATGCTCCTTGATTTCAGGTGGCGCCTCTGGAATTTCCTCTAAATGTTGCCTTATTACCTCTCTCATCAATCTAACTAAAGTCTCTCTATCTAGTTCAACAATGCCATTACTCACGCCTCTGTTTGACAATTTCCAATTTCCATCTCTAAGCTTAGAAGCAGCCCTAACATAATCAATAAAATTCAAGTTAAACTTAGACCCGACTTTCTTTACATTTATGTTGTCTAAAGAATTAACAATTTCTACCAAATTATCATCTGTTTCTTGGTTAAGAAAGGACTCTGCCCTTCTTGCTTCAGAAAGAGCTGCATAATTAATTAAAGCTTGATTTCCAGAGCTAGATAATATTAGGCGTGAAATTAAAAAACTAAGTATTACATCAGTTTCATCGTTTGTTGGTGGGCCTTCAACCTCAATCTTGCCCTTAGAGGCTGCCATTTCTAATCTGTGAAGTGCTAAATCCCTAGCTTCTGCATAAAAGTAGTCATCTAATAAAGATCTTAAATTAACACCTTCAAGAACTTTTCTCGCAGTTGGCAAAAACGGATATCTCCAATCTTCAGACACACTACTACAAGGGCGATGTGGTTTTATAACAGCAATTAAGGGTGACTTTACGTGACAAAGCATCTTCTTGAACTGAAAAATGTCGAAATGAATTATCGTACTTACAGATTCGGAAGAGTAATTAAAGAGTTTAAAGCCTTGGACAAACTAAGTTTTAATGTAAAAAAGGGCCAAATATTTGGTTTTCTGGGTCCAAATGGTGCTGGAAAGACTACAACAATAAAGTGTCTTACTGGCATTCTTCAATGTGATGAGGGAGAAATATATATCAACGGAAAAAATATAGATGAGGACTCATTTGGAATAAAAAATAACATTGGCTTCTTGCCTGAACAAATAGGCCTATATGGCAGGTTAAATCCAATGCAAACTCTGGAATTTTATGGAGGATTCTATAACATTTCCAAAGAAAAGATAAAAAAGAGAAGTGAAGAATTGCTAAAAACGTTAGGCCTAGCTAATGATATTGAAAGAAAGGTAGGTGAATTCTCATTAGGAATGAAAAAGCGATTGGCTTTAGCCTCTGCACTACTTCATAAACCAGACATTCTAATCTTAGATGAACCTACGTCTGGATTAGATCCAAGAGGTGTAAAGGCTCTAAGAACATTATTACTTGATTTGAATAGAAAGGGATTGACTATTCTTCTGAGCTCCCATGTTTTATCTGAAGTTCAAGAAATTTGCACCCATGTAGGAATTATAGACAAAGGAAAAATGATTCGGCAAGACAACATTAACGGAATTATTAAAGAAGTAAAAAAAGCTGATGTTAAGTTATCTTTGAGAGTTAAAGGAATTAACGAAAGAATTTCTGAGAAATTACAAAAAAAAAAGGGCATTGTGATTCTAAGAGAAACGATTGCTGGTAAACATAACTTACTTTTGTTGAAATTGAAGGAAAATCTTATACCTTGGGTAACTGATGAACTAGTTGCCCAAAATGTTAAAATTTACTCTATAGAACCTCACACAAATTCCTTAGAAGATGTTTTTCTTAAGGAAACGAGGAGTGTTTAAGATGGATGAAGATGCATGGAACTCACTACTCAAACGATCAAATCAGAGATGGAAATCAATGATTATCTGGCAACCATTGATTATTGCCATTTCAATAGTTATCATTATAGCAATTAGTCATTTTATTTATTGGGAAACTAACGCAGAAACAAATCCTAATGATATATGGAATAATCAACAAATAACCAAAAATGAAAGTGAATGGAATATTGATTTTGAAGAAAATGTTGGTGATAAAATTGTATTTAAGGGAGTACTAGAAACATCTCCAAAATCCGAAGTTTATGGTACTGATATTATTACTGGTAAATTTTCAGAGGGTGAAGGACTTGTCTACGAGGAGGATTTGTATGGGAAAACTATGATTAATGTTGATGGCATGAGAATATTAGTTCATGGGAATCTATCGGGAAAATATTTTGTCAGTGAAATAATTACTATTGAAGCAAAGTTGATCCAGAACACCTCTTCTTTTGAAAAAAATGGTGAGAATATAACATTAATAAGAGAAGGATGGGAAGCTAATCCTGAAGATATACAATTAGCGTCTGAAAAAGATTATTATTTCTTTGGCTTAGAAAGTATAATTTTACTAATTGGAGCATATTTATCTTTAAAGCGTATTGACAATCTAAAATATCATATCGGTTGCGCCTGGCATATAGCTAAATTTGAACTAGACCAAGGAATAAAGTCACCAAGAATGGTTGTTTTAGGTGCATTTTTCACCTTATTTATTGTTGGGATGGGGTGGCTTTTAGGTGATCTACAAAGTGGAGATCCTGAATCTACGTTTTTTGTTGCTAATCCAAATAGTGCCCTTCAACAACTTTGTTTCTTTACATTTTTTGTTGTTTCCTTAGCTGCAATTGGAGTATCTGTAGACTCTTTTCACAAAGAAAGACAAGCAAATACACTCAACATCATACTAGCAAGACCTATTACTCGAGAAAGCATAGTATTAGGAAAAGCTTTAGGATTAACATTAGTGGTTGGAATTCCAGCATTTTTAGCTCAATTAATAGGATTATATTTTATGATTAGTGCAGGTGATTTACCAACTACGAGTGGGATAATCGCCTTCTTTGTTTGCGGCCAAATCATGATATTTACTATGATTTGCTTCCAATTGTGCTTTGCCGTGTCTGCAAAATCTGGTACTGATGTTGTTATCTATGGATTAGGTATGTGGTTGCTTTTTGCGGTTGTATGGAATTTAATAATTTATGCCATTTCTTTTGCAATAGGTGTTGATCTTACTGAAGATAATTTTGAAAACGATCCTTTGTTTCAAACAATTGCATCACATCTAGGAATGTTAAATCCGGGGTATGTTTATCAATTTTCAGTGGGGCTATTAACCCACCGAACTTTAGCTATAGATCTAGAGGGGATACCTGGATGGTTAGTTTTATTGGCACTTGTCTTATGGCCTTTAACCTGCCTTAGACTGGCAACACGCCTATTCAAGAGAGAAATCAAAGGATGAGAAGAAAACTAAATGGAAAGGAAGATGCGGTTACTCATGTAATCGAATTCACAATTGCCTTAACTGTCTTTGTACTTATTCTTCAAGCTTTCACATCGTCTATGAATTTTCGTATTGGAATCGATTTGGATAACAATGATAACAGAGTTGTTATGGCCAGAGAAGCAATATCAGAATTAACGGGATCAGAAGGTTTATTTGAAAATTCAACTAATTGGGAAATACTAGAATTTGGAACTGGTGATGGACAACTAAAAGATGGTCTAACTGTTGGAATCTTAAATTCAGATGGAGAAATCGATAAAGGAAAATGTGATGCTCTTAGCAAATTTCCAAACAATGACTTAAGGTCTGAACTAGAAGTTACAGATCAACTCAGGATAGAGGTTAGAACATTGGTACCAAATGAAATAGTGTGCGAATGGGGAGGAAATACAGATAGTGCTTCAATAAGTGTTAAATCTGAAAGATATCTCCTTTACAACGATGGGACTTCCGCAATTCCTTCAGTCCTTACTGTAACCGTTTACTCTGGAAAACCAACAACTGACAATATTTACATGACAGAAATAATGTACAATCCTACTACAAATACTGCTAATTATGAATGGATTGAAGTGTACAATCCCAACTCTGTTGCAATATATATGGAAGGATGGACAATATCAGATTTAACTGAAGAAGATAATATTGTAGCTGAAGGAACTGAAACAATGACTCTTCCGGCAAAGGGAGTAGGAATAATCACAACATCAAAGACAATTTTTAGAGATACATACGGTGATCACTTATATGTGTTTTTAGTAGAAGATATAGCTATTGGTAATGGACTTAGCAATAGTGATAATTTGACATTATCTAAAGACTTATTTGAAGATACTTTTAGTTATACAAAAGACGATGGAGCTAACGGCAACGGTAAAACATTGACTCGAAACTGCTATAATTGCGATTCTTGGAATGAAGCCGTTGAAAGTGCAGGAACCTATTCAAAAGCTTGAATATCTGTAATCCAACGTCCCAATATTAGATTATGAATGTCGTGGGTCCCTTCATAAGTATAAACACTTTCAAGATTAGCCATATGTCTCATAATTGGATATTCATTTAGTATTCCATTGGCTCCATGTATATCTCTTGATGTACGTGCAATTTGGAGAGCAATATCTACATTATTCATTTTACCAAGTGACACCATTTCTGGAGTTGCCTCACCTTTGTCTTTTGCACGTCCAAGATGATATGCTAATAATTGCCCCTTTGTTATTTCTCTCAACATCCATGCTAATTTATTTTGAACCAACTGAAAACTAGCAATTGGCCTATCAAACATTATTCTAGACTTAGAGTAATCAACTGATGAATGATAGCAGCCCATAGCTGCACCTAAAGCACCCCAAACAATACCGAAGCGTGCCTGCGTTAAGCAACTTAAGGGCCCCTTAAGACCCTGCACATCAGGTAACATTCTATCCTTAGGTATTCTGCAATCCTGAAAAACTAATTCACTAGTTATTGAAGCTCTAAGTGAATGCTTACCTTTCATTTCTGGAGCTGAAAATCCAGAATCATCTTTTTCAACAATAAATCCACGGATTTTACCCTCCAATTTCGCCCAAACAATAGCTAAATCTGCAACGGTTCCATTGGTTATCCACATTTTTGCACCATTAAGAACATACGAATCACCATCTTCAACTGCTTTAGTTTCCATGCTACCTGGATCTGAACCATGGTCTGGTTCGGTTAACCCAAAACATCCAATCAATTTGCCCTTTGCCATGCCCGGTAAATATTTCTGCTTTTGCTCTTCTGAACCAAAAGCATGAATCGGGTACATCGACAATGAACCTTGAACTGAAACACAACTTCGAATTGCTGAATCGCCTCTTTCTAATTCCTGACAAATCAAGCCATAAGCAACATTAGACAAACCTGCACATTCATAACCCTCTAAATTACAGCCAAAAAGACCCATATCACCAATCTCTGAAATCAGTTCCATTGGAAACGTACCTTTAGTATAATAATCCTCTATAATTGGAATAACCTTTTCATCAACCCATTCACGAACCGAATCTCGAATCATAATCTCTTCTTCAGTAAGATATTGCTCGAGATTGTAAAAGTCAACACCCTCATACTTTGACATTGAAATGAGGGTTGAATAGGGGCTATATATGTTTTACATTAAATTTGGTGGACGGAATTAAATACAACGCGCAAATAGGGGTAAACATGGAGGAAATTTGGATTGAAAAATATCGCCCTACAAATCTATCTGAAGTGGTGGGGCAAAGTGGCGTAACTACTAGATTAAAAAATTACGTTAAGGAAAGATCCATGCCGCATTTACTTTTTGCAGGACCAGCTGGAATTGGAAAAACAACCAGTGCATTAGCCTTAGCAAAAGAAATGTTTGGAGAATTGTGGAAACATAATTTACATGAATTAAATGCTTCAGATGAAAGAGGAATTGACGTTGTAAGGGGGAAAATTAAAGAATTTGCCAGAACTGCACCACTAGGAGAAGATGGATTCAAAATTATATTTCTTGATGAAGCTGATGCACTGACTAGTGCTGCTCAAGCTGCACTTAGAAGGACTATGGAAAAATATGCTAGAACATGTAGATTTGTTATGTCTTGTAACTTTTCTTCAAAGATAATTGACCCTATACAATCACGTTGTGCAGTCTTCAGATTTAAACCTATAAAAGCGGAAGATTTGGAAAAATACCTTAAATTTGTCGCTTCTAAGGAAAAATTAAATATAAGCAAAGAAGGTTATCAAGCATTAACATATCTTGCGCAAGGAGACTTGAGAAGAGCAATAAATGGTTTACAGATGGCCGCTGCTGCAGATATTGACATTACACCAGATGTAGTTTACCAGGCTGTAGCTGCTGCAAGACCTGAGGAAGTCAAAGAAGCTTTAGAATTGGCGCTCGAAGGAAATTTTTCTAGTGCAAGAGAAAGATTGGATACATTACAAATCACATATGGACTAGCTGGTGAAGATGTACTAAGGCAAATGCACCGTTCAGTTAGAGAATTAGACATACCAGACGTGACAAAAGTTCAAATGATTGAGAAACTTGCTGAAGCAGATTTCAGACTTTCCGAAGGCGCGAATTCTAGAATTCAAATAGAAGCCGTAGTAGCAAATTTTGCAATATTCGGAAGAAATATGGATAAAGCATAGACAAAAAGGTTTACAAACAACCCCCTTGCGGCACGTGGACAGGGTGCAGAAATTCCAAACAATCGATGGAAAATTTGACAGTCTTAGTAAGCGTAGTTTTTTGACGATCGATGATTTCAGAGTAAATGGTAAAACTATAATTTTACGTGTAGATATAAATTCATCAATAAATCCGGAGAATGGAAAAATACTTGATGATACAAGAATAAGACGACATTCAAAAACTGTTGAAGAACTCGCTAAATGGGGAGCTAAGATTGTAATTTTAGCTCATCAATCAAGGCCTGGAAAATTAGATTTTGTTAGCCTAGAAAAACATGCTAAGAGGATGTCTGAAATAATAGAAAAAAATATAACTTTCGTACCAGATATATGGGGCAAAAAAGCTACTAAAATGATCAAAAAACTCAACAATTCTGAAATTATAATGCTAGATAACGTTAGATTTGATGATGAAGAAATAAATTTGAACGAATATAATGGAACTGATTTTGAGCCACAGGCCAAATCAAAAATGGTCACAAATTTATCCCCTCTTGCTGATTTATTTGTCAACGATGCCTTTGCAGCAGCTCATCGATGTCAACCTTCTTTAGTAGGATTTGCTGAGAAACTACCTGCTATCGCTGGAAGAGTTATGCAAAGAGAATTAGATTATTTGGGAAAAGCAATTGATTCTGGGCCTGAACCACGAATTGCACTATTGGGTGGAAGTAAAGCTGCAGATTCCGTAAAAATCACTCAAAATTTCCTAGAGAAAGGAATTAATTATGTATTAACTGGAGGAGTAGTGGCTAACATATTTTTAATGGCTTCTGGAAAAGATATTGGAAAATCAAGCTCCAATTTTATAAAACAAAATATACCCAATTGTGATTATGTAATAAAACAAGCTGCCTTTTTGCTAAAGAAATATAAGGAGAAAATTATAATTCCAAGTGATGTGGCACTAAACATTAAAGGAAAACGTAAAGGAATGAATGTTGATGAATTACCAAGTGAAAATCCAGTATATGATATTGGGCTAGATACATTAGTTGAATACATAGGAATGATTGATAAAGCTGGAACTATTATCGTAAATGGACCTATGGGCGTTTTTGAAAATCCTGAATTTGCGCTAGGGACTCATGAAATATTTAAGGCAATTGCAAAAAGTGACGCTATAGTTGTTGTTGGTGGGGGGGAAACTGTCATGGCATTTAATCAAATGAATATTGCATCGAGTATTGAACATCTTT
This sequence comes from uncultured archaeon, assembly GCA_964634895.1. Classification (GTDB taxonomy): domain Archaea; phylum Thermoplasmatota; class Poseidoniia; order MGIII; family CG-Epi1; genus CG-Epi1. The sequence continues at coordinate 10,253 of CAZWJS010000004.1, read as the reverse complement.
CTACAGGAGGTGGATCGTGCATATCATTCATGTCTGGAGAAACAATGCCTGCACTTGAAGCCATGCGTCAGAGTAAAATAAGATACGAGAAGAATTAATGGAGCCACCGGGGGGATTTGAACCCCCGACCTACTGATTACGAATCAGTCGCTATACCGAGCTAAGCCACGGTGGCATGAATTTGGCTAAGAATATTAGATTAAAGGATTTAGGCTTCAAAGAATTCGCCAATTTCAGATACAATATCATTTGATTGCTCTAGTTCAGGAATATATTCTAAGAAACGGCCTGTTCGACTATCAGCTATCACTATGAATCCCCTGTCATTTTCAGAGCGAACAACACGCCCTGCAGCTTGAAGAAGTTTACGTACAGCTGGAGACTCCACTGCAAATTTCCAACCCCGACCATCAAAAGTGATATCATAATAATGTTGTAATGCCTCTTGCCTCACTCCTGGCGCAGGATAAGGTATTCCTACTATCACAGCCATCTCTAGTGAAGTATCAGGATAATCTATACCTTCTGCCAACCTTCCACCCATTACGCCTGCTAAAACAGCTCCGCGGTCTGATTTAAAACTCTCAACGGTTTGCATTAACTCTTCCTGTTCCATTCCAGAATATTCTCTATATACTGGTTTTTTAAGATTAAGACCTTCAAAAGCTAAGTCAAGCAATTTGTATGATGGAAAAAATAAGGCAATATTACCTTCAAAATTAGTAGTAATTAATTTTATTTTAGATAACACTTTTTTCCAGATATTGGGATTAGTATTCAATTCATTGTATGATGTTGTAACATCTTTAAGGTATACTATTTTCTTGTTCTTTAATGGAAATATAGATTCTTTCCTTTCTAAAACAGCATCCGCCCTCAATCCTACTAAATCACGGAACATATCTAAAGGACTTATTGTACCAGACATTGAAACTACACCGGCCGTACTGTCGAAAAACCCAGTCATAACTCTAGGGTCAAGACAAACCTTCTCTAATCTCAAAGGCTCTTTACCAACCAAACGTATTGTATGGCTTTCTATAGAGTCTAACCAACGGCATAAAAAATCTCCAACAGAACCCAAATATGAACGAGGGCGCTTTCCATGATCCAGAAGATATTGGCGCATCTGTTGCCCCATTTTAGCAAGTTCAGTAGAATCTTGCTTTAATTTAAAAAGTGTCATTTTTCCAAGTGACATCATTTCTGTTTCAAAAGTTGCCACGGCAGAATCTGGTGAAACTATATTTGATGGTAAATGCCCTTCTTCTTCATTATCAATTATATGCTCTTCTGCTAATTTTTCAATTGAAGCTTCGACAAGATTCAAGAAATAAATTGGATCTCGACCTTCAGAAAGAAGATATCCATAATCCTTGATTTCATTAACTGCTCGGTTAATAGAGTCTATAGACATTGACTCTGATGCTGCACCCCTTGCCCAATCTGGAAGATTATGGGCTTCATCAACTATGAGAATTATTTTATCAATAGAAGTGCCCATCCATCCAAGCATATATTTCCGTATAAATTCTTCAAAGAAATAAACATAAGGTACAATTACTACTTGGGCCTCTTTAAGCATCAATTTGTTTAGTTCATATGGACAAAGATTTTCTTCTTCAGCTTGTTTTGCAAATTCTTGGGCTGTAAGTATTTCAGAAGACCACTTTTTGGTCAAAGTCTGACATCCTCGCACAAGTTGGCGATAAAATTGGCAACCAGCTTCTCCCATTTTAGATTGCATTTTAAGAGTCTTACAAATTTTTGATTTCTCGGACCAATTAGACTTTTTCAACTCCCCATCATATTTTTGCTGAGGACAAAGTGCTTCACGACCTTGAACTGCAATCGCCTTAATCTGATTTCCAGATTTCTTAAACTGTTGTAACTCATGTATAACCTGTTTCTGCTGAGAATTTGTGCGGACACAATATACAATCTTCATATCATTTTTTTGCGCAAAAGGCAAGGCTGCAGCTAGAGATGTAAAAGTCTTACCACTGCCAGTAGGTGATTCTAATACTATATGATTTCTTTCAGCCAGAGCTGCTTTAATTGACTCTACTGTTTCCTTTTGATTATCTCTAAAAGAATAGGGTAATTTCAATTCTCACGTGACCAAATATCTTCAGGAATTTCGTCATAGACTGATGGTTCTAAATCTTCTGGAGCGTACTTGGGCCCAACATCTCTACGCTTCTGAATTTCCGCGATTTTCAATAACCAATAATGTATTCTCCATTCACGGCCATCGTAAAGTGTTGTTTCTTCTCTCTCAGTTTCCATCAAACCAGCGTCTTCCAACATATAGAATGTGTCTCTATCCTCTGGATGAAGAACATTGTCAATGATTCGATCGCTGTAACCAAAGAAATTGAGTATATGCTCTGCTAAATAATTAGATTCATCATCACCCATATGTGAATATTCTGGACTGTAATTAATCGCTGCTGCCAATGTCTCTGTCGTTAGAACTTCCAAATCTAAACCTCTGTCTTCATCGGGTCTGGCATGGGTATTATATTAATCTGTTGCAGGTATCACCAATAATTTATAGATAGCAACTAAATCATGTTAAGTGGATGAAGAAAATGAATTGTGGGAATTAGTTCGCCAGAGAGTTAACAGAACAAATGAAAAATATGTAGAGGAAAAAGAACTGAATGTGGATAAAGAAAATATCACTTTAAAAGAAGATGAAGAATTTGTGATGGAAGAAAATACAATACAAGAAGAAGAGGAACCTAAAATTACTATAGAACCTGTTTTAAGAGAAGATTTTAGTATCATGAACTTATTAAATGAGGGAATCTTTGCAGGATTTGTCTATATTTTTGTCATTATGATTGTTTTGGGTGTCTTAACTATACCTGGATCTGTAACTGCAGCCATAGGAGGATTTTTTGGAGGTAAAAAAGCCGGCAATCCTGCAAGAGCAATGACGGCAGCCATGTTGCCTTTCATTCTAATCGCCTCGCTATATTTCTTAGCTTCAACTGGAGCTTTGCCACCGGGGTCAGGGCCCAATGATGTTGCAAATATTTTTAATGAATTTATGGACAACAACATTGATGATAGTGCCCTAGGGCCTATTTCAAAAATGCCAGATAGTAACTCCTCCGTCTTTATTTCTGTAGTAACCTTTGCATTTATCGGCGGATTAATTAGATCTGAAGAAAGAATGAAAAAAAATGCTAAAACCTAGATGCCAACCCAAGAACCGGCAACATCCCAGTAATAATTTTGAGCAAGAATTAACATAATTACAGATATTATAACTAAAGGAACACCATTTCTAACAAAATCATTTGATGTGGGAATACCTGAAGCCTGTACAATTAAATTAGGAGGTGTTCCAAAGGATGTCATAAATGCAAATGCCGTGCTTAATGCAGTGATGAGGGCAATAAAAGCTAAATTAAATTCTGCTGCTGCTCCTACTGCAAGAGTAATGGGAACTAAAATTGCAGCTGCCGCACCATCGCTCATTATGTTAGTTAACATAACTGTAACTATAATAATCAAAACAATAATTGATAAATCGCCGCCATATTCATATCCGTATTCGGCTAATTTGTACAAGCCTCCTGCCAACCAGTCAGCTGCACCATGCTTTACCATAGCTTTACCCATAGTTAATGCAGCCCCATAAATGAACATTACTCCCCATCTAAGTCTTTGACGACTATCTTCCCATTCTAAAACTCCAAAAGCATGCATCAAAATGCCTCCAATCATAGCACAGGTTCCCAATGTTAATCCATTAAAACCCGAAGTCAAAAATAGAATAAAAGTTAATGTAAGTATAGATAATGCTAACAACTGTCTTTCATCAATTGACTGCTTATTTTCATGATAATAATCAATTCTACGATAGCTAACGCCATTGACAAAAATTAAAGTAATAAAAACTAAAGGGATTAAAGAAATAGTAATCGGAGCTGCCAGAACTACCCATTGTACGTAACTAATTTTTATATCATACAATTCTTCCAAGAAACCCATTGCTATAACATTCCGAGCGCCACCAGAAGGTGTAGCTAAACCGGCAATTGAACAAGAAAAAGCAACAGCTAAGACAAGAGCAACCATTTCATTAGGTTTCTCCTTGATATCTGTTTTATCAGCCACTGTTAGAACTAGAGGCAACATGATTGCTGCAACGCTGTGGTCAGGAATGATTGCAGCCATGAAACTACATATTATTATTATTCCAAGAATTAATGAGTAATTAGAACCTGTAAAAGGCCCAAGTAATTTTTTTATAATGAGATTTTCAGCCCCTGATTTTGTTATCCCTTGAGCTATAATTAATGAACCAAGAATCATGAAAACGGAATCTGCAGCATATGACGAAAATGCAGCATCTCTATCTTCACCAAGAAGAACCAATGCAACTCCAGCCATCAGAGCTGTGACTGGTAAAGGGAATGTTTCAGAGACCCAAAGATAAATTATAAACAGGAAAAGGGCAAATACATTTCGGCCTGAATGACTAAGGCCATCGGCAAAAAGATAAAGCAAAAGGTAAATGAATGATACTATTAGAAGACCGGCTGAAAACTTCCTAAATGTAGAATTAAAATACAACTGATAAAGGGCATGTTTCCTAGCTTCAGAATCAAGTAAACTGGTTTGGAGCTCAAGTAATGTACGACGGCGGTTTATTTGATCCACACGAGGTGTGATTATAGTATGCCCTTCTTCCATAGACTCAACTACAATGTCTAAATTGTCAAGCATATCCTGAAATTCTTTATCTTTACTCATTTTAACACACAAACTGGAACTGAAGCACTCAAAACTAGCTGATGTAGGAGCACGTCGCTAACTGCATGCTTAATATTTGGAAGAATGACAATGCGAGCACCTTCTGATGAAACCACTGAATTTGTTACTCCTTTTCGTGTTCTGAAGAAACCTAAAGGTTCTATTGTAGAAGTTACATGATAATCGCCACCTAAATTATTTCTCAAATGAGAAACTGCAGCATCTATATTCTCAACATCTCTGATAATTTTGGAACCCAAATACAATAGTTCTAAGTCACAATTAAACTTGCGTGCAAAACCTTCAATTTTCTCAAGTGCATCATCTGACAGTTCATTTCCGTCAAAAACAACCAAAGCAGGAGATCCTGGACCTGGTAAAGGATGGGCTTTTCTTACAACAAATGCATGTGAAGGCTCTGAATCTAAGATTCTTTCAACTTCCGAACCTGTGAAGAATCTGCTTATCAATGAACGAAAAGGCCCAAGTATTAAAGTGTCGGCATCATTATTTCGAATCATTCTTGAAAGAACTTTATAACGGATGCCCGTTTTCAATATTGGAGTAATTTTTACATCTTTAATTTCATTAACAAACTGCTCAAGCTGTCGTTTGCCCAGAGCTACAATTCCCTCTTGAGTATGTTTGGATGCTGTAACAGTACCTGTTTTAGAAGGATTACTGACAAAAACTGCCTTTAAAGAAACATCCAATTTCTGAGAAAGTGCAATAGCATAATCTCTAGCTGGTTTAAGACGCTTTGATGGGTCTATGGGCAGCAGTAACTTGTCAAACATGTATATAATGTAATCAACGCAATGTATATTTAACCCTGCCCAGTGAGCGCAGCCTGAAGTTAAACTTCAGGGGAAAAACCGATTGGCAAAAGTCACAAGAACTAAAGTAAAAGACAAATGGAAGGGTAAAATGTGGTACCGTTTACATGCTCCTTCCATGTTTAATTACGCAATTATGGCACATACACCTGCCAATGAACCTGAATTAGTAAACGGGCGAGTTACAGAAGTGCCTTTAGAACAATTAACTGGTGATTTCAGCCAAAAAAACTTTATGATTAAATTCAGAGTAAACGAAACCCGAGGAAACAACGCTTTCACCTCATTTGATGGACATCGACTAACTTCTGATTACAAAAGAGCATTAACTAGAAGACGAAATAGCCGTATAGATTGTAACTTTACTATTAATCTTAAAGATGATATTAAAATTAGGATTAAACCAATACTCTTAGTTGACAAACGTATAAAAAAATCTCAAGAAAGGCTTCTTAGAGCAGCTACATACGATTCTATTAGTGGTACTTTAACTAAATTAAGCCTTTCAGAATGCCTTAAAAAGATTTATTCAGGAGAACTGAGCAAAGAAGTAGCTTCCGTTCTAAGGACTAAATATCCTACTAAGAGGGTCGAAATATCAAAAATCAATGTTATGAACCCAACCAGTCTAATGGAAGTTCCTCCTGATGATGACGAATTGGAAAGAATTCTTTCGGAATCTGAAGAGGAGAAGACCATTGATGGCAATCAATCAGAAGAAAAATCTGAAAACTCTGATGATGAAAAAGAAGATATTGATTACAGCTCAATGAAAGTAGCTGAGTTAAAAGAATTACTTAAAGCAAAAGATTTACCTGTTTCGGGCACTAAAGCCGAACTTATTGATAGACTCATATCTTGAGCGAAAGGACTTGGGAGCTTTTACCATTCTGGTTCCCGAAGTCACCGAATAACCGCAATTGGGCTTTTTTATTTATTTTACTTACACTAATCAGCATTGATTGGTGGAATTGGGATTCCAGTAATAGATTAGGTAATTGGATTCCTATTTGGATTATTTATCTAGTAGTGATTCAATTGATTTTAGCCTATTTTGTTTGGAAATTCTCAAAGGAGTGGATGACAAATGAGTGATTTACTAACTATCGGACTCATCTTAGCTATCTATCTTGCAATATCTATAGGAATTGGGATTTATGGGCGTAATGAAGAAGAGAATGCAGAAGATTATTTTGTAGCATCTAGAAAAATAAACCCGTGGGTACTATTCTGCACTTTAGCGGCAACCAATTTCTCAGCATTCTTTTTCTTAGGATTTGCAGGCGCAAGTTATCGTGGTGGATGGGGATTCTATGGATTAATGGCTATGGGAACTTCACTAGTTGGACTTTCCGTATTATTACTAGGTATACCAATCTATAAGTTAGGGAAAGAAAAAGGGTACGTGACGCCACCTGAACTAATTGCAGGCGAAACAAATTCTAAATTTTTAGGATGGTTGTATGGCTCTGTTTTGGTTGTTTTCACATTACCCTATTTAGCTACCCAACCAATGGGAGCAGGTATCTTATTAGAAACGCTTTCGGAAGGAAAAATTCCTTACTTTATTGGAGCATTAATGTTGACATCAGTAATGATCATCTATCTTGTATTAGGGGGAATGAAATCATCTGCAATGACTGATGTATTTCAAGGAATATTGATGTTTTCAATATTGATAATCTTTGTTCTTGGATTCTTTTTCCATGAAGAAATCGGCGGTTTTAATTTGGCTGGAGAATCATTATGGGAAAATAAACCTGAGAAATTTGTAAGAGAAGGAAATTTCACGTGGGAAATCATATTCTCTTTCACTATATTATGGCCAATAACAGTACCTATGTTCCCGCAACTTTTCTCAAGATTCTATATTGCTGAAGATGATAAAGCAATCAGAACGGCTGCATGGCTATATCCCACAGTCGTACCCATACTCTTTCTATTCCCAGTCATTATAGGAGTCTACGGAAACATTGTAGATTTTGATAATGATTTATCTAAAACTGAATCAGATAATATTTTACCTTTAGTATTAACTGAATATGCACCATTGTGGGCAGGAGCTATAGTTTGTATAGGGGCAATAGCTGCATTTATGTCTACAGCAGATTCACAGATTCTTGCGATGTCTTCAATAATAACTAAAGACGGATTGCCGATAATTACTGAAATCAAAAAAGAAAATGAAAAACAAATAGGTCGGATTTTAATTGTTCTACTTGCAATAATTGGTTTGTTACTGGCCTATAACCCTCCTGATACTATTTTTGATATAGTCTCTCAAGCATTTACAGGCTTGGCAGTTCTTTTCCCTACGACCGTTGCCGTACTTTATTGGGACCGAGTTAAAGCAAATAGTTGTGTCGTATCAATAATAGTTGGAGAAATACTAGTTGGATGGTCTTATTGGTCTGCTAAAACTGGAAATTCAATACCTGATTGGTTTACACAAGGTTTCCACATTAGCACTCCTGTAATTTTAATTACTATTCTAGTATTATGGATTTCAACTGAAATTGAAGAAAGATTAGCTAATAACTCCAGTAGCTAACGCAGCTTCTTCAATATTCGCCCTTGAAGAAGTATCAAGTATGGTTGTACGTTGTGGCCTTATATCTCTGGAATTTAGAAACGCTTTCAAAACTAAATCATCATCCATTCCCAAACCATTGGAATTTATTGGTGCATTAACGGCCTCCAATGTATCCCTTATTTTTTCCCAATTTCCTCCATGCAAATACATTGTAACTATAGATCCAAGACCACACTGTTCCCCATGTAATGCCGGGTTATCACAATGAGAATCTAACCAATGTGAAAATTTATGTTCTCCACCACTTGCAGGTCTTGAAGTACCTGCTATTGACATGGCAACACCACTCGAAATTAATGCTTTGACAACCAACCTAACTCCCTCCTCTGTACCACTAGCTACCTTTTCTATATCATCCACCACTAATTTAGCTGCCATTTCTGAAAGGGCTGCGGCATATTCACTATAATCGGCCTTAGGGCCTGATAATTTCCAATCGAGTACTGCTGTTTGATTGCTAATTATATCACCTACGCCCGCAGCTAACAATCTCTTGGGTGCTTTAGAAATAATATTTGTATCTGCCACAACTGCAATAGGTGGTATGGCTTGCATAGAAGTTTTACGCCCTTCCTGCCTTATAGAGGCTCTAGCAGAACCAAAACCATCATGGGATGCTGCTGTTGGAATCGATATAAAAGGGATATTATTGTTGAAACCTGCTTGTTTTGCCAAATCTATTGGCCTTCCACCTCCTAAACCTACAAGAAAATCTATTTTATTAGAGAACGATTCAACTTTTTCTAATTCTTCAACATTAGCTCCTAAAATTTCAACTTTTTCCATAGGATGTCCACCTGCCTCCAAATACTCAATGACTTGTTTTCCTGCAATTTCAAAAGTGTTTTTATCACAAACAATCAAACCTCTTTCAGGAATGTCCAATTCTGCAATGATGGCAGGAATTTGTTCCAGGACTCCTGGTCCTGTAACTACCATTCGTGGTAAAACCATTGAACGTGGAGGCCTTGAACGCATATTACGTCAAATATAGAGGGGATTAAGAGATATGTGTTTCGACATAAGCACTTAATACTCTGCCTTTTACGCAGAATTCATGCCTCTCAAAGATGGTGACGTTATAACATTAGACTACGAAGGTCGTACAGAAGGAATATTGTTTGATACAACCTTAGAAAACATTGCGAAAAAAGAAAATGCGCTTGTAGAAAACCGAAATTATAAACCGATCACTGTTGTAGTGGGAGAAGGTAGATTAGTTCCAGGTTTTGAAGAAGAAATAAAAAAAGCTAAAGTAGGGAAAAAAACTGAAATCAAAATTAAACCAGAAGATGCCTATGGGGCAAGAGATACAAAATTGATTGAAACAATGTCTGCTTCAAAATTTAGAAGAGTCTGTCCTGATGCGAAGGGATATGTCGGAGAAGAATTGAATATCGAAGGACGACCTGCAACATTGGCAAATATTTATGGTTCAAGAGTTAGAATCGACTTTAATCCTAGTTTGGCTGGAAAAGAGCTAGTGTTCAAATATACTGTGAAATCTGTACTAAAGAAACCTATGGAAATAATAAAATCTTTATTCACAATGGAATATCCTGCTGATGAAGAGTTTACAGTTGAAGTGAAAAAAGGTGTCGCACACATTAAACTACCTGAAAGAACTAAATTCGATGTGAATTGGTTTCAGGCAAAATATAGAGTTGTGGCTGCAATTAGAAAACATACCAATGTCACTGACATCGAATTTTTGGAGCATTACGAAGGAACAAAGCCTGAGAAAAAGACTAAACAAGGTAAAAGTAAAAAAACGCAGAAAGCCAAAAACAAAAAGTAAATTATAGAAAAAGATTTCTGCAATGCGCTATATATACGTAGTATATAGCTATTCTTTTGGCATGTCTTTTATATACAGTTCCTTCCATGGTTTAGAACATTTTCAAGGTGAGACACTATGAAAAAAATCAAAGATAAAGGCCTTACGGATGGCAATGGACTGACGAACGGTAACGGACTTACAAACGGTAACGGACTTACAAACGGTAACGGACTTACTAACGGTAACGGACTTACTAACGGTAATGGATTAA
>CAZWJS010000003.1:12246-50378 GCA_964634895.1 uncultured archaeon | reverse complement strand
GTATAGACGTATTCCATTTTTTTGCCTCCTTTTTTTATCCGAATAACGCTCCAAGGCCTGCGGCAGTATCTTCCTCAGATGCTTCCTCTTCCTCTTCTTCGTCTTCTTCTTCATCTGATGATGACTCTTCTTTCACTGGGACTGGTGCAGCTGCTGCTGCTGATGCTGCGCTACCTAACATCTCTTTCAACTCATCATCTACTCCATCCCCAGCATGTGTTGCAACGCCTAGCATTGCTCCATGTGCCTTGGATAAAAGAGCCTTGATTGTTGACTCAGATGGATATGAGGTACATATTGCCACGGCCAAGGCTTCATTGTGAGCCTTAGATAGCAATGGTTGCATCACAGATCCTGTGAAATAACGTGTGTTGAATGCTAAATTGAATGCTTGTGCTGTAGCCGATTGGACTTGGCCACGGAACTCATCCATATCAATGTCTAATACATCTGAAAGATAGAATGTCTCTCCATCAAATGCACCTAACAATTGCATTCCTACAGTTATCGGATAAATCTCAAGTTTTGCTAAAGCTGCAGCTACATCGGCATTTATTACTTCACCAGCTTCAACAGCAGTATGTTTTTTACGTATTACAATTTTTCCCTTCTCAATTGCAGCTGGGAATCCTGCGTTTTGGAAATCACCAACAATTGGACCTGCTGGGAAAGGAGTAGGTCCCTTTTCAATTACTATATCTGATGTTGCTATTTCGCCACCTTTAGCGGGAGCCTGTGTTTGAGACTCAAGCAACATTTGGAATATCTTGAATGGATTTTCAGTAGAAGAAAGAATAGCTAATTGCTTTGGAGCAAAGACATCAATTATTTGTTCAAGACCTTTCTTGTCTTTTGATGAATTTACTATTGCTAGCTTCAAAAGACGATTTCGAGACATTCTTAATTTAACACCAAATTCTCTCAACGAAGATCGCATCAAAAGCATCTGTTTAGCTCCAATACCTGTAACATCTACTAAACCAACTACGTCCGTAGAATTTACAAAACTCTGAATATCGGCGATTTCCTTTTTCTTCCAATCTGCTACAAATGCTTTAGGCTTCATGCTAATTTCACCGCCTTACCCATTGTAGTTTTAACCCATATTGAAGCTATATTATCTGAACCTCTGTCCAAACTTGATTCGACACGTTTTATTATTGTCTCTAAGTTTTCAGCTAATTGCTCTTGAGGCATTGAAACATTTCCTATAGGTACATGAAAGGTAGGTCTATCTTTAGAACGAACAGGAACTAAATTTGTTAGACTTTTTATTATACGCTCAATATCTGCTTGAGGAGGTATTGGACGGGGCATCTTTCCTCTAGGACCAAAAACTACACCAAGACTTTTACCAATAGTTGCCATTAATCCAGTCTCTGCAACAAAGAAGTCAAAATTATCAGCTAATTTTTTAGCTTCTCTTTTATTTTCAGACAAATCATCTATCTGTTCCGGAGATATTACAGTATCAACTACTTTTTTTGATATAACTGCCATTTCACCTTGAGCAAAAACTGCTACACGAGCTGGTCTTCCTCTCCCATGAGGAAGTGCCACTTCAGCATTAATTCTTTTTTGAGGATTTTGCAGGTCAACATCGCGAAGATTTATTGCAACTTCCACAGACTCAACAAAATTGCGTTTTCTGTCAGTGACTAGAGCATCTTCGATAGCTTGATTTACCCGATTTGATGTGATAATTTCACCTCCGTAGTAAAGCGAGATTGAATCTCTGCTACGGTATCCCGTCGGAAACAAGGCCATATATAAAATTATTCAAAATAAATTTTCGACAATTTTTTAAATACCGAGGCAAAATAATAATTCAGAGGCAAAAATTGATTAAAGCGAAAAATGTAATTAAAAAATATGACGAAGTGATTGCATTAGATGACTTCTCTGTCGAAATACCAAAAGGGAAAATCGGAATCTTAGGGCCAAATGGTGCTGGTAAAAGTACTTTCGTTAAAATTGCATTGGGATTAATTACAGCTACCGGAGGAAATATAACTGTATTAGGTGAAAAACTTGGGAAAGATACAATACATATAAGGCAAAAAATCGGTTACATGCCTGAACATGACTGTATTCCAAATGAGATGACTGGCGTAGAATTTTTGATTGAAATGGGACAAGTAACTGGTATGAGTTTACAGAGCTCAACTAAACGTACCCACGAAATACTAAGTCATCTCCAAATGGGAGAGGAAAAATACCGGAAAATTGGTGAATACTCAGGGGGGATGCGTCAAAAGATAAAGCTAGCACAAGGATTAATTCATGGACCTGAACTTATTTTCTTGGATGAGCCAACTTCGGGACTAGATCCTAAAGCTAGGCAAGAAATGCTAGAAACAATAAATGGTTTAACGAAAATTAGTAATACTAATATTTTGCTTAGCACACATATCTTACAAGACGTTGAAACTGTATGTGATTATGTAATTATAATTAACAACGGAAAATTGCAAATGAAGGAAAGTGTCAAAACCTTAATGCAAAAACAAAATGACTTCATACAGGTCAGAATTGGAGGTGTTGTTGACGATTTTATAACTTATATTGAGAAAATTATGGGTAAAATTGATATCTCTACCAACGGCTTTATTGTAAGAATTCCTTACTCAAGTGATAAATCATTCACTCAGATAATTGAAGCTTCTGTTAAGAGTAAATGCCCACTATACGAAATGGAGCGAAGTTCAGTAACAATGGATAATATTTATCTGGATGTGGTAAAATGAATGAAAAGGCTCAAGTTAATGATAAATTTAAAGATTTTAAAGCAAATTTAACAACTAGGCCGTGGATTATTTGGGGTATGGGGATAAGAGGATTTGGAAAATTATTTAATTTAAACAATAAAATAATATTGTCACTCGTTGGATTAATTTATCTTTGGACATTCGTATTCTATATAGTTATCGGTGGTGAAAGTGATTATCCTTGTGAGTTCATTGAGGAAGTGGACACAAAAAAAATTTACATGTGTAAACCCATTTCCTATTATAGTGATTTACAATTTGGAGGAATAAGAATCTTCCTTGTCAGTTTAGCTGCTATAGCAAGCAGTGGACTTATTGCTAATGATATGGCAAATAAATCGATTAATTTGTATCTATCAAGACCAATTAGTAGATTAGATTATCTTATTGCTAGATTTATCCCTATTTTTTTGCTTCTGATATTTGTAACGGTAATACCTAACATAATTGTTTATCTAACTCAATGGTCTGATGCGGGACTAAAATTTGATTGGATAAAAGAAAATGATTGGCTACTGATTAACATAATAACTCAAGGAGTTATGTATTCAGCAACTTACTCCACGATTGGTTTAACTTTCTCAACTATTATAAACAGAGAGTACAGGGCTGCAGGAGCTTTTTTCTTATTTGTTTACGGAACTAATATTATAGTTGAGATTTTCTTTGGACTAATACAAGATGATAGAATTGTATTACTGTCTATTTCCCATTTACTAGATATAGTTAGCTTTTACATCTTTGATAAGGCTTACTATTTTATCGCTTTTGGAGGATTGAGACCTTTAGAAGATATTGAGGAAGTATATGCCATCTTGACTTTGATCTTGTTCATCACTGGTTGTGGCCTTTTCATTAATTGGATGATTGCAAATATGGAGGCTAGTGAATGAGTGAAATCTTACTGAAGAATGTCACAAAAAATTATGGAAATGTACAAGGAGTTTCAGATATCACTATCACTTTGGGGACTGGAATAACTGGAATTTTGGGACCAAATGGTGCCGGGAAATCAACTACAATGAAACTGATTCTAGGTTTATCGAAACCATCTATAGGATATGTAGATGTTGATGGAAGTGATCCATTTGTTGACTGGAGACTTAGAAGTGAGATAGGATTCGTTCCAGAATATGACTGTTTTTATGAACATATGACTGGTATGGAGTATGTCTCATACTTCTTACGCATGCATGATATTAATAAAGAAGAGGCTGAGAAGAAAGCTGAAAAGGCTCTAGTAGAATTGGGCTTAGAAAAATCACTAAATCGTAAAATTAGAACTTACTCAAGAGGGATGCGTCAAAAAACAAAAGTGGCCAGAGCAACCGTTTTCGACCCTAAAATATTGATATTAGATGAACCATTCCAAGGAGCAGACCCAACAACTAGACATTTACTAATGGGAAAAATGAAGAAGTGGGCTAAAGAAGGGAAAACCATCTTAATTTCAAGCCATATATTACATGATATTGAAGATTTAACAGATACAATTATATTGATTAATAATGGTAAAATGCTTGCATCCGGAAACAGGCATGAAATCCGTAAATTAATGGATAATATTCCTAGGAAAATAATGGTCTCACCAATTGATAGAAAGAATTTAAGAAAATTAGCAAAAAGAATGCTTGATGAAGACTGGATTAGAGCAACTAGGGTAAATGAAGAAAAAAATGAGATTATATTAGAGACTGACAAAGCTGAAAAATTTTATCTGGAATTTCCACGTATTTTAATGGATGAAAAGATTGAAGTCAAAAAAATTAATTCTGACGATGATTCTTTGGAATCATTATATGAAAAATTAGTAGGAGGAGCTCAATGGAAGTAAAGAATCTACTTGTTGATATCTCAGAAATTGGAAATAGAGCTAAGAATCTGGCAGCTCCGATAATAAAAGATTGCAATTATAGACTTTTAGTGAATAAATTAACATGGATGTTGATTTTCATATTAATGCTACCTTGTCTACTAGCATTCTGGGGCTATTACGATCTTTCAGACCAGAGACAAATGCAAGAAGTTGACGGGGAGAAAGTGTATTATGACATTGACACAGGTGAACCACTGCATGAAGTGGGAAGAATCCTATTTCTAGAACTTTCAAATCTTTTTAGCATCGGTTTTGTTGGGATAGTAATAGCCATTATGTTCAGTTCTGAACTAATAAATGAGGAATATAGTCAGAAAACTATGAATGTTCTTCGAACAACGCCGATAAGGCCTGTTGAGATTCTACTTTACAGATATCTAAGTGGAGTACTTTGCATGTTTTTGATTCTTAGTTTAGCAAGCATATTATTTTACATGTTTTTAATGATGTTAGCGGGAATTCATGGAATATTAGAGGAATTAGATGTACTTTTTTTAGTAATCAAAATTATTCTCTTTGAATCTATTGCATATATCGGAATTTTTAGTCTAATAACTATTTACTTTGAAAGACCATTTTTGTTAGGAATACTTTACTGGATTCTTTGGGAAGGCTTAGTTTCTGGCCAAAATTATCAGAAAGTAACTGTCACACATTACCTAGATTCAATGTTGTTTGAAGGAATAAAGAAAATGGGTTGGATTGCAGACGACTCTTCAACGTACACAAGTGAGTTAGAATTAGCAACTGATTATGGACTAGTGAATAGCAAAGATGAAATTATTGCTAGTGAACCAATGATTGCAATATTTGCACTCTGCTTTATAACCTTAATAACAATTATTTTAGGGGCTAGAGGAATAGCTGCAAAACAATTCTAAAGTTTTATTAAAAGCCCAAAATAGGACAAACGTTTATGGCTAAAAGAGATTATTACGAAATTCTGGGTGTAGAAAAAAACGCAGACGATAGAACAATCAAGAAAACCTATCGAAAATTAGCTAGAAAACATCACCCTGATGCAAGCAGCGAGAGTCCAGAAATAGCTGAAAAGAAATTTAAGGAAATCTCTGAAGCATACGAGGTCTTAGCTGATAAAGATAAGAGAGAAAGATATGATAGATTTGGGCATGACGGTGTCGACTTTGGGGGTGGAGGATTCTCATGGGATCAGTTTAGCAGAGGTGGGGATATCTCTGATTTGTTTGGACAACTTTTTGGAAGAGGTCAAGGTGGAGGCATGGGAGATGTCTTTTCACAATTCTTTGGAGGTGGACAGAGAGGGCCGGATAATAGAGGAGATGATCTCAGATATGATATTACACTTTCTTTAGAAGAAGCATACAAAGGCATTGAGAAAGAAGTAGAAATTCCTAGAGATGGTGGTTGTTCAAAATGTTCTGGATCTGGAGCTGCTGAGGGTGGTGTTGCAAGAACCTGTAATACTTGCGGAGGTCAGGGTATTGTTAGAAAGGTCATGCAAAGAGGATTCATGCAAACTGTTACTACAGATAATTGTTCAGATTGTAGAGGATCTGGAAAAGTTATAGACAAACCATGCAAAGGTTGTAAAGGATCTGGAATTGTATCTGTCAAGAAGAAAATAAGATTAAGAATACCTGCAGGGGCTGACCACGGATACAGACTGAGAATGAGAGGCAAGGGTAGTAAAGGTCCAAACAACGGTCCAAATGGAGATTTATACATTGTTGTCAATGTCAAGAAACATGAAATTTTCCAGAGGCAAGATAATGAAATTATTTTTGATTTAGAAATAAGTCCTGCTCAAGCTGTAATTGGAGATAGCCTTAGAGTTCCAACATTGTCTGGTAATGTCAAACTGAAAATCCCTTCAGGAACTCAATCTGGTGACGTCCTTAGATTAAAAGGAAAAGGTATGCCAAACATATCAAGACCTAGTCTTGTCGGAAGTCAACACGTAAGGATAAACGTTAAAGTACCCAAACCTACTGGGAAAACAAGGAAATTGTGGGAAGAACTGAGAAATTTGGACTCAGAAAAACCCTCCTTTTTGGATAGGATAATGGGGAAATTTGGCTGAAGACGACGACTTAGAACAAGATAGTGACGCATACAAGAGATGGCGTAGCGGAAATGATAATGACAAATATGCATCATCAAAAACCCCTTCTGAAACAGGTTCTAGAAGCGGAAGCTATTCAATACCAGAAGCTGATGATGAATATGCACTTCCAGGTGAAGACGATAGTGGAGGTGGAAAATCGTGGCTTGATGGTGATTTAAATTGGCCGCTAATTATTGCTGCATTAGTTGTTTTTGCATTAATTGCATCAACAATGGTTGCTTTTATGTTGTCTTCAGAGGAATCTGATTCAAAACCATCTGAGTGGGCATACACTGAAGGAACTATAACAGAACAGGGCACTAGTCGTACATTCAGAGATGGTGAATTTTGTGAAGACGAAAATGACGACGGTTATCTGGATGATTGGGAATGCTGGAAGGATTTTATATACGAAATAAGTTTGACATACAGTTATACTATTGATGGGGAAAATTATATTCTAAAAGAAAATATAGTGGTTTGGGAAAGTCACTGGGTTGATGTTCTAGAAAATGAGGGTGAAGATAAATTATTCCAAGAATTTGTTAATGCAACTGATGAACGTGTGGCCCTTAATTCTACGGTAAAAATCATATATAATCCAGAGAAAAACGAAGAGGCATATAGTGAATTTGTAGAGTTACCAGGAGATCCACATGGATTCATTGCATACTTCTTCATATGTTTTGGTGGTTTTCTATGTATTCCTATAATTATTGGTGGTATTATTATGAGCTGGGCACAAAGAGCTACTGGAATGGGGGGTTACAGTAATAGAATAGGTTGGGGGCCTTTCGGAGGGTTGGGAAGCCATAGAGGTGGAGGAAGAAACCGTAGAGCAACAAGGCGAAGTGGTGGTAAAAGTAGAAGTGGTGGCGGTGGACGAAGTGGTGGTGGAAGCCGAGGCGGCGGTGGACGAAGACGTTAACAATGAAAATTAACGTTGATTCAGATATTCGAAAAGCAAAGACTATTCCTTCAAAATTTTATTATAGGCCTAAGGTTTACAAAAAACTAAAAACATTATTCGATAGAAGTTGGCAATTTATTTGTGATACTGACTTATTGAAAAATAATTATGCGCATCCTGGAATTTTACTAGAAGGAATGGTAAATGAACCATATGTGTTAACGAATGATAATGGAAAAATTAGATGCTTGTCCAATGTATGTACCCACAGAGGAAACATTATTTGTAATGACTCATGTAACACCAAAACTTTGGTTTGTGGATATCACGGTAGGCAATTTGAGATTGATGGAAAAATGAAATTCATGCCTGAATTTGATAATGTCAAAAACTTTCCAAGTAATGATGATAATTTACCTGAAATTGAAATGGAATCTTGGAAAAATCTAATATTCATTATAAATAAAAAAAGATGTGAACTGTCAGAACTAATTGAGCCGATGGCTGAAAGATTAAATTGGTTGCCAGTCAATGAATTCAAATACAGACCAGAATTATCTAGAACATACAAAATTAATGCAAATTGGGCTCTTTATTGTGATAATTATCTGGAAGGTTTTCACATTCCATTTGTCCACAAAGATTTGAACAAAGAATTGGAGTACGAAAACTATTTTACACAAGGAATTGACAATACAGTATTGCAAATAGGCATTGGTAAAGATGATGAGAATACTTTCGATTTGCCAAAGGAGCACCAGGATTATGGCAAAAATGTATCTGCATACTATTTCTTTTTGTTCCCAAATATGATGTTCAATTTTTATCCTTGGGGATTATCAATAAATGTAGTAAAGCCAAAGTCTCCTGAATATACTGAGATAAACTATTTCACTTATGTTTGGAAAGAAGAATTAATGGGAAAGGGAGCGGGAGCCGATTTAGATAAAGTAGAGCTTGAAGATGAAAAAATTGTTGAAGCTGTTCAAAAAGGAGTTAAATCCAATGCATATGATAGAGGACGATATTCTCAAAAAAGAGAGATTGGAGTACATCATTTTCATATATTGTTACAGAAATATTACAGATAATCAACGGCGTTTAAACATTCTAAATTCCATTAAACGATTAACCAAGTATATTGAACTAGGATATTTCTTTGGCATCTTTAGTCTCAAGAAAGGAATAGTTCCTATTGAACGACCGATACCAGATATTAGGAATATGATAAAGATAGCGCGCCAAGTATAATCTAAACTATCAATCATACTGAAGTTCATTAAGCTATCAATAACATAAATTGGACCTGAGAAATCTTCTATGTGACCTGCAAGATAACCTCCAGCCAATGCTCCAATGAAAGTAGTTATTCCAATTCTGGTATTGTAATAACTGAAATATGCTGCTCTCTCCTTATTGGGTGCAAGATCCAAAACCATAGCATTGGATGTTATCAAGAATGCACTGAAGCAAGGTCCAAGAATTAGTACCTGCAATGCTAACATGACTCTTATATCTGGAAAAAAGGCATAAATGAAAGGTAAAATAGCAAATCCGATTCGACTCATTATTAAAACTGGCAATGGTCCAACACGGTCAACCAAACGACCCATTATAGGTTGAAATGCCATCTCAGATACTGCTCCTACAACACTAAAGGCAACAAGAACCATGTTGTCTACCTCTAAGACTTTTATCAATATTATAGCAAATAATGGCCAAATCAAAGACATATTCAATGTGTAAAATGATTGTGCTCTAACATAGCTTTTGAAAGTGTCTGAATACTCTTTTTTGGCTTGGTCCGTAAGAATTTGATCAGGTATTTTAGTGGGATCACGATAAGGCACTCTAATTAGAATCAGTCCTCCAAGAAAAGTTGCAAATGCAGATATAACGAACAATGGCCTAAAAGAATCTGGTGAATCTTCAGGATTAATATGTACTACATAAATAGCAATTAAAGAACCAACAAGTCCCATCAAACCACCTATTACATGAAATCGACTCAGAGTACTCCCCCGTCTGGATGGATTCATCCAATCTCCTTGAAGTGCTGACCATGTTGGTATGATAATCGAGTGTGCAACAGAATAAAATATCACCAAAAATATCATTTCATTTGGATTTTGAACTTTTGAAAGAAGAAAAAGTGCTAGAGATGCTAAAACAGAACCTCCAATAATCCAATAGGTTCGTACCATCTTCTTGTCTGATATCCAACCCCAAAAATGTTGTAAGGACATTGGAAGCAAATTCATCAGAGATTGCATCAATGCTATCTGCTCAAAAGACGCTCCTAATCTAACTGCAAAATAGCTGAGATAGGGCATAGCTGTATCGTGCGAGAAAGAACTAGTGGCATGATATGCGTATAATTCTGCTGGAGGAGTTACTTCCTCATCTAAATTCTCAGAACTCACGTTCTAAAGTGAGTAATCTAGGATATAACCTTAAGTGTTATTTATTCGCGTTATGCACTAGCTCAAAATGTTTTTATACTTCCCGTGATAAAATTGTTTGATGAATTACAATATCAAACCTAAAGAAGACATCAGGAGAATTGTAGGAGTTTATCACGCAGATGGTGGAATTATTGGAGAAATAAAATACTTTACAGGAAAATTATTTGGAGGGTCACATTGTGCACTTTGTGACATAACCCATACAAGAAGAGGTAAGGATAAGATATGGAGAAAATGTGAAGCAAATCTTGGAATACCTATAGATTTAGTACATCTAAATGAGAGAGACACTGAGCTAAAAAAATATACTGATGGGATTACACCTTGTATAGTTGGAAAGACCAGCACAAACTACATTTTATTGGTTAGCAAAGAACAACTAGAGAATTGTGAAGGCGAGCCTGAAAAATTAGAAAAAGTTATAAATGAAACATTGGCTGCATAACCATCCATTGTTGTAAATAGTCCTAACAAATTGCTTTTTGTTGAGAGATAATGATGAATCTAGACTTGAAGAATTTCTAGATAAACCCGAGAAGGCACTCTGGAGCATAGCTTTGCCAGTAATGGCTGGAATGGCTATCCAAACCATGTATTCCATAGTTGATATGTTGTTTATTGGAAGGCTAGGTGGGGATTCAATAACAGCTGTTGCATTCAACATGCCACTTTACTTCTTTGTGATGGGGATAACTTTTGGTGTAGCAACTGGATTAACTTCATCCATCTCAAGAGCAATCGGTGCAGAAGATAAGAAAAGAGCAGACAATGCTGCTGAACATGGTATTCTAATTGGTTTATTTTTGGGAATTACATTAACAATTTTTGGACTATTTTTGGGTAAAGATGTGCTCTCTATGTTAGGCGCTCCTGATGAAATGTTAGAAGAATCTTGGAGCTACCTAAGAGTAACATGTTATGGCATGACATTCATAGTTTTTGCTATCGTATTTAGGTCTATATTGGCTGGAGAAGGGGATATGAAATTCCCAGTAATGGTTGCAGCAATTGGAACAATATTGAATATTATACTAGATCCGATTTTTATTTTTGAATTAGAGGATTATGGAGGGATTGGATTAGGAATGGGTGTTGAGGGTGCTGCATTAGCTAGTGTAGTTTCTCAGATTATTGTATTTTCAATATTTGTTTACATGCTTTTTTGGGAGGAACACTCTTATATCTCTTTCGATCTCAAGAATTTCAATTTTTCTACATCACTAATGAAAGAAATATTATGGGTTGGTATACCTTCATCAATTTCAATGATTATCATGTCTTTCGGACAGGCTGTGTTCAATTATATCTTAGTTGATGGTTATGGCCCTGATTCCGTCGCTGCATACACCATCTCTGGTAGATTGGACATGCTGATGTTTTTGCCAATAATGGGCATTGCTACTGGGCTTGTTACAGTTGTAGGAATGTTCACTGGAGCAAAAAGAATGGACAAAGTAAAAAGCATAATTGTGTATGGAATTAGTAGAGCCTTCGCTATTGTAGCAATAGCTTCTACAATTGTTTTTCTTTTAGCCCCATATATTATGGGACTGTTCACAGATGATCCTTTGATTGAAGAAATTGGCATAGAAGCTCTAAGAACATTGTGCTTTGCTTACCCTTTTGTTGGAATTGCAATGCCCTGTGGAAGAATAATGCAAGGATTAGGAAGAGGTTTGCCTGTACTAGTAATTACAGCCTTGAGAGTGTTACTAATCTCAGCTCCACTAGCTTACTATTTCGCAAACAATGGATATGATATTGTATGGATTTGGTATTCTATTGCTATTTCGATTGGAGTGTCTGCAATTGTAGGGCCAATATGGGTTTGGAAAACAATTGTTAATATGGAAACAAAGAAGAAAATTATTGGCACCGAATAATACTCTAGTAATACTAGAAGAATACCATTATATAGATACCTAGATGAATTCATCATATGCCTAAAATCAGTTTAGACATGCCTGCAGAGATTATATCTGATTTAAAACTCCACGTAGGAGATGAAAAAAAGTATGTTAGTCTAGCTGATGCAATTAGAACCGCTTGTCGAAGATTATTAGATCAACTAGATGAAATAGATCAAAGACACGGAAGGATAAAAAAAAATGATTGAAGAATCAATAAGAAATATTTTATTAGAAATCGAAAATGATAATGCTGTTGATGATAATGGAGAATTAAGAGAAGGATTAAGAAACACACCAAAGAGAGTTGTTGATTCTTGGAAAGAATTGTACTCCGGATATAACCAAGACCCTAAGGAAACTTTGAATGCTACTTTCAATGGTGAGGGATATGATGGAATTGTTCTTTTAAAAGACATTGATTTCTATTCTACATGTGAGCATCACATGCTTTCATTTCAAGGCTTAGCACACGTGGCCTATATTCCAACTGACAGAATAGTAGGAATCTCAAAATTAGCCCGAATTGTGGACATATATGCTAGAAGATTACAAAATCAAGAAAGAATTACAACACAAATTGCAGATACTTTAGAGAAATATTTGAAACCTTTAGGAGCGGCCATAATCATCGAAGCAAAGCATGAATGCATGGGTTGCCGAGGAATAAAGAAAAGTAATGCTACTATGACTAAATCGGCTTTTAGCGGTTTTTTTATTGTCAAAGCTGAATCTATTGAAGTATTTATTCATTCTGTTAAAAATTAACATGGCACATGAGAAAAGTTACCCGATAGTAGAAATCTTTCATTCAATTCAAGGTGAAGGGTATCATACAGGTAAACCAAGTATTTTCATTCGTTTTGGAGGATGCAATCTTAGTTGTGAATGGTGTGATACGGATTTCAGTAAATGGGAAAAAATGACTATTTCAGGAATAATGAATGTTTTGAATCAGTGGTCAAGTAAAAGAATTATTTACACAGGAGGTGAACCAGCAATACAGGATCTTCGCCAACTATCAAATAAATTACATTCTAAGGGATATGATATTGCAATTGAAACTAATGGCACAATTAAATTAGAAGAAGGATTGGTCGATTGGATTTGTGTAAGTCCAAAAGATATGCTTTTTCCGGAATTTAGTATCAAACAAAGGAAAGGTGATGAACTCAAAGTAGTTTACACAGGACAAGATTTGTCTATGTATGATAATTTGAAGAAAGGTTTTGAGAATTTATTTCTTCAACCTTGCTATGATGAATCTAAAGATCCGGGAACAAACGGTAAGACTTTCCACAACACTTTTGATATGGTAATGCAAAATCCAGGTTGGAACTTGTCATTACAGACGCACAAATGGATAGGTGTGGAATGAGTAAGATAGCTGTGATGGCATTTTCAGGAGGAATGGATTCTACTGGCCTCCTGATTCATCTTTTAGCTGATAACTATGTGGTTCATACCTTATCTTACGATTATGGACAAAAACATAAGTTGGAATTAGATAGAGCTAAGGCCAATATTCAATATTTATCGGAAAATAATATTCAAGTTTCCCAAAGAATAGTGGATTTACAATCAGCAATGAACATTTTTCATTCAGCATTAACAACTGAAGATTTTGAAATACCAGAAGGACATTATGAAGAAAAACAAATGAAACAAACCGTAGTTCCTAACCGTAATGCAATTTTTGCTTCAATCTTGTATGGGTATGCACTATCAATTTCAACAAAACAAAATCAACCTGTCAAAATTGGTTTAGGGGTTCATTCTGGAGATCATGAAATTTATCCAGATTGCAGACCTGAATTTTATGAAGCCTTAGAACATGCTTTCCAATTAGGAAATTGGGATAGTGAAAAGGTTTCTTTCTATTTGCCATATATTAATGGAAATAAGGAAACAATATTAAGAGATTCCGAAAACTCTTTGGAAAAATTAGGTTTAGATTTTGATACAGTTTTTGCAAATACAAATACAAGTTACAATCCAGATAAGCAAGGTCGAAGTAGTGGCAAAAGCGGTGCAGATATTGAACGAATTTTAGCATTTAATGCAATAGGTCGTAAAGATCCTGTTCCATACATTGAGGATTGGGCTAAAGTACTTGAAAATGCAATTCAAATAGAAAAACAACATAAGGAGAAAATATGAAAGAAAGATTTACTTCAACAAAAACATACCGAAATCTTCCATGCGCCCATAGGCAATGGAAACACAAAGGACACTGCGCCTATATTCATGGATATTCTAGACAATATACATTTCATTTTGAAGCAAATGAAATGGATGAGCACGGTTGGGTAGTCGGTTTTGGTGATTTGAAGAATTTAGAAAAATATTTATTAGATATGTATGACCATACAATGATTATTTCTGAGGATGATCCTGAATTATCTACATTTCAAGACTTGCACAAAAAAGGACTTTGTGATTTGCGAGTCGTTCCTGAGGCTAGTTTAGAAGGAAGCGCCAAGACTGCGCTTGAAAAAGCAAACAATATATTAGTGGAAATAACAAACGGAAGAGCACGCTGTTTCAAGGTAGAAGCTAGAGAAAATGACAAGAATTCAGCAATTTATTCTTTAGAAAAATGATTTGTAAACAAGAACTAAAGCTAAGAAAATAAGTACTACTCCAATCATACGATCGACCAAAACTGAATTATCACGAAGTTTGTCAATCAATGGAGTGCCAGCTAACACTACGGCTACAAATACATACCATGAAGTATCAATTAATCCAGCTAATAGAGCCATGATCATTCTATCTGTATTAGTCATATTTGGATCTAAAAACTGACTAAAAACAGCAACCAAGAAAACTAGAATCTTGGGATTAAGAAATGCTATCATAAAACCTTCAACAAAACCCTTTTTGTCTCCAATTGAATGTTCGTCATTAATATCTGATGGATTATATGCTAACATATTGTAAGATAACCATAACAAAATGCATACTCCAGACCATTGAAGAATAGAAAATACAGATTCATTAGCCAAAAGTATAGCTGAAAGACCCATAACTGCGATTGAAGCATATATTCCAAAACCTAAACCATGTCCTATACCTGTTAGAACTCCTTGACGTCTACCACCTGATACTGTATTTCTAAGGACAACTGCTAAACTAGGGCCAGGGGACATTGCACCCATGGCACAAACAAATGCTAAACCCAATAAAGCAGTGAAATTCATAATATTAGATTCTTCACCTTCGTTTAAACTTTACGATTGTTGAGCCCAAACCTTTGTCCTCTAATTTAAAATCTGAAACCTCAGGATATATACGTTTAATATCTGTAAAAAGCCCAGTGTTGCTATGAATATAATCTTTGATTGCAGTTCCCAAATTATGCCCATGAACAAATTCAACTTTTACTAGTGCTTTAGACCAAGCTTCAGCAACCGATACTTGCGCTTTTTGCTTAGCGTCAATTAAAGAAAGACCGTGAAGATCAATCTTCATTAACTTAAATGCCTAAAATTTCTTTTGTCTTAGAAGGATTATCTGTAGTTAAAGCTACGTCGGCTTGATCCATTTCCATTTTCATTATGTAAAAAGATATGATGTTTATATCTGCATCACTAAGACTTGTAGCCATATCTGCAAGTGCACCAGGTTTATTTGGCAAAGTAGTCAATATTAACTCATTAGCTTCAAAATCACGACCCATGCCTTCCAAAACTTTAGCTGTGGCTTCTTCATCATCTGTAACCATAGTTACTGACGCAGTAGCCCTACCCATTCCAACACAGCCTAGTATGTTAATTCCTTCATCACCAACTGCTGAAGCAACGGATGCTAGTTCGCCCGGTTTATCCTTTAAAGAAACATTGAACTCTTGCATAACATTTCCCTGCCAAGGGGATATATATCAATTATGTTCTTTTGGATCTAAATACAGCAATCATCATTGAAGTAAATACAACAAATGTAAACGGCACTGAGGGTGTGTCTTCTGTCTCACCTTCAACTGGCTCTCCTATATTCAAGGCAACTGTAACTGGATAACTAATACCTTCTGAACTTTCTGCCCGAACCCATATTGTGTGATTTCCAGGACCTAACTGAGTTTGCATAACATCAATTTCAGATATAGAATCTACACTATGCCATATATCTTCTATTAGAATATTTCGCCATTGTATATTTGTAGCATTGCCTTCAATATCAAAATATAATTTTTCATTTTCGTGTACAAAAAATCGAGAGGCAGTATCATTTCCACCATCTGTATCATTACCTTCATAATAAATAACAGAAGTATCGGCACTTATGTTAATCGAAAGAGATGCATCATATTTTATTGCTTCTTCTAAAGCTGTATCCATTAAAACAAAGCCCCAGCCATAATCATTGTTAGGCCTAACTGGATGGCTTAACCACTTAAATTCAGATGTTGATTCAAGGATTGTTCTAATCATTAAAGGTTGTAAATCTGGGTTTGCTTGATGAAGAAGAACTGCCATTCCTGCAACCATCGGTGTTGCCATACTAGTCCCGGACATAGATGTGTAACCATTCGGAGATCCATTAGAATCATATGATGGGTTTTCACCTGTACCTTCAGCTTCCACAGACATTACTGCAGTACCAATAGCTGCCACATTTGGTTTTATTTGGCCTTCATGAGTTGGTCCTTTGCTTGAATAAATTGCTAAGTCTTTGCTATCCTCAGTAGCTCCAACTGTAATAACATCTTTAGCAGCTCCTGGAGTTCCTATAGTTCCATATGCTGCACTATTGCCTGCTGCAATCATCAATGATATTCCAGCAGCTACCATTTCATTTGCAAGTGTTGTAATTCGCTCTTCTTGTTCTTGGGTTAACTCAATTAACCATACTCCTCCAAGGGACATTGAAGCTGAGCGGATATTGTACTTTATCTGATTATCAATCGTCCATTCCATTCCTTTCATAACTTCAGCAAAACTACCACTTCCTCCCCCATCCAAGACTTTTACCCCAACTAGAGTAGCATTTGGTGCAACACCTCTCCAAGGCGTTGAACCATCACTCAAAGGCCCCTCATCCACAGCTCCTGTACCTGCAGTAATCCCAGCACAATGAGAGCCGTGTCCATGATCATCATATGGTGTAGTTTCACCACTACCATCATCACTACTTTCATCTAATGCATCATAAAAAGCTACAATCTTAGGATCATAAGTTGAAGGGTCATCATCAAAATCATTAATACCTACATGATTTGGATCCAGCCCAGTATCTATAATTGCCACACTTATTCCTTCACCAGTATATCCATAATCCCAAACTGTATCAACATGATGAATACCAATTGCATTATCAAGTGCTATCCTCATTTCACCATTCAAAGTCAAGAAAACCACTCCCTCTACTTCTAACAATTCGTCAAGTAGTTCAGTTTCAATAGTACCTGCAATTATAGGAATGTGATGAAATCTCCAAGATGGTTCAAACCCAACCTCATTAATCAATAATTGTTCATCTGCCTCTGTGGGCATATGATCAAAATCGACTAATACTGAAATCTTACCATCAACAACGTATTTGCCTTGCTCGAGGGCAATATCTAGCATATCATGCATACGATTTTTGTCTTTATCCATATTAGTATCTTTCCACCATTCATCAGGTGCTGAAGACTCTTGTAGCGAAGAAAAAGACACAATCTCATAATTATTACTTTTATCTTCTAATGAAATCATAGGCTGAAGGCAAAGCATGATGGAAACCATCACAGCAACTAATACACGCATATTATGGTATTAGTCATCCATTAAAAAAATATCTTTAGAAAAATGGTGGACCCGTCGGGATTTGAACCCGAGGCCTCCTGCTTGCAAAGCAGGCGATCTTCCAGGCTGATCTACGGGCCCTCGTTTAAGGAATCAGAGAAAGGGGGTGATAAGAGCAGCTGTATATCATTACAACTCATCTAACTTGCTGAGCAAATCATCCATTTCCTCATCATCTGATGACTTTTCTTCCTTTGATTCTTTAGATTTTTTACTCTTTTTGGATTTTGATTTCTTACCTTTATTCGGTTTAGCTTCAGGCTTTGAATCTGAATCTAGTTCATCAAGTTTACCAAGTAAATCATCCATTCCTTTTTTGTCCTCAGGCTTCTCTTCCTCTTCAGGTTTTGCTTTGGGTACATCATCATCTCCTAATTCACCTAATTTACCCAACAAATCATCCATACCTGATTCTCCTAAATCAACGGGTTCTTGTTCCTCCTCTTCTTCAGGTTCTTCCTCCACAGTTTCTTCAGATTCTTCTTCAGGTTCATCCTCAACTGTTTCAAATGCTGGTGCTTCTTCAATATCAACATCCATAACCTCGACATCAGATTCAAGAACCTCTACACCATCTCCAACAGTCTCAACAGGCGCAGATTCTTCAACTACACTAGGCACTTCAACTGGCTTGGGTTTAGATTCTTCTTCAACTTCAAATTCTAAATCATCCATATTTGGTTCTTTGACAGAACTCTTGAATGTTATACCTTCACATGCTGTTGAAGAAACTTGGGAACCTTCACCTCTTGGATTAGTATAATCTAATCTCAAATTAAGGCCTATATTCTTCTTCTCTAGAACTTCAAAGTAGAGGGAAACTTCTAAATCTTTGTAGCCCCTTATCTCTTCAATATTAACCTTGAAATTATCAAATTTGAATTTAGGATTAACCTGTACTAACTTGATTTTTGATTTGTTATAATCAAGGCCTAGAATAACATCTTTAATCGTAGTTGAAGAATAATTATTGATATGAGCTTTAGCTTCTAAGAAACCTTTGTAATCGTCAGAGCTAGATTTCATTCTAACCTCTTGCATTGACAAATAATCCTCTATCATATCTCTAGTAACTCCCTCAGTCATACCAATAATTGGAGCTAGAATTTCTTTGGTTCCAGCCAACTTATCTATATCTCCATCCCAAGCTGCTAAATCTTCACCAAATTGCTCCTCAAGATCTATTACAGCACCACCCATCTTTGAACGAAGATCTCTAGTTGCTTCGCCATAAACAACAGCTGCCATAACTGTATTTTCTCCTCTCTCAAGAATAATCTTATTCTCTCCATAATCTATAGCTCCGAGGTTACCTTCAGTCTGGAAAGAATCTTTTACAAAGTCATTAATTGCAGTCAACATACTACTCATTATATCTGAATCTACCTTTGCCTCCCGTGAATGCTCACTGGCAATTAATCTACCATCATTATAAACTAAATACAACTCTTCCATAGTATATGGTGGGTGACTTGAAGAATCACCGAAAGACTGTTGTTCTGAAACCGAATCTTGAATGTTGATAATCTTTGTAACTTGCTGGGGCCTAGCTGCTTGAATCTTAGAGACTAAAGTAGCCGCTATAGGTAGATGGGAATAAGTTGTAGCTACTTCTAAAACGAAATCCGAATCAACACCTAATTTCTTAAGATCCTTTACACCGAAATTTCGGAATAACGTATCAGCTAATGATAATAGTGCTTCATGTTGTCTAGAAGGACTTTTCTCATATCGACTAACTGCAGTTTCCCATGCATTAGGTACTGCCTCTCTCTTAACCTCCTCAAATAATCCACTATCAGAGAATTCTTGAACAATTGTTTGAATTTCAGCACGGAATGGGTTCATTGAGCCTTCACCTTCAAGGACATCGGCCCAAGTGTCGTGTGGGAATCTAACTTGACTACCCTCACCGGACAAGTAACCCATTGCATGGTTGAAGGTCATGGTATCCATTTCATCATCAAATACTGTTTTTGTTTTATCAGAAAGTTGTTCAGCAAAGGCCCTAAAGAAAATCTCATGACTTGTTTTCTCAGCCATATATG
Organism: uncultured archaeon; assembly: GCA_964634895.1. Lineage (GTDB taxonomy): Archaea > Thermoplasmatota > Poseidoniia > MGIII > CG-Epi1 > CG-Epi1. Next base: position 30,529 of record CAZWJS010000003.1, on the reverse strand, counting down.
TTGAAAGGAAATTAACAGCAGCTAAGGTATGGTAACCACCACTCTTGTATTCACCGCCTTCCTTCAATAATTGTTGCAACAATAATGACACATAGTTAGTCATACCTTTCATTGAATTTTCATTCAGATAAGTCAATGTAAGTTTCTTGATATCTTGATGTATTAATTCCCTAATTAATGACCACACATAAATTGGACTACCCTCTGAGAATACTGCTAGTTTATCTAGTGCTTGAGGTTCATACATTAATCCTGAGAATCCAAGCATTCTAGATGCTAAGTTGTGCATCTCTTCTTCTGGGAACAGTGGAACCGTTAATCTCTCAAACATATCTTGGAATTCCTTCGGTAAAGATCTCCAATCGGCTTCACGAGCTGTTACAACAAGACCCTTAATCTTACGTTCTTGCATTACCTGAATTAATTCAGAGTTCTCTGGCAAATCATCATAGAATAATCTAATTCCAAACTTCTCATGTACGTTACCTACGCTAGAAGTAGTTATTCTACCGACAGGCATCCTGTCCATCAACCTATCAAATACATCAAACCCAATTACACTTTTACCTACTCCAGGTTCTCCAAATATTACAAAGTTCTTTCCCGTAGTATCATCAAGGATTGTATTGACTATTGATTTACGAACATCATCTAGATGCACATTATATCTTAAGTTTGGTGGCAATGCCCATTCTTGAAGTAATTCGGAGGGTGATGTTGGAACTTCGAAATAAGATGAAATTGCATATCTTTCTCTGTTATTGTGCAAAAAGTCCAATATTTCTTCGTTACTTGGATACGCAAGATAAGATTCTCTTCTCTTTATGAAAAACTCAGCCAGAACTTCTTCATGAGAATTCATTTCTAATGGAGGTAACCAAGCAGCTACTGGATCACGAGGTAATACATCTTCAAATTCTTCTTCAACAAATACTTCTTCTCTATTTCTTAGTCGTAAAGTTCCAGCAATTAGAATAAAGGCAACTAAACCCGCAATAATCAAGACATTAAAATCTCCCGCTATAAGTGAATCTAATGCGGTTGCATCAGCAGCTGCTTCGGCCACAGGATCTCTAATTGTAACTTCAAAAGTTAGTGGCTCTTCTGATAATTCACCATCTTCATCTTCTGCGTAAACAGTAATTTGATGAGTGCCAGGTGCTAAAGTTGCAGGATCTAACTCACATTTATCTGTAGCGCATGGCAAAGTTCCTTGTATATTTGATCTCCACTGATATCCAAATATTTCCCCATCAACATCTTGCCCAGTTACATTCAACCAGAATGATGAATTACCATGGTTATAATAATCATCTACCTCTGTTAGGAGTTCCTCAACAACTGGTTTACTGTTAACTATAGTAAATGCATTGTCTTGAGTAACTGTAACAATTTCACCATCTGGATCTGTGACTTCTAATCTTAAATCATATTTGCCTGGTTTCAAATCAGGAGGCGGTAATACATCAACATCAAACTTCCCTGTGGTTTCATTCAAATATGCTTCTGAGAAGAAACCTGTAATCCATTCATCTTCATCCTTGTCAAAATAAGAGACTGCTACTTCCAAATTAGATACATTATCTGCCAACTCGATATCATCAATGTCCAATGACAGCGTTGCTTCTTGATTACGTTGTAATGTTGAATTGGAAAATGATACCTCATTAATTATAGGTGGATTATTAGATATAGTTATATTAAACAAAGAAATCCAAGGAGTTATTCGAGAACCATCTTGTATAGTTCTAGATCTGATTTGATAAAGACCAGTTTCCATTTCCATACTGGGTGAAAGATAACCAACCCAAAGGTTGCTATTGTTAAATATTGGCTGGACTAAGAACTGTGTAGACCAATTATCTAACTCACTATTTCTAGCTGAATCTGTGTAATTTATTTGAAGCTCAACTTGGTAACTAGATAATAGGGCTATATCTTCATCGGTTAAGTTGTTGTTATTAAAATTGCCTATTTCTATAGTTATAGGTATCGTTTCACCACGATAAATCTCATAAGTTCCAGAATAACCTCCAGCTATAGGATGAGCATCTACAAAGTAAGTACTATAATTCCAAGCGGACCAATGACCCTCATCATCTTGAGCCCTAAACCTAATTTCATGAGTTCCATTGGACAAGCGTGCTATGACATTTAATTCATCACCAAGATTCCCATCTATAGAGGAGAACCACTGATAGTTAACAATGTTACCTCCGTCATAATCTCCAACTGTTCCATTAAAGTACACTAATTCCTGATTAACGGGATAATCATAAGCAGTTTCAATCAGTAGCTCTTCTACCACAGGATATGTTGAAATGTAAAGCTGAGTTGTAGCATTAAGAGACCAAACACCATACTCATCAACTGCTCGGAAAGTCAGATTGTGCAAACCAGGCATCAAGTCGGTAGCCAATTTAGATAGCCACAGATCTGTACCGAGAACTCCATTGATATCAGATTCCCAAATGCCACCAGTTATCTGACTATCATAATCAACAACAATAGCTGAGATATAGGCTCTATCTGACCGATAAAGGAATTGTTCAGGATACAAAAGAGATGAAGTTATACGTATTTCATCGATGAGTCCTATGAAATTTCGACCTGAACAACCGGAATTAGCGCCAATACAATTGTTCACAAGTGCTGATCTACCTAATTCAAATTGGCTTGGAATTATTATTGAATCATCATACTCTCCATTGATATATATCTTGATTTCATCATTTTGCTCGGAATAAACTACAGCAATATGATACCACTGTAACTTGTTAATTTGGTTTTCACTGAAAAGTTGGTAAGTTCCCAAAGTGTCTGAATAAACTGTAACATAAGCTTCATGATTAACACTAATACCTATCTCCAAACGACCATCTTGACCTCCACCAAATATTACACGATCACGATCAAAGACATAATTTTGGTCTAGGTAGACCCAGGCTTCAATTGTTACTTCTTCAAAGACTTTTGTGCCTGTTTTTACTAACTCTGGCGTAGCCACTGAATCTACAGTTCCATCAAAAGCAAGTGAATTATTGAATAGACCAGGAACCAAAACAGGATTGCCCTGTATGGTCAAATCGTTCGAAGGGTTGTTGAAACTAGAATCTTTGACTTTGCCCCCGGTATTATTATCAAAATGCCAATAGCCAACAGTATAAACATCTGGTAATTGCAAATCTTGATTAGGGCCAAATGCATATATCAAATTAGGAACAGAATTAATTAATTCGACTGAAGGCCTTGAATTGATAACTACATAGCTCATATCAAAATCAGACCACAGACCTGAATCATCTTTGACTTGGAAAGATATAGTATGGTTTCCAGGTGACAAATCAGTGATATTAAATATTTGTAGAGTACCAAACAGACCGTCTATAGATGAATACCATCTATAGTCTATGATTAAGCCATCTTCGTCACTTCCCATCCCTTCAAATTTAACGGGTTCATCCTCTGCTTGGAATCCTGGATTAATATCAATTATAGAGGCAATAGGATTTGAATAAATTATTAAATTAACTGTGTAATTAGAAGACCAAGTTCCAAAACTATCTTTGACTTGGTAAGTAATAGTATGATTACCAACTGAAAGATTATCTGCTGAAATAGAAGTGTCGTGTTCTCTTCCAATAACACCATATATTGATGAATTCCAATAATAATCTACTATTTCACCATCGTTATCTGTTGCAACTCCAATAAATGATATAATTTGCTCTGTTTCATTATACTTGTATGCTGGATTAGGACTTACACCCTCAATGAAAGCAACGGGAATGTCATTTACAAAAATTGTGACTGTATCTGTAATCGACCAAAGACCATCAACATCCTTAACTTTGAAAGAAACATTATGATTTCCTGGAGATAAAATAATAGAACTTGTAGAAATGTTGTCACTAATCTTTCCATCTATATCTGATATCCATTCAAAAGCAACTACACTATCTTCATCTCCATCCTTATCAATGGCATTTCCTTCTAAGTAAAGTGGTGTGCCATAATTAAAAGAATAAGAACTGACATTGGAAATACTAGACTGAGGATGTGCTTTGATAAATAAAGAAGAAAGTGCATAATCGGACCAGAAACCATAATTGTCTTGGACTCTGAAACTAATATTATGATAACCTAAAGATAAGAATGGTTCAGATGTTGTTGAATTAGCTTGCCACCAATAACCTGATGTAAAGAAACCATCTAATGAAGAATACCAAAATACATTACTTATTGAATCTTCAAAGTCATAGGAGGTAGCTACAAAGTAAGCTAAGTCATGTCCCCTAATAAATTCGTCTGAAGTCAGAATTCCTTCAGTCACTCTAAATTCATCAATTTTGCCTCCAAACTTGTTAGAACCAGACAAAGAAGATCCAATCTTATTTCCGAAACCAGAGTTAAAGGATAATTCAAATGTTGTCTGAAGATCATAATCTGCAACTAATTCATGATTTATATATATTTGAACTATATCTTCTTGATCGGAATAAACAAATGCCACATGGTACCACCTATCATCAGCTATTGTCTCATTAGTAGTAACTGTTATCCAACCAATACTATTTGAATTTGCTCTGAAATATATCTGTTGATTTGAATTTATACCAATATCGAGAGTTCCATCGTTTCCTCCTGAGAAAATAGTAGCCTTTTCACCTGAAGCTACTGGATTCTCAAGGTATATCCATGCTTCAAGTGTGACCTCACTGAAAACTGAAACGCCTGAAACCAAACTTGGAACGTAAAGATAGTCATTATCGCCATCTAATTCAACTGCATTCTCGAAAAGTCCTGATGTAAAGAAAGGACCATTCTGCAAAGTAATGTCGTAGTCATTTTCTGTAGAATCATAAGCCTTAGTCCCTTCTTGTTCATTAAACGACCAGAAGGCAAGCGTGTCTTCATTAGGTAGAGGAATCGTATTGTTGCCGCTAAATTCATATATTACGCTAGGAACAGATCCCACAATTTCAACAATTGGTTTACCATTAACAGTTAAGTTAATACTATCGGAAAGGGACCAAAGGCTATCATTATCTTTCACTTTCAATTCAATTAAATGCTCTCCAGGACTCAACGTAGATATGTTGAAGTTTTGTAGATTACTGACTAACCCGTCAATTGAGGAATACCACCTATAGTCTGTAATGTAACCATCTTCATCTGAACCATCACTTCTGAATTCAACATTAGTGGTTTCATTGGAAAATGTGTCAGAAACATAAGTTATAGTTGCATTAGGATATGCCTTCACTACAATCCATGAATAAGTCTTAGGAGACCAAGCAGTTCCATTATCTGCGCCTTGGAATGTAATTGTATGATTACCAAGGCTCAACGTATTGACGTTAATTGTAAAATTGCCTGAAGTTCCTAAAACTCCGTCTTTACTTGAATTCCAATAGAATGAAGTAACTTGACCATCCTTATCATATGAACTACCTGAAAAAGATATATTATAATTCGTTAAATTGTTCTTGTAGGACACATGTGGGTTAATATCATCAATAACAGACACGGGAACATCATTAACAGAGAATGGAACTGTTACTTCTCGCGACCAGAGGGTATCATTATCTTTAACCTTAAAACTAATCCAATGGAATCCTGTTGATAATGAACTATTTGTAAAGCTTGATTCAGTACTTATCAATCCATCTCTACTTGACATCCACTCGTAATCTGTAATATATCCATCACCATCAGAACCATTGCCCACAAATGCAACTGAATCTCCATAGTTAATTGAATATGAAGATTGACTGCTGATAGTTGCATTTGGATACGCCTTAACAACTAGCCAAGTGGTTACTTTAGGAGACCAAGTTGTATAATTGTCACGTCCTTGGAAAGTAATTGTATGATTTCCTAAGCTTAGGCTGTTAACATTTATGGTGAAATTACCAGACGTACTCAATACTCCATCTTTACTTGAATTCCAATAATTGTGAGTTATACTACCATCACTATCACTTATGTTTCCATAGAAATTAACATTGAAATGCGTATAATTATTCTGATACGTAACATATCTAGATTGGGAAGATATGTTTGCTTCAGGTATATCATTGATAAACAAAGAAGCTGAATTAGTAATTGACCACAAACCATCATCATCCTTCACTTTGAAAGAGATTGTATGATAACCAACTGATAGAGTATTATTCTCTGTGTTTTTATCTGTGCTGAAAACTCCATCTAAGCTAGAATGCCACTCATAGGCAATAACAGAACCATCCGTATCTGAGGCATCTCCTGTGAAACTAATCAAAACATTTTCATCTGTTGAATAATGACTTATTGAATTAATTGAAGAACGTGGATGGTGTCTAACCGTAAGTGGAGTCGTTGCATCATGAGACCAGAAACCATAATTATCTTTAGCTCTAAAAGTTATTGTATGGTTACCTGCAGAAAGAGTTGTTGCATTAATCAGAAGTGACGGATCATAGCTTATAATTCCATCAATAGATGATTCCCACTCAATATCTGTGATTAGATTCTCGAAGTCATATGATGTTGCGGAAAGATAAGTAGTGTCATAAAGAGAAATATAGTTATTTACATCTCGAATAGAGGTGGATATTCTAAATTCGTCAATCTTACCTCCCAAATTGTTGATTGCGCAAACAGAAGAACCTGATGTACCTGCACCAATACAATTCTTTGCAGATAATGAACGACTCAAAACAAACGTATCTGGTAAGTTATTTGTACCTGATAACTGTCTATTGATGTAAATCTTAATGTAGGAATCAGTTTCACTGTAAACTGCAGATACATGATACCAAGCACCAGGCTCTATGGTCTTGTTTGATGTTACGGTCTTCCAAGAGAATGAACCTGATTTAGCCTTAAAATATGGATATTGATCATCATTAACTCCAATCTCCACAAAACCATCTTGGCCTCCGGAGAAAATAACCATTTTCTCACCATCGGAAACCGAAGAATCTAGATTAACCCATGCCTCCAAAGTGACATCTGAAAATACTGAAGATCCGCCAAGCATATCTGGAATAAGAACATAATCCTCGTCTCCATCTAATTCTACACCCCCACCAAATAAACCAGAACCCCAATCGGCCGTCATCTTCAAAGTTCCATGATTTGAATTAGAACTGGAATCATCTGCTCGTGTACCACTACCATCATCAAAGTGCCAATAACCTAATGTATCTGAATCTGATTCTGGGAGTGTATTATTACCACTATATCCAAATATTATTGATGGAATAGTAGCTACGATATCTACAACAGGTCTACCGTTAACAACCACATATGTAGTGTCTGAAATAGACCATAAGCTGTCATTGTCTTTGACCTTGAAATATATTGTATGATTTCCTGGACTTAGAGTTTCAAATGTGAAATTGGATAGAGTTCCAAACAAACCATCTATTGATGAGTGCCATTCATAATCTGTTATTGTTCCATCCTCATCTGAACCTGAACCAGTGAAATTAACTGCATCTGATTCATTGGTAAAAGATGGTGAAGCTGATGTAATAGTTGCATTTGGATATGCCTTCACTACAAGCCAACTTTGAACCGGTGTGGACCAAGAAGTATAATTATCTCTGACTTGGATAGATATTGTGTGGTTTCCAACACTAAGAGTATCTAAAGATAAACTAAAGTTGCCTATCGTACTCAGAACTCCATTCTTACTCGAATTCCAATAATAATGTGTTATGCTACCATCATTATCACTGCCTGAACCATTTAATGTGACTGAAGTAACTGTCAGATTATTCTTGTAGACTACATTTGAACCAAAACTGGTTATTGATGCAGTAGGGATATCATTAACGAAAACTCCCGAAGATTTAGCGATAGACCATAATGTGTCATTGTCCTTTACTTTGAAATATATTGTATGATAACCTGTTGACAAGTTAGATAATGTAAATGAAGAACTAGTACTCAAGTGACCATCCTTGCTAGATCTCCATTCATAACCAGTAATAGTTCCATCTTCATCCGAGCCACTTCCACTGAATGACACTGTAGAACCTTCAGAGATTGATGAAGGAGATATGCTGGTTATCGTTGCATTTGGATATGCCTTAACAACCAACCAAGAAGATACCTTTGGTGACCAGGTAGTATAGTTATCACGACCTTGGAAAGTTATAGTATGATTTCCAAGGCTTAATGTGTTGATATTGTGTGTGAAATTACCATCTGTACTCAAAACTCCATCTTTACTTGAATTCCAATAATAATGTGTTATACTACCATCATTATCACTAACATTACCGTAGAAAGATGAATTGTAATATGTCAAATTATTTCTGTATACTATTTGTGGTTCTATTGAAGAAATAGATGCAACTGAGATATCATTAATGAAAACATTAGAAGATTGTGGTAATGACCATAATGTATCATTATCCTTAACCTTAAAGAAAATTCTATGGAAACCTGCAGAAAGGTCGCTTGTACTGAATGATGCATTAGTACTCAATAAACCATCTTTACCTGAAGTCCATTCATAACCAGTAATAGTTCCATCTTCATCCGAGCCACTTCCACTAAAGGAAACACTATTTCCTTCATCAGTGGACCTCGGAGATACACTCGTTATTGTAGCATTAGGATATGCCTTGACAACTAGCCAAGAAGATACCTTTGGTGACCAGGTAGTATAGTTATCACGACCTTGGAAAGTTATAGTATGATTTCCAAGGCTTAATGTGTTGATATTGTGTGTGAAATTACCATCTGTACTCAAAACTCCATCTTTACTTGAATTCCAATAATAATGTGTTATACTACCATCATTATCACTAACATTACCATAGAACTTAATGTTGTAATGGGTCAAATTATTTTTGTAAGCAACATGTTGTGATAAAGATCCGATGGATGCCATAGGTACCTCATTCAGGAACACTTCTGACACTTCAACAACCGACCATAATCCCTCATTATCTTTAACTTGATACGTAATCCTATGATAACCTGCACTTAATGTAGAGCTAGTGAAATTTTCACTAGTACTCAATACACCATCCTTTGATGAACGCCATTTGTATTCCACAACATTACCATCAGAATCACTGCTAGTTGCATTGAAACCAATTGTATCTCCAACATCAGTTGAATTAGGTGTGATTGAGGTTATTGAGGCCCGAGGATACATTTTAACATTCAAAGTGAAATTAACAAAATTAGACCAGAAACCATGTGGGTCTTTAGCACGGAAAGTTATGTTATGATTTCCAGCTTGAAGGTCTGAAGCTTTAAGCATAAGCCAATTAGAACCACTAAGCAAATCATCAATACTTGATTTCCATTCCATTTCTTCTATGCTATCATCCGAATCACTAGCAAATGCTAAAATGTAAGAAGCATCACTTCGGGACACCATATCTGTAGTATTTCTACTAACTTTCGACACACGAACTTCATCAATTATTCCATCGAAATAATCCTCACTACCTCCTGCAGAAGAACCAATTGAATTCTGTTGTGTTGCAAACCTTTGCAAAACAAAATTAGTATTAATTGTGTCGTTTGCAACTAATTCATGATTTAGATAAATTTGAATTATGTCTTCTTCAGAATCATAAATGGCAGCTAAATGGTACCAATAACCTGCAACTAGAGACTCATCTGATGTGACTGTCTTAGTACCAAAAGATGAAGATTTAACATAAACAAACGGCTCTTCATCATCATTAATTGCTAACTTGAAGATACCGTCTTTGCCGCTACCAAAGACAACCCAATCATCACCACTATCAATTTCTGATTGTAATTTAATCCATGCTTCAACTGTTACAACATCAAAGACATCACCCGGAATAAGCTCAGGGAGCTCAACATAGTCATCACTACCATCGAATTCTAAACCATTATCGTATAAGCCAGTTATCCAGGAAGGTCCATTCTTTAGAGTTCCATGCTTATTAGAAGAACTGGAATCAGAAGCTTGAGAACCACTTGTTTCATCTAAATTCCAAAAACCAAGAGTATTTGCATCAGCTTCTTGGACGCTTGTACTTCCACTAAAACCATAGACTGTTGTTGGAATATTAGCAATTAATTCAACGATTGGCTTTGCATTTATCTCTACATTTGTAGTAGCATTCGTAGACCATAAACCGTCGTCATCCTTGACCTTGAAAGTTATTGTATGATTACCTGGTGTTAGGGTAGAGATAGAAATATCCTCAAGATTTCCTATTTCTCCATCAATCGAGGAAATCCAACTGTAATTAGACACTGAACCATCATTGTCAGAAGAAGACCCATTCAGCCATAAAGTAGCATACTGATTAACAAAGGTTGAAGAAACAGACGCAATACTTGCATTTGGATTTTCAAGAACAATCAAATAGTATGTAATTTTAGGAGACCATGCACCATAATTATCCTTCCCTTGGAAAGTTATTGTGTGATTTCCATTCCTTACATTGTTAACATCCAAAACAAAGTCAGAAGTTATACCCAAAACACCTTCAAAAGAGGAATTCCAATAATATGTTGTTATTGAGCCGTCGGCATCAATAGTAGTACCATTGAATGTTACTGAAGTATATGTCGCATTATTGTGATATGCAGGATTAGGAGTAACCGAATCAATAGAAGAAGTAGGTACATCATTAATGAATAATTCGCCAGACACTGGCATAGACCAATAACCTTGGTTATCTTTCACTTGCAAGAAAATAGTATGATTGCCAGGGGACCAATCTGAATGTGTAACATTTCTTGAATCACCTAACCATCCATCTATAGAAGACCACCATCTATAAATTACAAAAGTTTCTGAAGAATCTGGATCACTGGCATTACCTTTCAAAGTTACTGAAAGACCCTCACTGGTTGAATTGGGGCCAATCGATAGTATGTACGCTGTCGGATATGAACGTACATCAAGACTTGTTGTAGCCCAAGGCGACCAAACACTATCATCATCCTGAACCCTGTAAGAAACAGTATGCTCTTCAACTGTAAAATTTGCTGCAGACAATGAGAAATTACCTGAACTACTTAGAGAACCCTCAATGCTTGATTTCCATTGATTTGCTTCTATTGTTCCGTCACCATCACTCCCCGAACCTACAAAATTAATTGTAGATTGAAGTGTAGTGTAGTAAAGCAGCGAAGAAGAAGAACGAGATGTATTTGATATTCTTACTTCATCAATATTGCCTTTGAAGCCTGTATCACTGTTACGTTCACTGTTCCCAAACCAAATATTGTAATCATCAAGTGTTTCATCTGAATCACCACTGTTATCATTTTGGGAATTACCATTGACATACAAAGTCCATTCTTCATCACCAGCATTCCAAACTGCAGCTAAGTGATACCAAGTATCTGTCGAAGACATTTGGGTCTCCGTAGATATAGCATAATAACGAGTACCATCATACCAAACTTCAGCTTTAAGATAACCATTGGACACAAATAAATTGTAATCACCATCATTACGAATTATAGAATGTGTTCCACTAGACATTGACCTTGTAGGATAAATCCAAGCTTCAATGGTGAAATCATTTTCTCCTAAGTCTGATATTGAGTCGCCTTCAGTAACGTAAATATAATCTTCATCTCCGTCTAAATAGACTGAAGAATCCCAAATTCCAGATTCAAATTGAGAACCTTTTAGAGTTGCATTGTTATTTTGGCCACTTTCATCTATAGTTTCAGTCCCTGTACTCTCTCTAAATGGCCAATAACCTAGAGTATATTGATCAACAGGAGGTGCTCGACCCTCACCTTTAGTTGCTGGATTTGGTGAAATATCATTGATAGAGGCAACAGGTATATCATTTACAAGAACAAAACTAACGCCATCATTAGCAAAATATGGTTGAGACCATTCACCTCTACTGTTCTTAGCCATGAAAGTAATAGTGTGATTACCATAACTCAAATTTGTTGTACTAAAGGATAAATTTGTATTCAAATTACCATCTATTGAAGATGTCCACAAGTAAGCTGTCAAATTGGCTGAATCTGGTGCAGACGCTGTAGCTGAGAAATTCACTTGAGTTCCTATATTAACATACCAAGGCTCAACAGAAGTTATCTTAGCGTATGGGAAGGATCTTACTACTACATTAGTGGTCTTTGGAACCGACCATGCACCAGTCTCATCTTGCGCCTTGAATGTAATTGTATGATTGCCAAAAGATAAATTGGATTCATGAATTGTAAAATTCGCTTGAGTGCTCAATTGACCGTCAATAGATGAGGACCAAGAGTAAGCGGCGACATATCCTGACTGGTCTGTAGCTGAACCATTGAAAGTGATATTATCTTTTTCTCCGAATTCAGTTCGAACGGTGGTTGATATGCGAACTTCATCTATTTTACCATCAAAATAATAACAACTCCACCAACCACAATCAGAACCGATTCTAGTGTACCAGCCCCAATGGTAAAGATCATAATCTGAGCCTAATGAATAAGAACCATCTTCAACGCCATCAACGTATAATTTCATCAAATCATTACTTTCACTAATTGTAGCTGCAACATGATACCATTTATTTGTCGATAATTCTGTAGATCCTGTTAGGTATGCATAGCCATCATTAAAATAGGCCTTAAGATACAATTTTTCATCAGAATTAACACAAAGACCAACCGGACTTGTACCCCATTGGATTATACACCTCTGTGATGAAGAATCTGTATCAAGATATATCCAGGCTTCTAAACTTACTTCGCCACCGTGACTACTTGTCGAACTAGAAGATTGAACATAGTCATTATTTCCATCAAAATTCAATGCTTTGCCCTGTTTTCCATCAACCCAGGAAGGTCCATTGTTCAAATATCCTGTATAACCATAAGAACCATCATCACTAGTCGATGTTCCTGTACCTTCATTAAAACGCCACATATGTCGCGTATCTGAATCAACTTCAGCACCTTTCGTTCCATTAGTATAAGTCAAAGTTGGATAAACTGAGACTATGGTTCCAATCGGTTGATCATTGATGTATAACCATCTATCACTCTTAGATGACCACAAAGTTGTATTGTCCTTGACATGGAAATATATTGTATGGTTTCCTGGTGATAAGGTTGTTGTATTGAATGATGCTGATGTACTGATAACGCCATCAATACTAGAGGACCATCTGTAACCTATAATCGTACCATCTGTATCACTACCAGTTCCATTGAAGAATACACGATCCCCCTGGTCATCCATCCAAGCGGATATTTCTAATGAACTTACAGTTGGAGTCTTGTAAACCTTGTATGTGAAATTGGACCAGCCAGACCAGCTACCACTACTATCCTTAAATTTGACAGAAATTGTATGATTTCCAAGCGTAAGTGAACTAGAAGGAACTACGAAACTAGATGTATTACCTATGTAGCCATCTTTACTTGAAATCCAAGTATAATTTGATATTAAATTATTAGTATCTGCCACTGTTGTCTTGAACGTAATATTATTGTTAACCACATTCGCACTTGTATGATTTCCAATCTGAATTGTATAAGTAGTGGAGTCATAATTTCTTACATGAATATAATCCCACCATGCTCGGTAAGTGTAATTTTGCCAGCAGTCACATTGCCATTCGCCTAAGGCTATTTCTTCTCCACTTATGCCTGAATTATAAATTGAGCGATTATAATACGTATTATCAGCTTCATTATAGTATGAGACCGAACCATATCCTTCGGCACTTGGACCGAATAAAGTTACAGTTACCCAATCGTCAGCATAAGGATCATCATGATTCCACTCATTTCCATTATCATCCCATCCTGAATAATAATCTTCATAGTAACGAAAGCCGACTCCAAGACCATTTGAAGTGCTCTCATGCCATCCAGCTGCCTGAAATCCTCCCCAATTGGTATAATCTATGTACACTCTAACTTCCATCACGTAGCTTCCAGTCCACTCCTCATTACTCAATAAACGATAGCCATTCCTGCCACTAGAACCACAAGATTCGCCAGCGTAAAGATAGCCATTACATTCTGTGAATTTACTAGTATCTCCTTTCCACAGAGTCGAATCCAAAGAACCATCAGAGAAATCATCAAAGAACTCAAAAACGTTAGTTCCATTGCTTTCTGATATTACTAAGTCATTCCCATACACCAAATAGAAGTTTGAGGTGCCACTATCTGGTATCCTAACCCAGATTTTAGAGGTGCCATTGTAATTCCACTCTTCTATATAATAACTAAATTTTGTATTTAAACTTTCATCAAAAAATCGTATATCTTTACCAGTCTGATCTACATATTGGTAATCAAAAGTGGAATTATCAAGGACTATCTCAATTGTTGTATTGTCTATTGATGTAGCTGATGACAAGGTAATCTCACGTTTATAAGAGAAATCAAAATCGTAAAATCCTGAACCTTGTACACCAAAATCAGGACTTACCTTCAAAGCAGTAATCAGAACATGCTCATAGGCTCTATATGACCAGTAGCCATCGACATCCTTTGCTCGGAAAGTTATGTTGTGGTAACCTGCTGATAAAGAAGTAAGAGAAAAATCTTTACTGGTACTAATTATTCCATCTAAATCAGAACTCCATTGGTAGGTTGCAATCGAACCATCATTATCTGTTGCTGTGGCCGTTAGACTTACGGAGGTACCGGTAGGAGCTGCGTTAGGAGTTATTGAGGTTATATTGACTACTGGAATCGTCTTTATACGAATCATAGTAGCCGAACTAGTAACTGAATAACCCTCATTATCTGTAGCTTTTACTGTAATATTATGATAACCTGCACTAAGTTTGGTAGTCACATTGATAGATAGATATGAATTATAACCAAATGCGCCATCGACATCTGAAATCCAGGTGTAATTAGCAATAGAACCATCACTATCGGAAGCTAAAGCTGAGAAAGTGGCATTAGAAGACGATAGGGCGCCCAGAATAAATTCTGATGGAGACAACTCCTTCTTAGTCAACCTCACTTCGTCTATTTTACCATCAAAATTATAATAATCCCTACTATCTATACTAGTACCTATGTAAAAAGTGCAGCATTGAGAATGCAGCAATCCTTCAGATCCAACCGTAAAAGATTTTGTCGTGTCGAGGTTACCATCAATAAATATCTTTGCCTCGCCAGAAGTGGCATTTATGGTAACGGCAACATGTCTCCACTCATTGATACCTATTCTGCCAGTACTGTCTAAGTATACTCGACTCCAGCTCCCACCAATATTATACTTATCAAAATCAAAATTAACTTTCCCTGCAGAATCTAGATACAAATAGAATCTAACCGGACTATTACCTGATGCAATAAATTTATCTGGGCTACTCAATGATTCCACTTTGACCCATGCCTCTAATGTAAACTCATCCCATTTTTCACCTCTCCCAACATAATAATCTCGTAGATAAGAGTCAGAATCATGCTCAAGGTCTACAGCTCTACCAAATTTACCAGAACCTGTTCTTACTATAGAATTAAGGGACATATCATGATTGTAAGCTGTTTGGTCATAAGTTGTACTACCGGCAGTTTCTTCAAAAGGCCAATAACCCTTAGTGTAGACACTAACCCGACTGTTAGAATCTTGGGAAGAAGTATCACTCATCCATCCATACTGTTGAGAAGTAATTGGTGTTATTGTGGTCCCTGTAATTGTAGGTGGACCATTGACACGCAAACTAACAAGTGCAGGATGACTCCACCTGTGAATTGTAACTGTGTTAGTACTAGCAAAGTTTGTTTTAAGACTGTGAGTCCTATGAACTTCATCAATCTTTCCCTCAAAATATGAACTGCTACCCCAGCATGCGTAGCCTCCTATAGACTCATAACACCCATAGTTGTAAAGAGTATAAGCTGAATTTGTTGATTCTGTGTCTTCAACAGTTCCATTAATATATATTTTCAACTGATCATTTGAAGCACTAAACGTTGCTGCAATATGATACCATACACCTGTAGTCAATGCAGTTGTGCTATACGCATATTCATAGCCATAGCTACCACTATAAGTTCTAAATTGAACCTTATTATTTGATTGGAGATAAAGATGCATAAGACCTCTTCCACTTTCATAAAGAACTTTTTGACTGGAAGGATCTGAATCAAGATAAACCCACATTTCTACAGTAAATTCTGTTGGAACTGAACTAATGGAACTACTACTACGAACATAGTCATTACTACCATCAAATTCTAAACAATTACCGTGTTTACATTCAACCCATGAAGGTGAATTATGAGTATTGGCATTAAAGTTTGATGAACTTGAATCTGAAACCGTGGTTCCTGAGCTTTCATCCATTCGCCAGATATACTGCGTACTACTATCTTCCTGTGGACCTACTTCCTCAGTGCTAGTATCATATCCACTATATTGTGACTGGAGAGTTATCGTGTGATTCCCTGCAGATAAAGAATTAGTCGTAAAAGAAAGATTGGTACTTAGTAATCCATCTATGTTCGACGTCCAGTAATAACCGGTCACATTGGAAGAATCATCTGCATATCCTTGAAAAGTCACATTCTCATATTGCTTTACGATAGTTCCAAGTGTACTATTGATATAAGCTTTTTTAAGATAAGGACTGCCATACAATTTTGTTAAGCCATCCCCTGATGAATCCTTATCACCTAATAAAACATAAGATGAATCTGATGTAATGGATACATCTTGTATGTCACCAATAGTATCCTGTCTCCAAATGAACATTAGACTATTCTCATTGAAGAAATACAACTGATCACCGCTCGCTACTGCTATGCTTGAACCATCAGGTGTCATGGAAAGTGAAGAAATAGAAGCACCAGTCAAAGCTGACCAAATAGGTTGAGAACTAGACGTATTAAAATAATGTACATATTTGTCCTGTGAACCTGCAACTAAGAATTTACCATCCTTGGAAATAGAAACGGCCGTAGCTTTGTTGCCAGTCTCATATTTCCATATACTGGTACTGCTTGATATTGAATAGTAATAAACTGTATAATCCTCAGAAGCAAGTGCTATGTGAGTGCCGTCACGGTTTATTTCTAGTGATGAAACAACACCCAAGGAATCATCAAGCCAAACTGGTTCAGAATCATCCTTGTCGAATAAATAAAGATAACCATAACTGCTACTATCAGTCCCGGCAGCTATGTACTCTCCATCTGAACTAATAGATACAGCAACTACGTCTCCCTCAAGTGTGTCACTAATCCATTCTGGACTACCGTCAGTACCTTCAAACAGATACAATTTGTCATTTTTACCACCTACTGCTATGTACTTTCCATCAGAAGAAATTGCAACTGAATAAACATAATTTCCAATATCATATCTCCAAATATAACTACTACTGTTATACCTAAACAAATACGCCTTATCATTCTTTGAACCTACGACTATGTATTCTCCATCAGAAGATATATCTACTGAGTATATTTCACTCTCGGTATCATGAGTCCATAAGGGAGTGTTGTTGTTTTTTCCAAACAACTTGACCTTACCATCCTTATATCCAACTACTGAATAATTACCATCATCAGATATAGCTACCGAAGTTGGAAATGTTGAAGATGTGCTATGGGTCCACAAACCTGAATTACCTGTAATTTCAAAAGATCTTACGGGACTTTCAACGAAACCCGCCCCATCAAACGCTCTAACTTTCCAATAATACGTTGTATTTACGCTAAGACCTGATAAAGTTAGAGTATTGGAAGTTTTCCAAGTGGTCGATTGAGCATCAAGGTCACCTGCAGATGTCCCCATATAGACAAGATACTGTAGTCCATCAGAACCTTTCCAAAGAAGATCGGCTGATGTGACATAACGTGTATAATTAACAAAAGGAGTCTCCAAGGTAACTGAAGCTACTGCTTGAACTGTAAATTGACTAACCGTACTAGAAATAACGGTATCACTACCATCCTTAATCACTACCTTCCAGTAGTACGTTGCTCCAGGAGTTAAATTAACTGCTTTGTAATTTCTATCTGTAAGATTAGCTGCAAAGACAGTCGGCAAAGAACTATTGGTGCTAAGATACAAATCATATTTCCAATCAACTGCATCTTCACCATCAACTGCCCAGTGAATTGTCGTATTTTTAGTTACTAAAGTATCATCTGCAGGAGTTAAAGGGAAAATAAAATTGGATGGAGCATAACTCCATGTATACATATGAATATTATATGGTTCATAATTTGTACCAGCTGCAACCACTCTACCGCTGTCAGACATAGATGTAGAATACCATATTCGGTCTGGTTGTTCATTATGTGACCAAAGCGGGACATTACTATCTTTACTGAAGTAAAGAAT
>CAZWJS010000003.1:0-12146 GCA_964634895.1 uncultured archaeon | reverse complement strand
CTTGAGTATAGAATTGTACCTCCATCTGCAGAAATCGCTAGATCACGAGGGTAATTATTAGAATCATATTCCCACATTTTTACAGGATTTACAGTGCTATCTGTAGCGTTGGTTTTGTAAACAAAAAGCCGATAGTCTGTAGAACTATCTCCATTAGCTGTAGCAAATGCAAAATATTTACCATCACGAGACATCGCAACATGTATAACTCGTGACATCGATAAAGACCAAACCTCAGAATCTTCTTCGTTATAATCAAACAGCATTATTTTTTCATTGTTCTCCTCACTTCCTACAAGCGTGAAACGACCATCACCTGAAACTGAAACCCAAGTAGGCGAACCACCAGAGCCAGTACCATCTCTCCAATCTTCTTGCTTCTGATCAATCTTGAAATACCAGACTGATGAAGTTGTTTTGTTGATACCATCAGTTGCCTCAACCATCCAATAATATTTCGATTGGTTTGTTAATGAACTGATTGTAGCTGTTGTTGATTTTGTATTAGTATGCAAAGTTGAAGGAACAAAACTACTACAACTGCTACTGCAAGTATCTACATAGAGATTGTAAGTTAATTCATCACCGTCAGAATCACTACCGCTCCATTCTACCGTAATCGATGATGTTGAATACCATCTACGAGAATTTTTAGGAGATACAAGAGAAACCTCTGGGGGTGTGTTTGGTTTAAGTTTGAAAATTTCTGAACTAAAAGTCTGATTGGTTCCCTTACCTACAATTTTCCAGTAATAGGTTAAGGACTGATTTAACAGCGATGTAGTATAATTTGATACCGTAAGGTTTGAAGCAACAACTGTCGTAGGATTAGAATTAGTATCCAAATATACATTGAACTTCAGGCTAGTATTATCTTTATATGATGATAACCATTTTAAATTTGCTGGATTTGCTGCACTGCTACCATTTGAAGGTGAGTAAGGAAGAACCTGTAATCCTGAAGAAAGAGTGTTGTTATACAAACGAACCTGACTGCTATAGATAGCAATGTAATGATATCCATCCAGTGACATATCAACAACATAATTACTATGCTCCTGTTCCTCAATCGGTGTTGAACTGTTTGTGTTCCATAAGGAAGAAGTACAACAACTCCACTCGTTTCCAATAAGATATTTACCATCACCTGATAATTCAACTCCAAAACCACCAGAATTCGAAATCCAAGACGGCGTTGAACTTGAAGACTTGAACAAGAGAGTTTTACCTGAATCGTGGCCTGCCGCTATCTTAGTGCCATCCTCTGATATTGCTACAGAACGGAAACTTCCCTCACAATTTATATTAGGGCAGTAATCATATGTCCAGACTGGAATTACACTATCTATATCAAATAAAAAAATTGAATCTTCTCGAGCCACAGCGATACTTTGCCCATCAGCAGATACTGAGACCAAGGATTTAAGATCCAATGGATCATAGCAACATGGGACATTACCAGTATTGACTATCCAGATAGGCGTAGATGATGACTTTGAATGAACACGAAGAGCTTGATGTTCGGTATCTCTCCGATCTGTGTAATATATGTAACTCCCATCTGCTGAGATGTCCAGACCAGAAGGACGATATTCTGTAGTCTTAGACCATAAAGGAGTATTTGAACCAACATCAAAAACAAATATATTTCGATTATTATCTTCCGATATTGCAGCTATCGTAGAACCATCTGCCGATATCTCTAATCTATGAATATGATTAGATGAGGTCGAATATTCCCATACTGGCTCATCGTCTGTAAGATTTTTGTCGAAAAGGTATATTTTAGCTGATGATGAGTTACTCCATTCACCAGCTACAATGTAAGAACCATCTGCAGATATATCTACATTATAAATATTTCGAGTGCCTGTATCATAACTCCAAAGATGTGTATTATTATGGGCATCAAGAAGTGTAACGACACCGCCATTTTGTCCCGCAACAATATACCTTCCGTCAGAAGACAACTCTGCATCGTATGCATTACCTGCAAAGGTGTAAGTCCATTCTGGATCTTGGGCCTGACTTTCACCAGCCAGAAAAGATATAGAAAATAATGATAATAAAATGAAGATTTTGACAGCAAATGAGCTAGTGAAAACCCGCATGAAGCATGTCAACTAAAAAAGCGTTAAAATGGTTGTGGTGTTGTCTAACGCGTTCCAGTCTGAACATTCCAGAGTCTAAAATACTGTGATTTATTCTCTAATAATTCCTCATGAGTTCCAGATTCAACAACTTTACCCTCATCTAAAACAATAATCGAATCGCTGTATCTTATCGTTGACAAACGATGTGCAATAACTATTGTTGTTCTATCCTTTGATATGATTTCTAAAGATTTCTGTAAAGCTTCTTCCGTCTCATTGTCAACTGAAGAAGTTGCTTCATCTAAAACTAAAATCGGTGCATCCTTGAGTACAGCTCTAGCAATTGAAAGACGTTGTCGCTGCCCTCCCGATAATTTATGCCCACCTTCTCCAATCTGAGTGTTGTAACCATCTGGTAAAGACACAATGAAGGCATGGGCCTCAGCAACCTTTGCAGAATCTATAATTTCTTCTTCTGTGGCACCTGCTTTCCCGTATGCAATATTCTGCATAACCGTTCCAGGGAACAATGTAATTGTCTGTGTAACAAGAGATATTGCAGATCTTAGGCCCTTAATTTTCAAACTCCTTAAATCTTTTCCATCTAAGGATATCTTACCTGATATTGGATCATGAAATCTTAGTAAAAGACGAATCAAAGTTGTTTTTCCACTACCTGTCGGTCCAACGATTGCTTGGGTTGTTCCAGGTTTAATCTCAATATTCAAACCACTAACGACCTCAGATCTATCAGGGTAGGCAAAATTAACGTCCTCGAAAACCATAGAACCCTTGACTTCTGAAACATTGACTTCCGTATCTCCCTCGTTAATAGCTATTGGAGTTTCGAGAAGATTAAGAACTCGCGTTGTAGAAACCATTGCTCTCTGATACAAATCAAATGTCTCTCCTAATCGAGTTAATGGCCAAAGCAATCTTTGCATCATGAAAATCATAACACTGTAAGATGCGATTGCCATTCCTCCCTCAAGTGTCACAAAACCTCCATGCAACAAAGTAGCCGTAAAACCAACTAAAATTGCCATTCGAATTAAAGGGACAAAAGCTGCACTCAACTTGATTGCTCTTCGATTAGCCTCACGATATGCTTGAGAAGCTTCACGAACTCGTTCAATTTCCATCTCCTCACTAGTAAAACTCTTGATTGTACTAATTCCACTTAGATTGTTTGATAGAAGTGCATTTAACAAACCAACTTCCTTTCTAACTTCTGCATAGCGAGGTCCTATCCTTGATTGAAACCTAAAAGACCCCCAGATAATTATTGGGATTGGAAGAATAGAATAAATCGCTATTTCAGGTGAAATGTAAAAGAAAATTGCACTAATGGCAACAACAGTGGTCCCAACTTGCAATAATTCATTAGCTCCTTTGTCTAAGAATCTTTCTAATTGATTAATATCGTCATTTAAAATTGACATTAATTCGCCTTTAGATTGATCACTAAACCACGACATTTCTAATTCTTGAATATGAGAATAGGCATCCAATCTCAATTCATGTTGTACTGTTTGGGCTAGATTTCTCCATAAAACTCCATAAAAATATTCAAAAAGAGACTCAAACACCCAAATGAAAACCGTCAATGCAGATAGAACAATTAATTGCTCCTTAGGATCTGAATATCCATAATTCGACAGAACCGATTCGTCTTGTTTTACGACAACATCAACTGCAGCCCCAATCAATAGTGGAGGGGCTAAATCAAAAATTTTGTTTAGAATAGAAAATAAAGTTGCTAACCACATCGTCGAACGATGCTTTTGCATATGGGAAATTAACCGTGAGATTGGCGCTTGATCTTTCATTTCTGTTTCACTCGAGCATAATGTGTTTTTGTTAGTTTAGATAAAGGAAGAACTTCATTTAGACTCGAACGAACAATATAATCTATCCCTTTTCCTTCAATTGCTTCAATTTCTAAACGTTCCTGTTCCGTTATTTCAGTAGCCAATTTAGCCTTAGATTCATCTAAATATGTTATTGGGCTAGGAACATCTCCAAGAATCATAATTTTCTTTCTCTCTTTTTCAAAACTAGGTGTTGCTGATAGAAGTGCCTTTGTATAAGAATGCTGAGGATTTGAAAATAAATCCTCGGTATCTGCTTCTTCAACAACCTTACCTAAATACATAACTGCTAACCGGTCACACATATATTCAATCACTGATAGGTCATGAGAAATAAATACATAAGTTAAATCATATTCTTTTTGCAAATCATTCAGAAGATTCAAGATTTGGGCTTGAACGGAAACGTCCAATGCAGATGTAGGCTCATCTAGTACCAATATCTTTGGTTCTAAGACTAGGGCTCTGGCTATGACGATACGTTGCCTTTGACCTCCAGAAAATTCGTGTGGGTAACGATACAAATGGTCTTCACCTAAACCCACTTTTTTGAGAGAATCAATAACAAGTTGACGACTATTCTTAGTTTTACCATGTATAGCAAGAGGCTCACCAACTATATCCTTAATCAACATCCTAGGATTTAGTGCACCCATTGGATCCTGAAATACAACTCCAATTTGACGACGGAATGAACGTAATTCCGAAGATGATAACTCTTCTAACTTGTTTGAAGAAAAACCTCCACTAATTTCTTTCGATAATGTAATCGTACCTGAAGTCGAATCAATCAAGCGCAATAAAGATCTCATGAAAGTTGTCTTGCCACAACCACTCTCTCCTACAATACCAAAAGTTTTACCTGCTTCGATTCTAAGACTAACGTCATCTACCGCTTTTACTAAGGCAATGGTTTTTCCTAGTACATTTTTTACCGGAAAATGCTTCTTCAGATTCTTAACTTCGATAATTGTACCTTCACTCATATAGACCCTAACTCCCCTATTTTCGGAACTTTTAAGCGTTCTTTACCGCCTTTAGGAATTGCTGCCAAAAGGGCCTTGGTGTATTCATGTTGGGGGTTCTTGAATATTTCATCTACCGAAGCTTCTTCGACTATCTTTCCGGCATACATTACTGCAACCTTTTCACAAGTTTCCGCAACAACTCCTAAATCATGAGTAATCAATAACACCGACATGCCTGTTTCTTCTTGAATATCTTTAATTAATTGTAGAATTTGTGCTTGAATAGTAACATCTAACGCTGTTGTTGGTTCATCAGCAATTAGCATCTTTGCCTTGCCTGCTAAGGCCATTGCTATCATGACTCGCTGTTGCATTCCACCACTCAATTCATGAGGATACGAATTAGCAATTTGCTTAGGATTAGGTAGTTTCACCTTAGATAATGATTCTATAACCATTAAATCTAATGCGGAAGAAGGATTATCCTTCTGAACATAATCCCTAAGTAAAAATAACGCAAGAATCGATAAAAAAGGAAGACCAAAGAAGAATTGTCCAAGCATAGTAAACAAAGTAAAGAATGCTAAACAAACGGCCCAAATAGTAAATTCAATACCTGAAGAAAATTTGAATTTTTTGCTATTAATAGTTGGTATTTCTTTTTCAGCAGCTAATGATTGTAACTCCTCTTTTTGATGTAATACTAAAATTTCTCCGATTTGCTCATTTATGGTCATCACTGGATTAAGTGCAGACAATGGATCTTGGAAAATTATACCTATTTCTCCTCCCCTAATTTCTCTCAATCTTTCTTCTGAAGCATTTGTTATATTTTCACCATTCAAAACAATTTTACCATCAATAATTTCAGCCGTTTTTGGAAGCAATTTCAGTGCTGAATAGCATGTGACGGATTTACCACAACCTGTCTCGCCTACTAGACCAAAAATCTCACCATCTTTAACTGTTAAATTAACTCCATTCAAGGCTTTCACAACACCATCATATGTATTGAAATGTGTAACCAAATTTTCTATCTCTAACATTTAGCTCCTTTGCCTTGGATCGAGAATATCTCGCATGCCATCTCCTAATAAATAAAAGCCAAGTGCCCAAAGTGCTATGGCTAGTCCAGGGAAGAAAAACGCCCACCATTCTCCTGCCAATAAATGTTCCTGCCCAAATGAAACCAATTTGCCCCATTCTGCTAGATCTGGAGCTCCACCAAAGCCTAAGAATCCAAGACCTGCCAAGGACAACACAATACCTCCCATATCCATTGTTGCAATTACAATTATTGATGTTATACAATTGGGTAAGACATGTTGGAAAATAATTCTAAAGTCAGATGCTCCTGCTGCCTTTGCAGCCTCTACGTAAGGTAATTTCCGAATTCGCAAGGCTTCGGCTCTAATAACTCTAGTAAAACCAGGCCACCAAACGATAATTAAAGCATACATCAAATATTCAATAGAATTGTTGCCAGTTACCGCAATAATTGCCAGTGCTAAAACTAAGCCTGGTATGGCAATAAAGACAT
This sequence comes from uncultured archaeon, assembly GCA_964634895.1. GTDB lineage: Archaea > Thermoplasmatota > Poseidoniia > MGIII > CG-Epi1 > CG-Epi1. The sequence continues at coordinate 5,674 of CAZWJS010000003.1, read as the reverse complement.
CTGTTATTCTCATAATGAAATCGTCAGTTCGACCTCCATAATATCCTGATATCACACCAATAACTGCTGCAATGAAAGTTCCAGTTAAGACAACTTTTACAGCAACATCTAATGATATTCTACTACCCCAAACAATTCCATAATAGATATCATAACCTTTGTTTGTACTTCCTAAGATATATCCATCTTTTTCTCCAGATTCGCCTGTACAAGATAGATAACAAGGAGGTTGCAAATCGAAATTATACTCAAAATGCTCTTCCATTCTAGTAGGATCAAATTGATCATCAGGAGGCGGAGCAAGTACTGGTGCAAAAAGAGCTATTGACAAAAGGAAAATTACAATGAATAAACCAAGCATTGTCAATGGGTTTCTTTTAACCTGATAAGCGGCTCTTTTGAATTCATCAATCTTAGGTGCGAATTCTAATTTCACATCGTCCCAATTATACCAAATATAGACCAGATATAATACCAATAATATGTAAACCATTGTCAAAAAATGACCTGCTAATATAGTCCAGACTATGAACATTGTACCTAAAAATAAACCCGGTATCCAAAAATCATCTGGATTATGATAAAACCAATCAAACAAGAAGTACACTGCAAAGGCAGTACATACTAAAAATGCAATCATGCCAAACCAAACGCCAGCCTCTACATCGAAAAAGGTAAGAAACAACATTATTACTGATAATGAAACTACGACGAGTTCTCCAATACTTATACTTCCACCTAATTCAACTCGAGGATCTAAAAAAGCATAAAGAATATCGACGATTAAATTTGCAAATATATATAACACTGCGGAGAACAAAGTGTATGCTAGGATTGCTGATACATCCAAATTACGCATAGCTAGAATTGCCCAATAACCAAGCCCTGGCCAAGTGAAGACTGTTTCAGTAAGTACTGAACCATTAATCAATCCTGCAAATCCCATTCCAAGAAGAGTTACAGTCGGAATCATGGCATTAGAAGCACCATGCTTGATTGTAACATCAGCCTCAGACAATCCTTTGGATTTTGCAGTTCTTATGTAATCTTGACCTAATACGTCTAACATATTTCCACGCATAAGACGAATTATAGTTGCCATAGAGCCATAAGCTAAAACTGTAGCTGGCAAAATCATGTGTTTTAAGGCATCCATAAAATGAGGTAAAGAACCTGCAGCAAGGGAATCTATCAATAGAAAATTAGTCTTGATTTCGATTGGATCATTTACATCCCACAAAATAGGATCAAATCTATCGCCTAAAGGTAAAAGATCTAACTTAAAAGAAACAACATATTTGAGAACTAAAGCAAACCAAAAAATGGGTACCGCTGAACCAAGTAAAGCAAAAAGTCTAACGCCATGATCTTCCCAACGATTATGTCGTACAGAAGAAAAGATGCCTAAAGGAATCGCTGTACAAACTGCTAAAACAAATGCCAAAATTGACAATTCTAAAGTGGCCGCGAATTTTTCACGCATTGCATCAGAAACTGGTTGCTTAATTGTCTCAGAGAACCCCCAATCAAACTTTACAACACTTTGCAAATAGGTTACGTACTGGACATGAAGAGGCTCATCCAAATTATATTTCTTCCGTAGTTCCTCAGCTTGCTCCTCCGTTGTTTTCTCAGTTATGTATGGAGCTAAAGGATCTCCCATCATATGCGAAAGTGAAAATGTAATTACTGTGACACCTAACAAAACAGGTATTGTCAGAGCCAAGCGTCTTGCTACGTATATCCAAAGCCTCACTGTTTGCTAGAGAACGTTTTACTTAAGATATATCGTATGATGATTAATCCTTACTTAAGGTATAGTAAAGAGTACTATGCATCATATTATGATACCATCCATTGACCCACTCTCTTTCAAAATGATAGCCAATTCCTTGACTAGCCCAAATGTATAGTGCTTTTTCATGCTCCATATCTGCCAATTCATCATACATATTTTCTCTTGAACCAGGATCTGATTCTTCAGCTGCATCCATTATCAAAGTATCAATATCTTCATAATGGAATCCAAGATAATGAGGAAAATGGCCATCACTATGCAAGAATGGATGGGCATAATTATGAGGATCTGCATAATCAGGAGCCCAGCCTAAAAAGAAAAGTGGCAATTCATGCGCTCTAAGTTTGTCTAAGTATGTAGGCCATTCTAAACCCTCTACATTCACTTTAAATTTTGAATCAATAGATGACATGCTATTTTGTAATAACAATAGGGCATTAAGCCTAACATCATTTCCTGAATTATAGTAGGCTGTTAACTCAAAGCCAGAATCCCAAACGCCTGCTTCTGTTAAGTAAAACTCAACCTGATCTAAATCATATTGATATTGAGGGCCACTGGGATTAAAACCAAGCAAACCATCAGGTATTGGACCTGTAGGTCTAGTTCCAAAACCATCTAATATATCGTCAATATATGATTCATAATCAAAGGCATAGCAAAATGCCTTACGAATGTTTTCATCTTGAAAGAAATCGGATGAAGGTGCAGTGCCTTGATGATTAGATATATTATGATTAAATCCAATGAATCCCATACTTAGTGATTTCAATTGACCTACATATTCAATTCCTGGTTGACCAATAACTTGTTCTCTGTAACTTGGTTCAACGTATGCAAAGTCTGTATTACCTGACAATAGCTCTAAAACTCTCGATGGTTGGTCATTATTTTTCTTGAGATATACTGTTTTTATAAAACCATTAACATTTATTCCATAACTCTGCCTCTCAGAATCAGACCAGCCTCTCCAATAACCAGGATAATATTCCATCAATACATATTGCTCTCTAACCCAGCGTCCACCATAATCCTCATTCATCATGTAAGGTCCAGTTCCCATCACTTTGTCAGTAATTCCTGTACACTCTTGACCAGGGATTGGTACACCACAACCTTGACTTGAAACCCACTGTTCTGATAAAATAGAAGCTGCATTATATGCCATTATTGGCAAGAAACGAGGAGCTGATTGATTTAATTGAAATTGGACGGTATATTGATCGATTTTTATTATGCTATCTGCAATTCCATCGCCATCTGCATCTGTCTTATCAAGAATCTCAGTATACATCCATGCCGGGCCACTAGGATGATCTATAATCAATAGACGATTAAGTGAAAATACTACATCGTCAGCATCCATTTCAGAACCATCATGGAAAGTTACGCCCTGCCTTATCTTGAAGGTATAAGTCAATCCTTCATTTGTTATTCCGCCATTAGCAACTGTTGGTACTTCCTCAGCCAATATTGGAATTAATTTATCAGTTCTCTCACGATCATAAAATACCAAAGTTTCATATGTATTTGTTAAAACAGCCCCACTGGCTGAATCATAGGCCTCTGCAGGATCCAAAGTAGCAGGATCACCTATTGATACAGAAGTTAAAACATCAGGATCTGGGGAGCTAACTGAAGAAATTTCTACTGGAAGAACACGGATTGTTTGGTAGACGGTATCAAGTAATCCTTCTGCATTTGAAACAGTCAATTTAACTACATAACTTCCAGAAGTTGTGTAACTTGATAAACCACCTGAAGAACCAAAAGTATGATTCACAATAGCTCCAGAATCTGTTGAACCATCTCCAAAATCCCAATCCCATGAAGTAATTTCACTTGTTGAAGGAGAGCCTTCTAAATAAGACCAAGAACCTCCTCCATTAAATTGAATTTCGCTGCCTGCTGGTACTACTGAAGCCTTAACAGATATAAGTGCATAAGGCAAACCTGAGTCTTCTTCAACTTCAGTATGTAATACAGAAATATAGGTTAATCTACGATTATTGTCACCAACTGCACCTTTGTCATCTGTTACAGACAAAGCAACAATGTATTCACCAGGATTAGAATATTTATGAATCTCTGTTTCTTTATCTCCTTTCTCTCCATCTCCAAAATCCCAAGAATAAGAGACAATTTCACCATCTTCATCGACGGACTTAGAGGCATCAAACTGTATAGAACTACCGTAATCAACAACTTTTTGTCCGGAAGTAACTTCAATTACAGCTTGAGGATTTAGATTACTCCCAATAGCTTCTTCAGAACCTAAACAACCAGAGAAGAGAAGTATGCCAACTATGGCAAACGAGCTTATTTTACGCAATTTTTCTTTCATTGTGTCACCGTTATTGTAAATTGTGAGCCTGGCGGGCAGCCGGGAGGGACTTGAACATTAACACTAGTACCGGAGGGCATTGTAACTGTTAGAATCTGACCTGGAACAACCCCTGGTGGGACAGTTATAGTCATTGATGAGGGAGAAGGTGGAGTTGCCACTGGAGGTGAAGGAGCAAGTGGCATTGGCTCAGCTACTGGAGCTGTTGGGGCTCCTACAGAAGGTGCTGGTGCCATACCTGGCGGAACGGCAGGAGGTATTTGCATTGCTGGTGGAGATATAGGGGCAGGTGCAATTGAATCGCCCCATCCATCATCTCCCATACCTGTGGCTTTTTTAGATGTAAAAGAGGAAAAAATACCATAACCTATACTTCCAAGCCCTCCAGCAACCAATAAAATAAACAGATATTCAGTAATAGTTGAATAACGACCATTTATAGAATCTGAAGAAAGTCCACTTCCACCATCCTGATAACCGTCTAAGGTATAATCGCCAGTACTGTCCTTAACAACTTCAAAAGTAATAATTACTTTGTTTCCAACACCATAATCTGACATTAAATCTGAACCAAACCTAAATGGAGGATCTGTTTGAGATTTACCTATCGATTCAAGCCAAATGTAGGTTTGACCCTCATTTAATTCGATTCTAGCAATTTCATCGACTATAGTAACACTATCTCCAATACTATAATCCTCATATTCTTCAATACCTTTGGAAGTATCTATCTGTGCTACAAAATCTTGGCCACTTGTAGCAATAAAATTAGGGAAAATAAGTACTAATCCAATGAATCCCAAGACTGTCAACGCAGCTCCTATTGAAATAAACTGATTAGCGCGCACGGTTCCATAGTTTTATGTATTGATTTAAGACTTGCCTATATTTTCAACCATTTCCTAGCAATTTCTTTCTATAGGCAGTAACTGCCATAACTGTAACGACTATTGCGGCAATTGCAAATAGCATTGCAGCCATTCTATGAATTGACGTCTCAGAAGATTCACCAATAGCATAAAATTCAGAATCATCAGATATAGAATATGAGCTATCATCACCAACTGCTCTGACTAAAACTGTGTGATTACCTGTAAATGACAATTCCTTAGAATCTAAACTAAAGGTCCAATCTAGGTAAATGGAAGTCGCATTGCTCTGCCCATATTGAACTTGTGACCAAGAACCTCCATCAAGACTATACTCAACACGACTTATATTTCCATCACGTGACCAAGCTATACCTGAAAAAGTTGTACCATCTACTTCGGTTAAATGTGCTTGAAGATTAACATTAAGACTTTCTGTTTCGGTATTAAGAGATGCGGATTTTACAGCCGCATGGGCATCTACCATTCCCCAACCAAAATGACGATTCCAGTAAGGATCTAATTCGGGTGCTGTTGCCCATGGTCCTTCTTCAACACCTTCTCCATCTGCCGAAGATAGTGTTTCTTTTCTTTCAGAAGTTAATCTTAAAATTTCCCTAAGAGCTAAAGGATCTAAATCTGGATTAGCTTCAATCAATAATG
>CAZWJS010000002.1:0-50798 GCA_964634895.1 uncultured archaeon | reverse complement strand
TCTGCACAAATGAATAAATTAATAACTCGTAAATTAAGAGAATTTGCTAAGGATTTACGCTCTAAAATAGTTCAAGGTTCTTCTTCTAAATCTTCAATTTCTAGATTAAAAGAGGATATGTTATCTACTATTTACCAAATGCTGTGTATTAGTTTAGGCACTCCACCTGATAAATTCGACTGGTCTATACGAGATAAAAAGGACAAATTTCGAAGATTTACCGATCTAACTCCACAATCTTTTTTTGGTGAGCATGTTAGTATTGATTTGAATGATTTTGTTTGTCTAATAAATGACCCAAGAGAATTTACAAATTACAATAAGACTTACACGGTAGAATATTTGGGTAATGTTTATGGTGGTAATATAATAAGATATTTGAATCTGGAAAATAGCGAATTAAAAAAATATACCATTAAATCAATTAAAGCCGATGATCCAGTTTGGTTTGGTTGTGATGTTGGTAAATTTTTTACAAGGCAATTTGGTGTAATGGATACTAATTTGTTTGAATTTGATAAGTTCTTTGGGACTTCATTTGGTATGGATAAAGCTGAAAGATTAGACTATGGAGACAGTGTCATGACGCATGCTATGCTTTTTACAGGTGTAGATCTTAAAAATAAAAAACCAATTAAGTGGAGAGTTGAGAATAGTTGGGGTGATGAGCACGGTGAAAAGGGTTTTGATATAATGACAGATCCTTGGTTTGATCAGTTCATGTATGAAGTTGTAATTCATAAGAAACATCTTACGAAGGCAATGCTTGATTTGTATAATATGGAACCTATTGGATTACCTCCATGGGACCCTATGGGGTCATTAGCGAGAGAATAATAATTACATAATATAGCACTATTGCAAGTATAGATATCTTTATAGACTCTGTTCCATAAAACTTAGTATCTATGAGCTATGTCCAAGAGGCTTTTGATAGAGTGAAGCTTAGGGACCCTGACCAACCAGAATTCCATCAGGCTGTCTGGGAAGTTCTTGAAACTTTAGAACCGGTCTTTGATAAACATAAAGAATTCAAGGAAGCTAGAATTTTAGAGAGGTTGACTGAACCAGAACGTGTTATATCTTTCCGAGTTCCATGGGTTGATGATAAAGGGCAAGTACAAGTTAATAGAGGAATGCGCGTTGAATTTAATAGTGCCATCGGACCTTACAAGGGAGGTTTACGTTTTCATCCTAGTGTAAATTTGGGAATCATCAAGTTTTTGGGTTTTGAACAGATTCTAAAGAATGCTTTGACTACTAGACCAATAGGTGGGGGAAAAGGCGGGAGTGATTTTGATCCTAAGGACAAATCAGATATGGAAGTCATGAGATTCTGTCAATCATTTATGACAGAACTATTCAGACATATTGGAGCTAATATTGATGTTCCAGCAGGAGATATTGGTGTTGGCGGTAGAGAGATAGGATATCTCTTTGGACAATACAAAAGGTTGACACGGAAATGGGAAGGTGTTTTGACTGGTAAAGGTTATGGTTGGGGAGGTTCTTTGATAAGACCAGAAGCTACAGGTTACGGTCAAGTTTACTTCCTCCGAGAAATGCTTGCTTCTAAGAGTGATAGTATAGAAGGTAAGTTGTGTGCAATATCAGGTAGCGGTAATGTTGCGCAATTCTGTGCTCAAAAGGTTTTGAGTTGTGGTGGCAAGGTTATTACAATGTCTGATTCCGGTGGTTATATTTTTGATAAAGATGGAATTGATGAAGAAAAATTGGCTTGGATAATGAATTTAAAGAATAATAAGCGTGGAAGAATCAAAGACTACGTTTCGAAATTTTCTGGAGCAAAATATCATGAAGGGAAGAGGCCTTGGGGTGAAAAATGCGATATTGCTCTACCAAGTGCTACACAAAATGAAATAGAGAAGAAGGGTGCAACAGATTTGGTCAAGAATGGTTGTATTGCCATTTCAGAGGGTGCAAATATGCCAACTTCACCAGAAGCCTATGAAATACTTAGTAAGGCAGGAATTTTGTTTGGTCCTGCTAAGGCCGCTAACGCCGGAGGAGTTGCAGTATCAGCATTAGAAATGTCACAAAATGCAGCATTTGAAGAGTGGACAACCAAAGAGGTTGATTCGAAGTTAGGCCAAATAATGACCGGTATTCACAAGCAATGTTCAGAAGCAGCCGAAGAGTATGGTTCTGAAGGAAATCTTGTTGTTGGAGCAAATATTGCTGCATTTTTGAAAGTTGCTAATGCCATGATGAGTCAGGGCATAGTGTGAAACAGAAAGCAACAATCGTCCTTTTTCTTGTGACTATTATATGGGGTTGGACTTTTGTCTGGCTGAAGAATGCTCTTAATGCAGCAGAAGCTTACGCCAAAGATGATCAAATTAATACAGTAGCTACTCTTTTTGTGACACTTAGGTTTGGTTTGGCAATAATATTATTTTTTCTCTTTACTCCTTCAGTTATTAAAGAATTAAATGGGAAAAGAGTCTGGAATGATGGTTTCATTCTCTCGTTATTTATTGTAGGAGGTTTTTTATTTCAAATGATTGGTTTAGAAGGAATCTCTCCTGCCGTATCTGCATTTTTAACCAGTTTATATGTATTATTTACAGCATTGATATTGGCCTGGTTTGCAGGCAGATTACAGAGTCGTAGTTTGATATTAGGCGTGTTTTTAGCAACATTGGGAGCAGGTTATATCCAGGGCCCTCCACAATTACATTATGATATTTCAGAGTGGCTAACAATATTGTGTGCATTGATGTTTGCTGGTCATATAATATTTACAGATATTTCTACTAAGAGAGCATCACCATTGGGGTTATCATTTACTTCTATAGTTCTCTCTACACTTATGTGCTTAATTCTGTTGAATTTCTTATTATTTTTTGAGTTTGGTGAAGTGGATATTGTTGGACTATTGAGAGATATTGATTTTGTTATGCCATTAATCCTATCATCACTATTCGGTACTTTTGCAGCATTACTAATGGTCAATAGTTATCAAAAATATATTGATCCAGTGAGGGCGGCAATACTTTATGCTTTAGAACCAGTTTGGGCCACTATATTTGCTATCTACCTTGATATGGCAGATTTTACTTTCTGGTTAGTATTTGGAGGTAGTCTACTGTTAATTGGTAATTTAGTGGCTGAATTAGGTAATCAAAGTGTATCAGAGTAACGTTTTGATACTTCAGCCCAGTTTACTACATTGAAGAATGCTGTGATGTAGTCTCCCCTTAGGTTTTGATAATTAAGATAGTATGCATGTTCCCATACGTCACAACCCAAAATTGGTATTCTATCACATCCACCATATTTTTCGCCCATCAAGGGGTTGTCTTGATTTGCAGTTGAGCAAACAGATAATTTCCCATTTTTGGAGCAAAGCCAAGCCCAACCTGAACCAAATCTTGTCATTCCGGCCTTATGAAATTCAGCTTTAAAATCATCTAGACTACCAAAAGCATCCAGAAGTGCAGAGTTTAATTCTGGACTCATTTCTCCGTTTACAGGACCCATAGTTTCCCAGAACATAGAATGGTTGAAATGTCCTCCGCCATGGTTTCTCACAGCACCTCTTTGTTCTTCTGGTACTGCATCTAGATTTGTGATTAGTTCCTCTACGGATTTTCCACCTAAACTTCCAGCTGCTTCCACTGCACTATTTAGCATATTGACATATGCGGCGTGATGTTTATCGTGATGGAAACGCATTGTTTCTTCATCAATATATGGTTCTAAAGCGGTGTAGTCGTAAGGCAGGTTTGGTACGTCAAATGGCATATTTTCTCCTGTGGCTGGTAGAATATAGGCCTTTATTATGTTTAACTATTCTATGTCTTCTTTCATTATCAATCTAGTTGGGTATGCTAATTTGACATCTTGTTCTTCGAATTGTTTAAGGATTTCTTTAACGTAGTAAGATTTTGTGGAACGCATTAATGGAGCATTAGGAACATAGTACCTAACTTCCATAATTACTTCTTGATCTCCAAAATCTCTCAAAACTATTTGTGGAGGTTTTGGTTTATCTTGGCAAATATCTTTGTGGTTTTTTGCTATATCCTCTACAATTTTTTCGCCACGGGTTACATTATCCCACGTTGGAACTAAACCTAGTCTAATTCTAACTCTTAGGTTTCTATCTTCACTATGGTTAAAATTAGCAATAGTATCTTTTGTCAACAATTTGTTTGGTATTGTTAGAAGTACTCCATCTGTAGAGCGTACTCTTGTAGTTCTGAGACCTATTTCCGTTACATCTCCCCAACTTGAGTATAGACTTCCAATCTTTTTTGGCAGTAGTATCCTGTCACCTTCTCTAAATGGCCTATCCACCATCAAGAAGATACCTGCAATGATATTCTCTATAGTATCCTGCGCAGCAAAGGCCATAGCTAATCCAACAATACCAAGTGCAGCTACAATTCCTGTAACATTTATTCCCAATTCATTTGCAGCAGTTAAAATAATAACTGCCCACAGGGCTACACTCACTACTCTGTAAAGAAAATTCTCAATTCCTTGATCGATATAGTCGTACTTATCAAATATTCGTTTTAAGTATCTTAAGACAAGTTTTACAAAAGGAATACCAATTAGAAAAGTAAGTAATGCAGCAACCGGTCCTAAGTTCACTAATTCTGCTGCACAATCATAGTTTACTTCTAATTTATTTGGAAAATTATCGATACATGCCATATTTGTTTCATTGCGACCCCTTTAAGAAATCTTCTTCTTTCCGAATATCTTTAAATTAGCATCATTATCCCGATATCAGATTATTATGGATATTTCAAAATATAGGAAGGATTTTCCAATCTTAAATTCAGATGATAGTCCTACCTATTTAGATAGTGCATGTATGACACTCAGACCTCAGGCTGTTATCGATGCACTAATAGATTATTATACTAATTATCCAGCTTGCGGAGGTCGTTCAGTCCATAAATTAAGTTGGAAAGTTACTGAAAATTTTGAAATTGCTAGAGATCAAATTCGACGTTTTATGGGAGCCGAAAAGCCTAACGAAATAGTATTTACCAAAAATGCTACTGAAGGAATGAATATTGTGGCCAATGGTCTTAATCTTCGAAAAGGAGATAAAGTTCTTACGTCAGATAAAGAGCATAATGCAAATGTTGTTCCTTGGCATCATTTAGCTAAATACAAAGGAATAAAATACGAAGTGCTTCCAGCTAAAAATAATTATTTTTTTGATCTGGAGGTACTCAAAGAGAATATTACTAAGGATACAAAGTTAGTGAGTTTTGTTCATACTTCTAATTTAGATGGTCATTCAAATCCAGCTAAGGATATTATTGAGATTTGTCATGACAAAGATGTAAAAGTAATGATGGATGCAGCTCAATCAGCCCCTCATAAAGAAGTAAATGTGACTGATTTGGGCGTTGACTTTGCCGCAGTTAGTGCCCATAAATTTTGTGGACCAAGTGGTATGGGTGCATTGTATGGGAAGTATGCTGAATTAGAAAAATTGGTACCAACTTTTGTTGGAGGTTCTACAGTCGTTAATTCATCCTATGAGGATTACAAGTTATTGCCTCCACCTTCATGTTTTGAGCCAGGTCTGCAAGATTATGCAGGAGCTATTGGTGCTGGTGTAGCTGCAGAATATGTAATGGGAATTGGGCGGGATAATATTCAGGAACATGAGAATAAATTGAACACTTTAATGACTAATAAGTTGAAAGATTTAGATGGTTTATCTATAGTTGGTCCTGAGGATGTATCTCAAAGGGGAGGCATTTTATCTTTTAATATTGAAGGATTGGATCCAACAGAAATTGCAATGCATTTAGATGACAAATACAATATTGCCATTAGGAGTGGTATGCATTGTGTTCATTCATGGTTTAACTCTAGAGGTATAGAAGGTACTGCAAGGGCCAGTGCTTATCTATACAACAACGAATCAGATATCAAAAAATTTGTGGCTGCAATAGAAGATACTGTAACAAACAGTTAATGGTTGTTTATCCTTTGGCTGATTCTGAAACTGCACTTAATATAGGTGAAGTGAGATATTCTTCCAAAGATTTCCCGATATACAGATATATTCCTGGTTTACATCCACATCCAGTCAAAAGTCCAGAGGGCCATAGTTTTGGAGTGGAGGAGGAAAAGATAGATAAATGGTATTCAAACGAATGGAAGAAAAATAAGGATTATCTATACGGGGTGGATCTCTTTAATTATCATTATTATTGGGAAGCCCACGAGGCTTGGGAAGGCTTATGGATTTCATCAGTTAGGAATAGTAGTGAGCATCGCTTTCTTCAAGGTTTAATAAAATGCGGGGCTGCTTTTCTAAAAGTGAGAATGGCAGCATATCAAATTCAGGATTTAATTGGTGCTAGGACACTTTCAGAATCAGGTCTTAAGCTTCTTTCTCAGGTAGGTGTTGATAGTTTTATGGGTTTAGATATTCCTTCTTTTATAGAATCATATGGTAAATATATAGAGCCCATAATGGATGATGTGATTGTTGAAATTAATCAAGAATCTCCTAGAATAAAACTTATGATTTAATCATAGGTCGACTTGAACCACATTCTGGACACAATTGACTATCATCTTCGTATTTGTACTTACAAGCAGGGCAAATATCAGCTAATTTTTTCTTCCCTTTTATCAAAGATTTGTTCTTTTCAGCAGTTACTAAAGTAATTTCTCCCTTTTTATTCTTAGCAATTTCATATCTTCCGGAACCTCCCATTTTCATTAATACTTCAGGTGGGAAAGAAACTGTCCCCAGTTCATCTACAATTAATTCTCTTGTTCCTTCTAAGTCATCAACATCGAGATTAGTTCCATGCTCAGCTACAAATCTTCCATCACGTAATTCAAGGCTGCGGTCACAGAATGCAGCAACTTCATCACTATGTGTTACGATTAAGAATGCAACGCCTTTATCCTTATGCAGTTTTCCAAATAATTCTAAAACTTCTCTACTGGTAATGGGGTCAAGGGCTCCAGTAGGTTCGTCGGCTAAAATCAACTTAGGATTAGTAACTAAAGCTCGTGCAATTGCAACTCGTTGTTGTTCACCTCCAGAAAGCGTTGCAGGCATACCATTGATACGCTCCTCTAAACCGAGTTCAACTAAAATTTCTCTAGCTTTCTTCTTCGCTTCTGTGGGTCTTACGTCTTTATGCCGTAAAGCTTGAGCAACATTGTCGATAGCACTCAAATCTGGAAGAAGATTGCCCTCTTGAAAAATAAATGAGACAGTATCTTGGCGCATTTTGACTAATTCAACACCAGTTCTTCGGGTCGTAGAGATTCCATTGAGAATGACTCCTCCAGCAGATGGTTTCATCAGAACTCCTAAGCATTTTAGCAAAGTAGATTTTCCAGAACCTGACGGCCCTACGATGGCGACAGCTTCTCCATTTTTGATAGATACATTTAATCCTCTTAAGGCTACAACATTTCCATCCTCAGCAGTAGAGGAATAAACGTGATACAATGCTATAGCTTGAAGAATTGCATCTTTGTCTATTTTATCATCAATCATTTTTTCTGAAAATTTTAAAGCCTCAATTTCGTCGTTGGAATCATTTTCTTCTTTCCCTTGACCGGTGGTGTGCTCGAATAATTCTTCAGCCATTTTATTCTCCTTTAAGCACTACAGCTAAATCGGCTTGTAAGGCTCTCCTAGTGGTCAATATCAAAGCTATGACAACAACTGTCATAACTCCTAAGGTAACTTGTGTGATGACCCACCAAGGCCATTGTAGTATCCTGCTAATTACAGCTTCCTCTCCGGTTCCTGAAAATAGCTGGAACAAGAAACCAAATATGTTGAAAAATCCATTGAAAGCAAGTGATAATCCCATTCCCAAGATTATTCCTAAAACCATTGAAAAGAAAACTATTGATAATATTTCAAAAAGTACTAGTCTAATTATTTGATTAGGACTTGCTCCAATTGCTTGTAAAATAGCTAATTCTTTCTTCTTTTGATTGAGTACAAGTGATAAGAAAACAAACGCGGATGCAATTGCAGCAGCACTTGCTACAATGTATTGTAGTGTAAAAAGCCCCTGAGTACCAAAGATAATTCCTCCATTTCTCTCAACATTTTCATGTGAAGTCTCCCAGTCATCGGCCCCCTCAAATCTAGAATCTGCAGCTATCAATAGAGCTAATACTTGCAGTTCATCGTTATTCAATCCATCTATGTCCACAATCCAAGTTGTTGCCCTTAGATTATTTACCTCTTGATCTCCTACTAAATTTCGATAAGCTTGTTCATTAATTATTAAATAGTTATTCATTTCATTGGTTGCTACTCCAGGTATGAATTCGTGAACTCCAATATATCTTATCGAGGTTTGATAAGGAGTTATTTGTATATCAAAAGAGGCAGGAAAGAATACTGGAGCTAGAAGAGGCGTAGGCTCCTCACTAAATCCAGAGATGCAATTATTGGTTTCATTTTGGGCAGTTCCATCAGGACATATTGCTCCGTCAAGTTTTAGATTTGACAAATTAACGACACCATATTCGAAAGCTCCTGTTAGAATTGCATTAGTTAGGTCAATGTTTTCTATATTCTGAGGAGAGATGCCAAATATTGCATTTGTTAAGTTTGCCCCAGTAAGGTTTGCTCCCCTTAAGTCTACGTTAAAGAACAATGACTCACTTAAGTTTACATTTGCAAGGTTTGCTCCAGATAAGTTAGTATTTGAGAAATCAGTTCTTGTAAAATTACGATTGGTTAAATCTTGATCCGATAAATCTAAATTCGACCAGTTCCTGTCCATAAGTCCTATATATTCTTCCAGTGCCTCAGCTGGATCGATACTTGAGTTTGGATCTATATTTCTTAAAATGATGTCAGTTTTTTCCCAAGTAAAATTCATTACTTCAGATTCTTTATCGCCTTCATTGTACAACTGATCTGCAGAATCTCCAAATCTACCTGAGCCCTCTAAATCAAGTGAAAATGCCATATCAGGCCCTGCTGAAAAACCTCCATTTTCATATGCAGTTATAGCTTCTGAGATGTCTTTTCCAGGAATCGCTTGGGGGAACCATTTCAGTATATTTTCACTACCGTTCATCAGCACGTAAGCATTAGCGTCAGTCCCATCTTCAGATTCCAAGGAAATCAGTGGTACAGTCAAAGCATTAACCGTGATATCTTCAGAACTTAAATTTACCACAGCTTCTTCAATTTCGCCCGAAGTCATTGGCTCAGTAGAGTAAATCTTGATATCACTTCCAACTTGTAAATCTGCAGTACGTTCATCAACAAGGGATCCAGTGTATCCTTGTACAGCTGCAAGAGTGACAATTGATAATGTCAGAAGCATGATAAGAGATAGTCTTGTTGTAGATTCACTAGAACCAGTATTCTGTAGGCCTCGCTTTACATCTGAAAGCAATGGTGTTTTCTTGAAAAAGAAAAGCATTATTTTAGGACCATAAGCTCCAAGTCTAGAAAGTAGAAGAGCCCCTCCTATCCAAAGCATGAAAGGTCCGAAAATGTTGATTAAACCACCTAAAAACCAATTACTGATTATTCCGCTTCCTCCAGTTGTTAGTTCTTGATATGTGTCTATAGCGCCTAAAGTACCTATGAACAACATGATAACGTGGAGCCATGTTTTCGGTTTTCCAGCCTGGGCCGTTTTCTTTACACCTTCATCGATTTCCATTTCAAGGAATGTCTTAGTTCTCGATCTTCCAAATAGTAAAGCTAATCCAAGAGTTGCCAATATTGTAAATAATGTCGATCCAAAACTGAGGATTGGATTAATGTCAACATCTAAACTTTCAAATTGCATGAAACCCACACTTGAAAGTATGATAGGTACTGAAAAGAATGCTAAAACATAGCCACCAACCCAAGCTACAGAAGAGATAACAAATAGTTCAAACAGAACCATACCTTTCAATTTGTCTGCTGTTGCTCCAATAGATCTATGGATGCTTATCTCTCTTCTTCTCTGCTCTAATGAGAGTTCTAATCCATAGATAAGTAAGTATAATGAAAGAATCACTACAGGAATCATTAAGATATAATCAAAAACCTGCACAAATCCTAGGACGAACTCAAGCCATAGTATTGTTCCACTAATGATATCTACATAAAATATTTTCACGTTACCATTGTCGTAGGTTTGCTTTTGCATATCATTTGATGTTGCATCTAACCAATTTTCAGCTGCAGATATTGAGGATGTTGGTAGTAAACTTCTATCTACTGTGATGCCCAAGTAAACATGATCTTTATCAATTAAAGTGATTTGTTGTTCGTCACTCAATAGAGTCCACGTAGTGTAAATTGGATTGGCTGCAAGTACGGGATTTCCCTGTGGCCATGGTTCATAAATTCCTAGTATTGTAACATTTTCTAACTTTATTTTGACTTGACAATACATCAGTCGATATTCTTCTCCTTGTATTATTTCGCCAGGACAATCTTCCTCCTCCATTGCACCTGGAAGACTTCTCTCGTAGGTATACGTGAACGTTAAACTATCTAGATTATCCCCTACTTCAGCACCTGTCGCAGAAGCAATATCTAGAGGAATGTAAATTCCTCGTTGGCTGTTAACTTCTTCATGAGTTTTCCATTCGCCCATTTCGTAAATTATATTTTCAGATAAACGTTCAGCAAGTACTCCATCAAAAGCTTCAGGACCTAGGAAAGAAATTGCTCTTATATTTACAACAGGAGGCCCAGTAGTATATTCGTAATCCCATAAATCTTCAGTATCCCATTTTCTCTCGACATTCGAAGATTCAATACTATCCATGAACAAGGGGGATGCATAAAATGCAGCATCATTTCCCCAACTAATTTCACTATGAAGTCCACTTTTACCCAATACTAGTGTACAATCATTGAATTCATCCCTAAGTACCACCTCATCACACATTTGCTGTAGTACTGTAGTATCATTCGTCCAGCCAGTGGCCCCTTGCTCAGGAGCCGATTTAAACTCAATTTTTGAGTCAAAAACAGTTTGATTAATAGATTCTTCTAGAAAGGCTTGAGAAAGTCCAACACCATAAATTAAAACAAGTGTAATTACTAAACTAGCTAAGAAAACTCCAGCAAATACAGCTAAGCCTCTTTCTTTGTCTCTCCACGACGTAAGTGCTGCAATTCTCAAATTATCTGGTAAATCTAGAAGTCTTTTCTTCCATACATATGGAGAGAATATCCATGAAGCCCAAGAAACTTCTAAGGAACTCATTCTTCCTCCTCCTTATCATCAATTCCCCATGCAGATTTGATATCACTAGCAGCTACTACTCCATCCTTCAATAGTAACATTCTATCCGCTTGACTTGCAAGATTTGGGTCGTGTGTAACCATTAAAACCGAAATAGGATTCGATTCTTTTCTCAATAATTTAAATAATTTCATAATATCATTTCCACTTTCAGCATCTAAATTTCCAGTTGGCTCGTCAGCTAGCAATAGCGGTCTAGACCCAGCAATTGCACGAGCAACAGCAACTCTCTGTCTTTGTCCACCAGATAATTGTTCAACCCCGAATTCTATTCTATCACCTAATCCCACAGTTCTAAGTGCTGCTTTGGCTTTTTCTTCAGCCAGTTCTTGTTCTATTCCGGAGATTTCAAGAGCCATTGCAACATTATCAAGAGCTGTTAAATGTTCTACTAAATGGAAATCCTGAAATATCCAGCCTATTCCATTCCTTCTTACATCGACGACTTTGTTGGGTTTCTGAGTACCATATTCAAATGATTCTTCTGTAGTATTTGAAAGTTCAATTTTCCCTGAATCTGCAGGCAATAGTCCTCCAATTATGTTCAATAGAGTAGATTTGCCACATCCTGATGGACCCATTAGTGCTACTAACTCGCCTTCCTCAATCTCAAGATTGACGCCTTTGAGGACTTCGTTTCTTGTGTTAAATGTTTTAGACCCAAATCCTCTTCTTAATTCTTCAACTTCTAACAATGGCATTTTAGTTCAATTTAGGTTCTAGTTTATTAAGTAGTAGGAATGGTGCCCAACTATAATGTATTTATCTTCTTAGTGTATTGTTCTATTGCTTCTTGCATTGTTTTATGGCCAATCAAAATTTCATAAGCTAATTCTTTATCAATTGTGACCAATCCTTTTGACTTTCTTCTAGATTGCTTTTGAATCCAAGCAATCTCTCCTGCCTTTGGAATGTATTTTTTTCTGTTGTTATATTTTCCTTTTCGTAAAGCTATTTGTGTTGCTGCCTTGGTGTGACTGCCGCTACCACTATTTTGTTCATCTACTAACTGTATGATGCTTGAGAATTGTTTTAGAGCTTCTATTATTCTTGTTCTTTCAGGTGGCGAGCCAGAACCTATTTTGACAGTATTAATACCTATTTCACTATCAATTGATTTTACTATATTGGCTAAATCTTCTACATTTTTGTAATTGTCCATGAATAAGATCCGATTAGATCCAACGACCGACAGGCCATTCATTCCACCAGGATCTATACCAATTATAACGTTAGTGCATTCATAAATTTTACATCTTATTCGAAGTTCTAATATATCTAGGTTATCAGGTTGTATTTGAGGTATGTTGCAGTTTCTTATTCTCCTTTTAGCTATCAATACTTTGATATCATCATCTTTTATTGGCAAATTTTTCACATGTTTTAACTTAATTATCTTGTCATTTATTTTGTTTGTAATTTTGTTTAATAATGAGAAATCCTTTGTGTATAATCCAATAATCATGGTTTAATCCAATCTAAACTTACCCACCTATTTTCATGTAGCAGGACAATTTTTTTGTTAACGCCATGACCTACTCTTACCATTCTTGTAATGTCCAACCATGTAATACCTTTCTCAACAATATGGATTAACCATGGTGCGTGCTTTGACTCGTAGTTATATATTCGGTAATGTGTTCCAAATTTCAATCCAGAGTTTACTTGATATCCTTTCTTGATTAATTCATCAATCTTTTTATCATCTATTGTTTGGTTTACTCCCTTTTTTAATTTAGTTTTAGGCCATTTGACAATTTCAATAACATAGTACACCACATCATTTTCAGAATCTATGATTCCGATTTGTGTTCTTCTTTCCAATCCTTCATCTAAATTAGAAAAAACGTCTTTGAAGTCTATCAGTTTATCATATTCTTTTGACAAAACTAGTGCAGACGCTTGCCCCTTCGTATTTGCCCCTCTGTCATAGACTCTTAAGCCAGTTTCATCGCTCTTTACAATTAATCCTCTTTCTTTTAAATCATGATATATGATATTTCTAGCATTGTTCTTCGAGAATATGTCTTTGTGTTCTTGTTTTAATTTAATGTCTTTTCGGTAATCGGAATACAAAGCTTCCTCAGATTTAAGTAAAAGATAACCTTTTTCTTTTGGTGTTCCAGTCTTACCTTTGTTATATATCTGAGCCGCTAATCTTTCATCCTTGATTAGTATTCCGCTCTCAACTAATTCGTAATTCAGGCCTTCACCTCTTTTATTATTTTGACTTTGCCTGCATCCCTTAAAATCCTAGCATTGTATATTGGTATTATTTCAATATTGTTATTTTTTAGAGTGTAGTTTTTCGCATCCATTCCAATAAATGTTGGTAAATCCTCCAAAATTTCTACTTTAATGTATTCTTTACCCACATTCTTTTTGTTCTTTTTTGTTTTTTGTTTCACATAAATTTCAGGTTCTTTCTCTGGTAATTTTTCATTTTTAGACTTTTTTGGTTTATTATGGTAAACCACTTCATTAACCAGTGTTTTTTTCCGATAGGTTTCTATCACCTCACACAATGATAATAGATAGTCACGTTCATTGGCATGGACATTTGCTGTATCTGGATTTTGGCCATTTATCTTTTCACGAGCTAAATTGGTAATTTTTCTTTCACGACTTTTATGTAGTTCTAATTTCATGTCTAGTAATTTTCTTATATCGTTGTTGGCTTTTTCAAATCTTTTTGGATCCTCTTTCGAATTTTCTATAACATCTCTTATCTTGTTTTCCAATGCTTGTGTACGATGATAAAAATCGGCAGGTAGAAGTGTCAAATCACCTTCTATTCTCTCTTTGAAAGTTTGAACCCTTAAATCCCTTAAAGTCATTAAATCCTTTACCATTACTTTTCATATTAAAATGGTTATTAAGAATGTTTCCCACAATAAAAAGCTTTTAACCAATACCCTTAACTGTGGCACCAATGAAAAAGTGCCCAGTATGTGCTGTTGAGGTTGAAGATAATGCTCCATTTTGTAATATTTGTGGCGTTAATATGGCTGGGGCAAAAGATGTAGGTCCTTCACAAGTGGAAACTCCAGTTAGTCAGGAAACAGGTTCTCCATCTCCGGTACAGCATGCTCCTCTAGTTAAATCTAAATCTAGTTTTTATGTTCCTGCACTTCAATTTCTTTTGGCTGTAGCTCTCCTCGGTTTAGTCCTTTATTACACAACAGCAGATGTCCCTACTCCAGATACCGAAGTAGGCACTGGTGTAACCAAAGAAGATTTACAAGAATATGCAAATTATAATAAGCCATTAACTTGCCCAGGATGGAGTAATCCTTCCTCTAAAGGTAATGATAATGGTTGTCCTTTAGTTCTTAGTTCCAATTGGAATACTTCTTCTTTTAGTGTAAAAACTCATGAATATCAAACACTTACTGGCTTAATTTCATTATTAGGTCTTTGTATTATCTACCAAGGTCGAAAGATAAGTGATAGTAATATCATGGCACCTCTAATATTTTTGGTTATTATTATGGGTATAGTCTATCTCTATATGGGTAATAATGAATCACCTTTAGAGGGTGTGGAGACTACGATAGGAGCTACTGCTGGTTTGGGTATAATAATTGTTTCATATATTGTCTTTCTTTATGCAGTTACTGGCAAAGATATAAGTGAAGCTCCATTAAGTACTATATATTCTTTTATTGGCGCAGGTTCGCTTGTTTTTGCAGCTTTACACCACAATTGGGTTAGAGGTCCTTGGCTTTCTTGTAGTGAATCACTAAATCAATTTGATAGCTCTATAGAGCAGGCATGTACTGCCGTCGGTGGAAGTGTTCAGTATGTTTATGTAGATCTTCAAGCTGTTGAAATGCTAATTTTATTAGCAGGTATGTTTCTGCTTCTTTTGGGAGTTGCCGGTTACATTTTACAAACTGTACGGCTTAAGGATATGGAAGAAGCAAAATACTTCTTCATGATTTTAATTGGCCTTTCTTTACAGTTTGTAGTAGTAGTTTGGAATTTGGTACGTAATAGTGCCAATTTTTATTTTGAGCAAGGAGATATTATACTTACAGTTCTTTCAGTTTCTGTTGCTTTTATTGGAGTATATCTTTTCTACCGTAAAAGAAAATCTGAAGAGAGTATGGAAGGTCTTGCCTATTTTGGTTTGTTCGTTGCAGGAATTGGTACCTTATTTGCTACTATGATTGCACCAGCACTTCTATCTGGTAAGAATGTTTCTTCACCAGAGTCCACTTCGGAATGGCTCATGTTTGGTCTTCCTTTAGCTGTTGCTGGTGGTGCTGTTTGGTATGGTATAAGATATGGCACTGAGAAGTTCAAGAACAAAATGATGGAAATGCAATTGACAAATACTCCTGCAGATCCCTTTGATTCTTCTTTTAAGCCAGAGGAACCTGAGGATTCTACTAGTAGTGATTCCACTGAAATTGCTTCTTCGGGAGATATAAGTTTAGAGGATGCAATGGACAGATTATTATCCGAGTTTCCAGAAGCTACTATAGATATTAAACCAACAGAGGATGAAAATTACGGAGTTGATGTTGGTTATCTTGAAGATATTGAGAAGGATCTCAAAGATGAATTGGCCGAGAGTCCGAAAATTCGTAAGGCAATGAAGGTAAATTATGATGTAGATTACGAGGAACTTTCAAAATATTATTCTACTACAGAGGATACAATCAATCAAACAGTTACTCATTTGAAATCGGGTAGAAATATAATGTTGTACGGAGACCCAGGTACGGGTAAGACAGCACTTGCTAATCTTTTACTAAGTCAGATATGTGGTGTTAAGGAAGCTAAGGATGGTAGTCCAATTCCTAATTACACAATTGTAACTGCAAACGCTGAATGGTCTAATTTTGAAGTTATAGGGGGAATCTCTCCAGATGATTCTGGAGGATACTATTTCAAGGATGGATATGTGGCAGATGCAGCTAAGAGCTGTGAGAAAACTATGCAAGAAGATGGTAAACCACACTATCTTGTTATTGATGAATTTAATAGGGCAAATATTGATGAAGCTTTTGGTAAGTTATTCACAGTGTTTGAGTACAGGGACAAGCAGGCACTTCTTACTGCAAAGGAAACTGGAGGCGCTCCGTTCATGATGCCACCTGAGTTTAGAATTATAGGTACCATGAATACTCAGGATAAGAATACTCTGTTTAATGTAGGTCATGCATTAATGAGACGTTTTGCTTTTGTTGAAATTGGTTTACCTAATAGAGATGATGAGTACAAACGTATGCCTATATTTGTATTCAACAAGCTAAATAAACTTGGTATTGCGCCAGAGCGACCAGAGGGAGATGAAGATTGGTATGCTAAAGAAATGTTTGATTTCTATGATGATGATAGCACTATGTTCAAAGCTTTTAACAAGTTTATGAATTTCCTTGAGGAAGAAGAGTTGCCACAATCTAGGGATGATGAAGTAGCAAGAGGTGTAAGAACCTATAGAAAAATAGGTCCAGCAGTTATTATTGACTCAATGTTAACTGTTTTTAATTCTAGGGGACAATATGATCTTGACCGAGCGTTAGAAGATGTAATTAAGTCGAATATTATGCCTGCACTTGAGGGATTAGAAAGAAATGAACTTAAGTGTTTAATGTTAAAGGCTCAAGAGGTTTTAGGTCCAAACCATGGAATAACGGCTACATTAGAAAAGATGGTAGATTCTCCTGGTCTAAGCGTTTTCGGTTGATATGTTTTTACCTGACGCAACAATAGAACTTAATTTACCTCCAGAGCATTCTCAGAATTTAGAAGAAGGCGAAGATGTTATGCTTAATGTTAATGCGTTTAAGCAATTGGATGGAGTTCACATTAGATTAGGTTCTGTGAAAGTAGAAGACTTGCCATTAATCAAATCGAATTCCTCACATTCATTACAATTTACAGTTCCAGATTATATAGGTACGAATACTATAAGTCTCCATAATAAGGAAGGTACTGCAGTCTCTAACAAATTGGAAGTAGTTATAGCTCCAAAGATGTTAGATTATGAGCAGTTCAAGAATCTGAGAGATGAACATATTCCAGACCTAGTTAAGAATTCAGGGGCCGATGAGCCTCCAGAAGGCATGTATCCTGGAGCTACTTCATCGATTGAAGAAGAAAAGATTTTGCTTAATATTGAACAATTGTTAGAATTTTCTGGAGAGTTACTTAAAGTTACAAATGATATCAGAAAAGGTGCATATACGTATAAAGTGGAAGTCGAAAGAAAGACTATGAAGTCCCAGATAAGGGGTGCTGTCAGATGGCAAAAAACTGCGCTCGCTAGGGCACAAAAAGGGACTGAATATGCTACAGCCCATGTTACAGATATTCGGAAGAGGAAATGGAGTACTCCTACTAATATTCTTTTAGTCAAATTCCATATGGAAGTATTCATCGAAGCTATCTTTTTTAGAGATGAAATGGATAGGAGAGAGCGTGAGAAGAAAGCCTGGTCTGCGATATATGGCAAGGAATATCAGCCATTGGATGATGAGGCGAAGGCCAATCTTGACAAGCTAGATTTTGCTTGTAGGATGCACAAACAAGTTTTAGGAGATGGTAAATTAGCTGAGTTAATCCCAGTAGCTAAGAGTACTCGTAAGGAGCAAAGATTGATTAATCGCGAGGCTTTGATAGAAGCAAAAACTTGGAGTCGTAACCGTTCTTACAGAGAATTACCACCTTTATGGAAGAAGTTCTTAGAAGATTATCAATCATATTATGAAGAAACTGTTTTGGTCCAAACCCAAAAGATGACAGACATTTATGCACTGTGGATTCTTTGTGAGATGGCATCAGGTTTGAATTTGAGTGCTCACGCTAAATCTCTTAGGGAATTTAGATCTAAGAATAAGGATATTGTGTTGAAATATGATGCCCCTGAGCAGGTAAGGCAAGGTTGGAGTGATTCCATTATGGGTTCCTTGTTTGGTGAAAATACAGAGTCCGCTAATCCAGTAGAGGGATCTGGGAGGCCAGAAATTTTCATGAATTATAGGGGAGTACAATTTTATTTTGAAGCTAAATATAATCTTCAACAAACTCCAAAACAAGAGGATGTTTACAAAGTATTAGCATACATGAATAACTATGATGTTTCTTGTGGTGGAATTATTTACCCTGGCCCCCAATTGAAAATAACGGTCGACCCAAAAAATAAGCAAGTTATGGCCTGGATTCCTTTTACTTGGACCGAGAAGGCCTTTGAAGTAGCTCCAAACTATTTTGCTTTCATAGCAGATAGAATGGCCACCATATATTCAAAAATAGAGACGGATGAAGACTTGGAAAGATTTGTATCTGAAGTTGAAAGAAAAGCTTTTCAATTTTATGAAGCAATTGCAACACCTGGTGCTGTTGCTCCAGAGATGCCCGAATTCTTATACAATGAGGAAGCTGAACTCGGCTTAGATGAGCTTATTGAAACTGAAGAGGAGGAGTTTGCTGAGCAAGATCCAGCGGCTTCAACTGAGGAAATTTTAGATGAGATTGCAGAAGGTGCGAGTTCAGAAAAACGTGCTCAACTGGTTGAGGATATTGAGAGCGGAAATGTAACAGCAGGGCAAGGGGGAGATGGAGATTATGCAATTTC
Organism: uncultured archaeon; assembly: GCA_964634895.1. GTDB lineage: Archaea > Thermoplasmatota > Poseidoniia > MGIII > CG-Epi1 > CG-Epi1. The sequence continues at coordinate 31,949 of CAZWJS010000002.1, read as the reverse complement.
AAAGAATATAGCAGAGGATGATTCAGATGTTGTTGAAGAGAAAGAAGCTGATTCCAGTCCTGTTGTAGAAGAATTTTCTTCAGATGTTGATTCTGTTGAGACTATGCCATCTAATGATGAATCTGTTGAAGAATTCACACAAACTACAGATGCTATTCCTGAGAAGAAAGTCTCAGTTTCTATAGAGCAGTTAAGAAAGAAAATGAATGAAGATGGCAATTCATAATCTTCATAAAATTAGTTAAATAGCACTACTAAATGAAGTTATATGATTAAGGTTGGAATCAACGGTTACGGAACTATTGGTAAGCGCGTTGCTGAAGCAGTTAATTTGCAAGATGATATGAAAATAGCGGGTATTGTTAAGACTAAACCTACCTATGAATTGAGAGGTGCCTTAGATGCGAGCTTCCCTATTTTTGCCTCTACAAAGAGTAAAATTCCTTTCTTTGAAAAATATGGTGTGGAAGTTTCAGGAACTACAGAGGATTTAGTCGCTGATGCAGATATAATCATTGACTGTACTCCTAGTAAGTTAGGAGTGAATAATAGGGATATGTATAAATCTGCAGGAACAAAGGCTATTTGGCAAGGTGGCGAAAAACATGCACCTATTGGTATAAGTTTTAACTCACTAACCAATTATTCCGAATCATTTAATCAAGATTTTGTAAGAGTAGTTTCTTGTAATACAACTGGGCTTTCTAGAACACTTTATCCAGTTCTTAAAGAATATGGTATAGATAATGTCCAGGCAGTAATGGTTAGGCGTAGTGGAGATCCTAAGGACAGTAATAGGGGTCCAATCAATTCGATTGAGCCTGTTTTAGGAGTTCCTAGTCATCATGGACCAGATGTGCAGACTGTCATTTCAAATCTTAATATACAAACGATGGCAGTTAAAGTTCCGACAACGATTATGCACGTTCATTGCATAATAGCTGAGCTTGAGAAGGAACCAAATGTGGAAAAGATAATTCAGCTTTGGGAAAATACACCACGTGTTGATTTGATTGAGGGATATTTGAACAATGATGGCTCTAAGATTTCAAATCTTCCAGGTACTGCTGAGATAATGGAATTAGCTAGAGACTCACTTTATACAAGAGGCGATCTAAATCAGATTGCAGTATGGAGAGATGGAGTACATACTTTTGGAAATAAATTATACTATTATCAAGCAATACACCAGGAATCTGATGTAGTCCCAGAGAACATTGATGCTATCAGAGCAATGTGTGGTCTTGAAGAAGATAATATGAAGTCAATTATTAAAACAAATGAGGCACTTGGAATCAATTAGACATTAATTGTATTCTTTGTAAGAATTCCTGATTTTTTGGAGTGGGAATATTGTATTGTTTTCCAATTCTAATTATCTCACCGTTTATAGCTTCTATTTCAGTTGTTTTTTGGTTTTTTATGTCTTGTAACATACTACAAGTATTTTCAGAGGTTTTGTCGATTATTTTGTTAATTTCGATCCAAGGATCCAGAGGCAATTTGATTTTCATAGCCTTAGAAACGTTGGTTGATTCTTCACATAATTGTTTTACAATTTTGTTCAAATCCGAGTTTGCTAAAACCCCATTTTTGACCTTATTGGCTGCAGCAACTGGATTTATGGCTGAATTAATTATACTCTTTAGCCAGATGTAGTCTTCAATAGGGTTTACTATTTCAGTAATTAGTCCGCTATCATTTAGATAGTTTTTGATTTTAATTAGTTTTTCATTGTTATTCCCTGATATATTCCCTATATAAGTAAATCCATATCCTTTGTGTTCAGCCTGGCCTGGAGCTTTTTTGGAAATTCCATGGCCAGTCACCAAATAGTCAATTTTGTTTCCATTTAATTTTTGTTTAGCGATGTTTAAAGTTTGTAAACCATTTTGACAGCACATAACTGGTATTTGAGTATTTATTAGGTCATTCATACTTTTTTGGAAATCATAACTTTTAACAGTGATAATTATGTAATCTGTTTTGTCTATTTTAGTTTGTACTTTAATTCTAGTGCCCTGAGTTTTCAATAAATTTAGAGTTATTTCCTTTTTATTGATTAAGGATATATGGCTAGGTTTTACAATAAGAGTTATATTCGCTCCAGCACTAGATAATTTGAAGGCTAGCATAGTCCCAATGGCACCAGGGCCAATAATAGAGATATTCATTTTTCTGTTAGATATATTATGCTGCGATTATTAATAATTTGAACAAAAATTTCCATTTTTGGTTTGTCTAATTTAACTTTTATGTTTGGCCATTTTTCAAATACAGCACCAGCCACATTACGAGCAAGTTCCGTTGAATTATAGTTGTGTTCTCCTTTCCTATTAACTTTTATTGCGAAAGTTTTTGGTTCTAATTGGTCGGAGATTAGCTCTAATATTTTTTCGTAAATTTTTTTTTCTTTTGAACTGGTAGTTTTTGCATGAATCAATTCCGTTTCTTTGCGTATATTCTCTTCTAATTTTATTTTTGTTGTCAAATGAATGCATTTTCCTATAATATTGTATTTTGCAATTATATTATTATCAAATAAATTTAGTATTAGTTTATCTCCTTTTTTTTTTATATTGTGGCCGGTTTTGAATGATTTAGCATATTCTTCCATTTAAGCATCCAAAACACGATCAACAATTTCTTCAGAATGGCCTATGTAATTTTCAGGTTTAAGGCAATATTCTATTTTTTCAATACCCAATTTTTCATGTATTTCCTTGTTTTTCTTTATTGCTTCTTCAAAGGTTATTTCCTCTTTTTCAGCGTTCATGGTAATCGTTCTTATTAATTCATGTGAAGCTTGTCTTCCTAAATCAGTCTTACCAAGTTCTATAACAAAATATTCAGCCATTGGCAAACCTCCAGATTTCTCTAGATTTTGTTTCATTTTTTTCTCATCAACAAATAAGTTAGCAAAAACGTTTTCCGTTTTTATCAGTATATATTCCAGAAGGATATAGAATTGAGGCAAAATAATTCTTTCATTACTTGAATTTGCTAAGTCTCTTTCATGCCATTGTAGATTGTTTTCATATGCTGGATAGAGCATTGACCTCACTATTCTAGCCAATCCACCAACATTTTCAGAAGTAATCGGATTCTTTTTTTGTGCCATAGTTGAAGAACCGACTTGCTTGTCTTTGTCAAATGCTTCAGAGACTTCTCCTATATCACTTCTCTGTAAATTCCGAATTTCAAGTGTAAATTTTTCCAAGCTTGTGGCAACATTAGATCCCCAGGCAATCATTTCTGCTAATCTGTCTCTTCCAAGTATCTGTGTGGTAGCTAATGGTTCATTGAGTTTAAGTTTTGCACAAACAGCTTTCTGGACCTTTAATGTGTGAGGTTTCATTGAGGCGCCAGAACCCACAGCTCCCAAAAATTTACCCATAATAATTCGTGGTTTAATTTCTTTTAATCTTTCTTTGTGCCTTTTCACTTCAGACAAAAATACAGACATTTTTAATCCAAATGTGATAGGCGTTGCCCATTGACCATGTGTTCTTCCTAACATAACTGTTTTTTTGTGTTTCTTAGAAAGTTTAGATAATGCGGCAATTAATTTTTCAATTCTTTTTTCAATCAGATAAATAGCTTTAGAGTGCTGTAAAGCCCTCGCCGTGTCTACAATATCATAGCTTGTAGCCCCGAAATGAATCCATTTGCCAGCTTCTCCTGTTTTTTCTTCCAAGGCTTTTACAACAGCCATGATGTCATGATTGATTAATTTTTCAATTTCTTCTACACGTTTTCTCTTTACTGCTTTAAATCCTTTTTTTATGGCGTCACTAGTTCCTTTTGGTATAATCTCCATTTCTTCCTGAACCTCAGCCAAGGTGCCTTCTACTTCTAATAGAAATCTAAGGTAGGAATCTGCTCTAAAAATATTTCTCATTTCTTCTGTGCCATACCTGTAGTCAAGCACACTTACTGGGTCCATGTGTTCGCAAAAACTGCCCATTATAAACTCTGCGTTTCTTTTTTTCCAAATTTTTTTGGCATCCCTTTATATAACAAAACTATAACTGTATTAACGATGGAAAGATTAACGAATGTAATTTTTAGCATTTTTGGAGCTATATTTGTTATGCTTTTATTTACTGGTGAAGCCGAAGCTGCTGATCTAGAACCTATTAATTTTACAATGTCACCAGATTATCCTGTTATGGGGGAAACAATAGAGATTCGTTTTGAGGTTGTTAATAATGAAGAGCTTTCTCCGGCTACTGATGTAGATATTGTAGTGTGGAACAGCACTTCAGAATGTGATTCTGACGATCAGTGTACACCAATATTCGAAACTACTGTAGCCGTTATAGATCACACTAAACCTGCTGAAATTGAATTTTCTTGTGCGCCTCACGGTGCAGATGGTTGTGGAGGCACAGGTGACAGGGTCTTGACTATTTCTGTAGATTACACTGAAGAGATTTCAGAGTCCAATGAAGACAATAACAAAATAGTTCATGAGTTTACAATATATTCTCGAGCTAAACCTAACCTTAAGGGAATGGATGGTGATTTTAGTATTACTTTTGATACTGCTACTCCATCGCGAGGTGATGCCGTTGATATTGTGGCCCTTTTCCAGAACACAGGTAGAGAGGAAACTAAGGGGGATTTCTATCTTCATTTTACTGAAACAGTAGATGGTGATACTAATACCATTGAACTAGTAGAAGTTAGATTCGAGATTGCTCAGGGTGCAAGTATAGAATTCAATGTAACTTGGGTTCCTAATTCCGTTGGAGATTATCTTATTGAAGTTATGCTTGACTCTGATGATGATTTAGATGAATTTGAAGAAGATGATAACCTGTTGAATACAACTATCTTTGTTAGAGAACACACTCCTGAACTCACATTGGATGAATCTCGCAATATTACTGTTACTCCTGTTGATACTTGGCTTGATGAAATATATAGCAATCATGCAGTAACTTTGACTGTTCAGATTCTCAATGAAGACTATGCAATGCCAGCTGAAAATATTAAAGTAAGTTTTTGGGACTTGCCTGAAGGTGAAGAAAATCCTCAATTAATTGGAGATTATATTGTTCCCTATATTTCAAATGGAACTAGAGTAGATAATGGTGAAGTAAATCCAGGCACTCAGGCAGCTTTTGTTGTTTGGGATGTGGGGACAGGTACTTCTACTCTAGGAAATCACACAATAATAGTTGAAATTGATTCTGATAATTCAATTGATGAGTTAGATGAGGATGATAATAATTTTTCATTTGAACTTAAAGTTTTGAAATCTAAGCCAGATTTAACTATATTTGACATAAATGTAATAGGCGACCCAGTTAGTGGGATTCCATCAGATGTTGTAATTACTGTATTTAACAAGGGTTCTAAGGATGTTTCTAATGTCGATATAGAATTTAGGGTAGATGGTACTTTTGTAGATTCTTGGGTTGTAACTTTATCTGAAGGAGAATTTACCAATATTACTGGACAATATAGTTGGGCGGAACAACGACCTAGTATAGCTGGATATGCAGATAATCCGGGAGAAGTTGATGAATTAGAAGAAACAAATAATATCAAATCAAAGATTATTGGTGTAGCAGCACCTCATTACGATTTAATTCTGGCAAACGTAACAGCTAGTGATGAAGTTTTTAAAGGTGAATCTGTGGATTTCCTTGTAGAGGTGAAAAATAGGTTAGCAAGAATTCCTGAATTTCGCTTATCTTTATACGTTGATAATTCCTCTAATCCTGAATTTCAAACATACGATTTTGAAGGAGAACCAGTTTATTATGTTCATCAACAGGATTTATTGCATGAAGAAGTTAGATTCGTTACTGTATCTTGGAAAACAGCATCTAAACCAGGTTTATTCAATATTTCGATAAAAATTGAAATTGAAAATAGTGATATTGGGGATCTTAATTTATCAAACAATATCTATAACACTTCGATACTAATCAAACCTAAGAACTTTCAGTTATCTGTTGAAATGGTGAAGTTACCCAACCAAATCTACTTTAATGAAACATTGCAAATTCAAGTTAGTGCTTTTAATTTTGGGCCTGAAATATGTTGTGAATGCCCAGCCAATTTAGACAACATGACAAATGCTACCGAACTTTGTACGGGAGGGGCTGAAATAGCATTGTATATTAATGGAGAGCTTTTGGCCAACTATCCCGATCATATATATTTGACAAAACCTCTTGCAAGAGCAATCGGGGAAGAAGTACATGTATTTTATTGGACTCCGGAAAAGTTGGGTACATATGAGTTAGAGGTTCGTATTGATCCAGATAATATTATTGATGAGTATGATGAATTAGATAATAGGGCATTTGGCGAAGTTACGGTTATCGTTGATGATAGAGTTGTTATTGAACCTGAAGTAATAGATGATGATGATTCTTTGATAAATCAGCCATTGGTATGGATTCCACTTATTATTCTTTCTGTAGCAGGTTTGGGTTTGTTTGCTTATAGTCGTTTGGGAGATGGTGGTGATTACTTTGACGACTATTCAGATATGGATGATACACAAACTTCTGGAATTCAAACACAGCAGTCTGGTTTTAGATATAATCCTGAGACAGGGGAGACTGTTGATTTGAAAACCGGAGAAATTATTGGTCAGGATGGAAAGAAAAATCAGTAGACGTCTCTGAGATATCTATGTTCATCTTTCATTAACGTTTGATTAATGTGGTTTTCAGCATCTTTTTTGCTCATTTTACCTTCTTTTTCTGCAATAGTAATCAAAGCCTTGTGAACATCTTTAGCCATGTATTGCTTGTCACCACAAACATAGAAATATGCCCCACTCTCTAACCATTCCCATATTTCCTTACTATTACTTAGTAATCTATGCTGTACGTATATTTTATCTTCTTGATCTCTGGAAAATGCAGTAGTTAGTTTGTCTAAATCCCCACCTTTCATGTATTCAGCCCATTCATCGTTGTAAAAGAAAGTAGAATCTTGGTTTACTTCGCCGAAAAATAACCAATTTCTTCCTGTTGCCTCAGTAGCTTTTCGGTGTTCAATAAAAGCTCTAAATGGTGCAATACCCGTTCCAGGTCCAACCATAATAATATCTTTAGATTTATCTTTTGGAAGAATAAATTCTTTTGTTGGTTGTACATATATAGGAATCTTTGTTTTATTTACTTCAACTTCTTTTGCTAAATGACCTGTTGCTAAACCATGCCTATCTCTCTCATAATTATTGTATTTCACTATTGCAATAGTTAAGTGTATTTCACCAAGATGTACTTTAGGTGAAGAACTAATGGAATACAATCTTGGAGTTATAGGGGATAAAGTATCTATGAATTCTTGTGGTTCAAAGTGAACAGGATGTTCATTTAGAATATCTATACAATCTCTTGTGAACAAATATTTATCAGTCTTGTCACGATCTTCTAGTATTTCCTTCAAATTGTCTTTATCTTTTCCTTTTTTCATTTTTGAAACTACTGCAGTGAGAAATTTTTTCCCAGCTCTATGAATAGTAAATTTGTTTATTAGTGCCTCAAATAATTCAATCTTTCCAGTTTCTTTAGTTTCAACAAGGACGTTCTTTTTTGCGCCAATAGCCCTTATTGTGTGTTTTGCCAAATCCTCATCATTAGTTGGATAAAAACCCATAGAGTCTCCAGGTTTGTACCTGATTCCACTACCTCTAATGGACACTGCATAATGGTTTGTTTCTTTGTATGAACCTTCTGAGATGCAGTGTGCATCCACTACAGTGGCCATGAATGGATTTTTACGATTGTAGGTTATTTTATCAACTTCCTTAAGTTTTCTTTGGAGGGTGTGGTGTCCTGCTTTGCTTAGTTCTAACACTATGCTTTCTCTTACTTGGTCTGATTTTCTCCGCACCTTTTCCTTTACTCATTAATCCTCTAGATTTTTTACCAGAAGATGTTAATCCTCTATGAACTCTGCCTTTGTGAGCTCGATTACATATCCAGTTAATTTTTGAATCAGCCATTATTACGGGGTGGTTAGGATCTACCATTATAACTTCATACCATTTGTATCTTCCATCTTCAGCTACCCAGTAAGAATTTAAAGTTTCTAAATTAGGATATTTTTTACAAGTTCTTTCCTCTGCAATCATTTGCAGATTCTTACTCATTGTTATTTTAGAGATACCAGCACGTTTTGCACGCCTACCTGAGGTAATTGCATGTTTTTTCATACCTCCTCTTCTAATTCTTGTTCTTATTAATACATAGCCTTGTTTAGCCTTGTAACCCAATGCTCTAGCCCGATCAATTCTAGTAGGTCTTTTAATTTTGATACTAGCGTCTTCTCTTCTATACCTAACTAGTCTTTCTTTTTGAAGAGCTTTTAATTCTCCAGTGGGTGATTTCCACTGATCTCTAACATAGTTGTATAATGATTTACTCATCGCGATTCCTCACTTTTAGGGTTCAGCTTTCGCCACATTCCCTATATGTCTCGACAGAAGCTTGCTTATAAAGGTTAATACATTACTTTTGTATGGCTAGTGGTCCAGAGAGATTAATATTCAAAAAGCCTGAACCTGAAAAAACTTTCTTTGGCCGTAGTTACTTACCTCCTCCTGACAAAGTACCTCATTTTTCCAATTTACAGTTTAAAGAAGAATATAAAGTTAGAAAAGTTCATTTGATTATTAATCCATATTCTGGTAAAAAGAAAGGTCTAGAAGTTGCTTCATTTGTTGAAAAGGAATTGTATAATTCAAAAATTATTGTTGAAAAACATATTACTGATAAACCAAATCATGCCATTTCTATTGCACAGAAATTGACCTTAGAACCTGGCGATTCGATAGCTACGGTCGGAGGTGATGGGACTTTCTGTGAAGTTATCTCTGGTTTTATGTCTCGTAGCGATAGTAGTTCAGACTTAATTCCACTTGGTTTGGTGCCAGCAGGAACTGGTAATAGTCAAGCTAATGATATGGAAATTGTAGATTACATGGATGCAACTGAAAGAATTCTTAAAGGGCGAGTCAGATTAATTGATGTAGCTGAGACTAAATTTGATTTTGAAGGTGAAAGAGTCATGCGTTATTCTCATAATTTAGTTGGTTGGGGCTTAGGAGTCGATTCAAATATTCTGGCAGAAAGGATGCGTTTTCTTGGTCCGTTAAGGTATGATATTGGTGTTTTGCTTAGTATATTAAGAGGAAAAGTGAGAAACGCTAAATGCTTCATAGATGGACATCTTATTGAGTCCGATTTTGTTTTACTCTTAATACAGAATACTTGTACTGGTGGAGATAGGCTTAGATTAGCACCTAAAGCGCAGATAGATGATGGAAAAATGGATTTAGGTATTATTTTTCATATAGGAAGATTCAAGATTCTGAAATTGTTTAAACAGTTGAAAGCTCAGGGTTCACACGTCTGGAACCCCAATGTAGAATTCTATAGATTTAAAACATTAAGGATCGAGACTGAAGACCCTACTTCGATAAATATTGATGGAGAAAATTTAGGTACAACTCCATTAGAAATCAAGGTATTGCCTTCTGCAATTAAGGTATTTCATTAGGGATACTAATTTTTTAAGGCATTCTATACCGTGTCATGCAAGGTTCTTCTTCAATAGATATTCTTAAGCAAAAATTATTAGATTGCCAGGCTGTTAAATTTGGTGATTTCACTTTAACATCTGGTAAGAAATCTAAATTTTATGTAGATATGAAATTAGCTTCTACAGATCCAGAGATTTTGTCTTGTATTGCTAAAGAATTTGCAAAGCATATTTCCAATGATGTGGATTTTATTGCAGGTATGGAATTGGGTGCAGTTCCTTTAACTGTTGCGCTTTCATTAGAAACAGGTATACCTTATTCGATGATTCGCAAGGGAGAGAGAGAGCATGGTACAGGCTCAAGGATTGAGGGGCCTAATAGTGGTAAGGCAGTTTTAGTTGATGATGTAGCCACTACAGGAGGTTCTAACGTAGAATCGATTAAGGCTTTAGTTGACGAAGGTGTAGAAGTGATTCAAGTTATGGTGGTTGTTGATAGGGAAGAGGGTGCTTCAGAGAAAATTGAACCTTTTAATTTGGATTATAGAGCTTTAATAAGAATATCTGACTTGGTGAATTAATGAATTTCTTGGTCATAGGTAGCGGTGCTCGAGAGCATATTATCGCTGAAAAGATTGTTCAATCTGGGGGCAACCTTTATTCAGTTTTGACGAATCGTAACCCAGGCCTTCTAAAGTTATCAAAGAATAAGGTTTTTGTCCCAGAATATAGTTCTAATCTATCAAAGAAAGTCATTGATGATTTTGCAAAGAGTAGTAACATAGAATGTGTAGTTATTGGCCCAGAAGATCCTTTAGCTCATGGTTTTTCCGACATGTTTCTGAAAGCTGGAGTTTCTGTAGTTGGGCCTACCAAAGACTTATCACAGATAGAGACGAGTAAAGGTTTCACTAGAGATTTATTGTCAAAATATGGTATTGATTGTTCTCCCAAATATCAAAGATTTAGTGCATTATCTGGTGTTAAGCAATTTTTAGAATCACTCTCAGAAGACTTTGTGGTGAAATATGATGGTTTGATGGGAGGCAAAGGAGTCAAAGTTTCTGGTGAACATCTTAATTCACATGAAGAAGCCCTTGCTTATTGTCAATATTTGATTTCTAATTCTGGTACTTTTGTAATTGAAGAAAAGATATTCGGCGAAGAGTTTTCTTTGATGAGTTTTTGTGATGGAGATAAATTAGTACATATGCCTGCAGTACAAGATCATAAAAGAGCCTATGAAGGAGATTTAGGACCTAATACAGGAGGTATGGGCAGTTATTCAGATTATAATCATTCATTACCATTCTTATTAGATCAAGATATTAGAGATGCACAAGAGATAAATGAACGAGTTGTCATTTCCCTCAAAGAAGAATTTGGAGTAGGTTATAAGGGGATATTGTATGGAGGTTTTATGGCAACTAAAAGCGGGACAAAACTAATAGAATATAACGCCCGTTTTGGAGATCCAGAGGCGATGAACTTACTTAGCCTTTTAGATTCTGATTTTGCTAAAATATGTTTTGATATAGGTTCAGGAAATTTAGAAGGAGCTAATTTTCGCAAAGAAGCATCGGTTTGCAAATATATAGTTCCGGAAGGTTATGGTTCTAATCCAAATACTGAGGCAACATTGGTCATTGACGAAGATTATGAAAACTATGGGAATTTGTATTATGCTGCTGTGAATCTGGAAGATGATGGGACTATATCTACAACCAGTTCAAGGGCTGCAGGTATTGTATCAAATGGAGAAAGTTTATCCGTAACTGAAGAGCTATGTGAGAAAGGTTTGAGTAAAATATCTGGGAAAAATTTATTTGTTAGGCATGATATTGCTAAAGCAGCCTTAATTCAAAAAAGGATAGATAATATGGAGGCAATTCGGTCATGATTATTTTAGATGTAATTCTGCTAGTTATTGGTTTTACGTTATTAACAAGAGGTGCAGATTATTTCATAGATAATGCTGCAGCCATTGCAGAAGACAAAGGAATAACTCCACATGTAGTGGGAGTGACTATAGTGGCCTTTGGGACTAGTTTGCCAGAACTCCTAGTTTCTTTGATTTCATCTTATCAAGGCTACAATGATTTAGCATTAGGTAATATTGTTGGTTCGAATATCTCTAATATTGGGCTTGTTCTTGGCACTTCCTGTTTTATTTTCTTCTATATTCTTAATTCCAATATTGTGCCTGAGAAAGATGCTAACAGTGATAGTTATGTCATGCTTTTAGCAGTAGTATTGCTCTATTTTCTTGCACAAGATAAAAATATATCATCTGCAGAAGGCGCGATGTTCTTTGGTTTGTACATAATATATATGGTATGGTTGTACCAAAGATCATTAAAACTAGATATTGACTCAGAGAATAAGGGTAGTGCCTCTTATCCTTTTTTATTTGGAGGTTTGATTGCATTACTTTTTGGCGCCCAATTGACGGTTGGTTCCGCTGTAAAAATAGCAACATTCATGGGCATATCCGAAGTTGTTATCGGTTTAAGTGTAGTGGCTATAGGAACTAGTTTGCCTGAACTGGCTGGAACTGTTTCAGCAGCCAGGAAGGGCCACAAAGAAATAGCAGTAGGAAATGTTATTGGTTCAAATATAGCGAATATCTTTCTTGTCATGGGTGTCTTAGCTATTGTTAAACCAATAGCTGTCGATGATTTAATTTTAGTTACAACCATGCCATTATTGATTATAATAACTGTAGCTACCTTTGCGATGATCAGGGTTCCAATGACTCGTTTGTCAGGCGCTATCTTCTTTGGATTCTTTGCCTTGTTCCTTTATCAACTTACATTATGAGAAAATTAGTCGAGTTTGGAGTGTTGGATAAAAATGCTGAATGCTATGGCGTAAGTATATCTAAATTGATGGAAAATGCAGGAAAGGAGGTGGCTGAATACATAAAAGGAAACTATAGTTCTAATGATATTATTACTATAGTATGCGGTAAAGGGAATAATGGCGGAGATGGTTTTGTTTGTGGTTTGAATCTTATTGATGCAGGTTTCAATGTAAATATCTTAGTTGCAGGAACTCCTTCAAGTAGTATATCTCTCCCTTATTTTAAGAAATTGGAAAATATAGTTAAAGAGATCTCTTTTTTATCACAACTGAAAAGTAACACCACGCTTCTTGTTGATTGTCTTTTGGGGTCTGGTATAAGAGGTAAACCTAGACCTCCTTATGATAAATGGATTGATACAATAAACAGTTTTGACAATGTGCTTGCAATAGATGTTCCTTCTGGTTTTTTGAGTGACTGTACAATAAAGCCAGATACTACAATCACTTTCCACGATTTAAAAAATGGGATGGAGAAAGGAAATTGTGGTGAAATAATACTGAGAGATGTTGGAATTCCAAAAGAAGTAGATGAAAGAACTGGACCTGGGGAACTACTTCTTTATCCTAAATGGAATTCAGAAAAACACAAGGGTCAAAACGGTAGAGTTGCAATTGTTGGAGGAGGTCCTTTTCAGGGAGCTCCCGCTCTAGCTGGTCTTGGTTCCTATAGAGGTGGTGCAGATTTAGTGCATGTTTTTGTTCCCGAATCTTCCTACGAATCCGTTTCCAGCTTTATTCCAGAATTGATAGTTCATAGTTGTCCTGGAGATGTAATTGATGAAACTTGTATAAATCAGATAAAATCATTGAGTATTAATTTTGATTCTTATGTTATAGGTCCAGGGATTGGGCAGAATTCTTCAACTATAGAAGCAATACAGATGATGATTAACCATTTTGATAATATTGTGTTAGACGCAGACGCAATTCAAAAGTATGATTTCTCAGGAAATATTTTAGTCACACCTCATACTGGAGAAATTGAAAGGCTTATTTCAGATTGTAATGACAAAAATCTGATGTCTTTTGCGAAGGAGCATTCATTAGCTGTTTTGTTAAAAGGAAAAACCGACGTAATTACTAATGGTGATAAAATAAAGTATAATTCAACAGGTCATGCTAGAATGGCAGTTGGGGGTACTGGTGATGTTCTTGCAGGTCTTTGCGGTTCATTATTAGCCAAAGGCCTAACGCCATTTGAGGCTGGTCGTTTGGCAGCTTATTCTATGGGGCTTGCAGGAGAATTAACTTATCAAGAGGTTGGATCTGGATTTTTACCAACTGATCTGGCACTTACTTTATCTAAAATATTGAAAGGCTAAATCCGCCTTCTATTAGCAACAAATAGTAAAGATAGAATTATTAATGAGATGCTGGGTGATATTAATTTTTCATCTTCATTTTCTTCAGTGATAATTTTTTGTGTTTCACCTACAATAATATTTTCTCCAGCTGAGGAAAGGCGACCATGTCCAGTATCTACTTCTATGCTATAAAGATAAACACCTGATTCTTCAAAATATAAATCGCTATAATAATAGTCACCTTCTTTATACATAGGTATTCTCAAGCCATCAGAGCAAACACCATCAATATATTTTGCAATGACAACGTTTACAGCTTTTGGTTCTGTGTAATCTATAACTGCACTAACTTTAGTGACTTGGCCAGCATCTATTTCAGCAGGAATGGAAGAGTGGATCAATCCTTCATTTTTAACGTGTAAGGTAGTGTGTAATTTATTGAAAGCACCATGCGAATCAGTACATTCAATTTCCAATAGACACTTCCCATCTTTTGTATCAGTAGAGTCCCATATGATAATATTATTAGGATTTAATATATCTAAGTCAATCCAATTGGTAGAACCAATTCTATATCTCAAAGATTGTAGTTTGCTATAATCTTTTATATTAATCATGAATTCAGCAATTGCTGACACGTCTTTATCTGCATCAAGAATTATTTGAGGAGGCGTGCTATCAGTTTCAAACTTTGAACTATGGTTTGTAGCATATCCCTGCGAATCTGTGGATTGGACATATAACCAGTGCCATCCATCATTGGTTGGTGTCCAGTATGCATCAAAAAGGTTGTTTTCATCCTCTTTCAATTCTTTCCAAGGCCCTTCATCTACTTTGAATACTATTTCGTAAATCCCATCTGGATCCTCGGATTCTACAATTATTTTAACTCGAGAATTATATATCTCTTCTTTAGGTTCTACAATATCTAGATAAGGATAGGTTACGTCGCCTTCATTGTAAACGGTCAAGTTTAGAAAAGTTTGTACTGTATTTGAGCTCAAATCACTTGCTCTGAATGTAATAATATGGTCGCCGTTACCTGCATTTGTTTCTTGAGTATTCCAACTAGCAATGTAATTGTCCTCATTTGAGTAATACATTTTCCTCCAGTTACCATCATTAAGTTTGAATTCGACATCGGAAATCTGATTATTATCAATAGCTACTACTTCAAGAACTGCTATTTCTTTTACAATTTCTCCATCAGTATGTGAGATTATATCAATTGTTGGAGCTTCGGAATCATTCAACAATTCAACACCAATTGTTTTGATATTACTTGCACCCCTATCTACAGACTTAATAGATAATTGCTGCAGACCATTGTCAATATCCGAGGTATCCAGATCTAGTGTAAAATCTCCGTTAAAATTTGGCAAACCAGAATCTACCCATTCACCATCATTCCAACGATAATATAACTCTTTGATTTCTGATTTCTTACTTATTGCTGAACCTTGTAGTTTAATAATACCTTCCTGAACTCCATCCCAAGGTTCAATTTCCATTTCAGGAGGTATAGCAAATGCAGCTTGCAATGAATATTTATCTGATGAGGCTGATTCATCATTAAAAAAAGCCACAAAGATATTTATATTTTCATAATCTATGTCTGAGAAATCATTTCCATTGGAATCTTGATGCTCTCCCCCAGTCCAGATAGTATTTAGAACAAGTTCTTGATGAGGACTCAATTCTACGCTTTGTTCAAATGCGTAATCTAGGAAGCCAAAGTGATAAGGATCCCCATCATAATTATCATATCTTGAAATTTTCTCAACAATATATGCTCTTACAAATCCATTAAATGTAGGGTTACCAAGAGGCGCATCTTCATTCCATGTCATCCCGACAGTAACATCAAGCTGGTCTGCACCTAGGTGATCCATATGTATGTCAAGTGAGATATCGGTATCGTCTCTTTGACCAGTTGTATCTATAGCTTGTTCATAATTTGAAGTGTCTGATTGACCGCCAGACACTTTTTCATCATTTCCATCAAAGACTACTGTAGGATAACCAGTCACGTCTGGATAATCACCCATTCTATCATCGGCCTTATCATTAACATCCGTAATTAGGGCAACAAAGAAAAAATGGTCTTCATAATATGGTTCATTAGGTACATCCTCATATACTTTCATTAGATTTTCTGCAGCACTTGGACAATAGACACACCATGTAGCTGTAAATTCTTCTGCAAATACAATGTGTGTAAAATCTTCTACAGGAACTTCAGCAGTAGGAGTAGGTTTGACCATTGTAAGGCACAAAATCATTGCCAAGGCTATGTATTGGAGTTTTCTCACAAGATTTTGATAGCTCTGTAATTAATAAGTTTAACCCTGAATCATTAAGTTGATAGTTTCAATAGGATTTTCTGAACCAAAAATAGCACTCCCTGCAACTAAAATATCAGCGCCAGCTTCCCTTAGAACTCTTGAATTTTCAGGTCCAACACCGCCATCAACTTCTATAATCTTATCGGGATATTTTTCCTTATAATTCTTGACTCTATCAATAGCCTTTTTATGAAATGATTGTCCACAATAACCAGGTTCTACCGACATCACTAGTATAATGTCAGCTTCTTCTACAAAAGGTTCTATTGAATCCTCAGGTGTGGAGGGATTAAGGGCAATACCAGCTTTGAGTCCTTTTTCTTTTATCAACTTTAGAGCCTTATCTGGATTATTTGCCTCTACATGTATAGAAATAATTTCTGCTCCAGCTTCTGTAAAATCATTTATGAAATCTGAGGGATCTGTAACCATTAAGTGAACATCTAAAGGCGCTATTCCCTTTAGGGATTTAACTAAGTCAGGACCCATAGTGAGATTTGGTACAAAGTGACCATCCATCACATCCATGTGTAGGTAGGATGAATGAGAAGCCACCATTTCTGCTGCCTTACGCATCTCGCCAAAATCGGCTCCGAGCATTGAAGGTGCAATACTAACCACTTAATGTCCTCGTAACCGCATCTACTATAAATCTTTGTGAAAGATCCGGTCTTCTATTTTGGACAGCTTTAATGAAATATTCTAACTGTGAAGATTCAGTTCTCCACCATTTATCATAGAAACCATCAATTTGGTCTAAATCACTAAGAATTAATTTTATTTGAGATTCAGGTAATTTTGGTGCGCTTTTGGCACGTCCCAATTCACCTTGGAGAATATATTTCATTTTATTTAGTACGAGTATGTAAAATCCCTTAGGTTTTGCTTCTTCACCACTAAGATTCTTAATTATTCCCGTGTCAAGGCACCAATCATGCTTTGCAAGTTTACCATCTTCATCTTGGTAAACTGGCATCCATATTTTTTCTGAAGGAGGTGCAGGAGTATGTGGATTCAAAATTGGTTTTTCTGAATCTTCTTCTTCACTCATTATGTTTAGTGGATAAAACACAAGTTATTAACTTTATCATCACAGACTTTTTATTGTAGTGTTCTCCTAAGCAAATGTTGGGAGCATGGTGTAACCTGGCAGCATTGCGGGCTCCAATTATACAGGAATGATTGCTACAGGGTCTGCTGATGTCGTGATGAATGATTGGAGCTATGACCTGTGCAAACTATGGGCTCCGGCTCGATAGGTGAGACCCGCCGATCTGGGTTCAAATCCCAGTGCTCCCACCAACCCCATAAGTTTTTATTTTGAATATGTTTGTAAGTTTATGAGCGAAATCAAGAAATTTGGAGCTAAGGTGATATAAATGAAAATGCAAATAACAGAGATTTCTATTCTTCAAAATGCTAGATTTATAGCAGTTTTGTATATACCAATAAGTCTGATTTACGTTTTAATGGGTCTCATTTTCCTGTCAACTGGGTTAAGTGAACTACTGCTTATTGGAATTATCTTTATTTTTTCTCCATTGTGGTTGACTGGAATGATTTACATGATGGTAGCTGTATTTGCTGTATTCTACAATTTCATGGCTTCCAAAATAGGGGGTGTTGAGTTTGAATTAACAGAGATACCTGAAGATGAGAATATACCAAAAGATAATTTCGGATATTGATACTATTCTAGTTCAGCCCAGATTCTGCTAAAGCGATAAGCGGCTGATAAGGTGCAGACTATACCAAAAACATAACACATCAGTGTCATCCAATTTATTCCCTGTATTTCATCAATGAAATATTGTATAACTGGAATCATAGCCATAACTACAAGTCTATCAGCTCTTCCTAGAAGGCCAGCGTAATCTCTACCAGCACCAATTGCTTGTGCCTGAGTCCCCATATATGATAACATTAAAACTCCAATAATAGCTGCAAAACCAATTGTTGTATCTACAAGAGGACCTAGTGCTACTCCTCCTAGCATAATTATGTCTGCAACACGGTCTAATGTATGATCAACAAGATCTCCTCTTCTGCTTGACATTTCTCTTATTCGAGCAACAATACCATCAAGTGCATCTAAAACGGCAGTAAGAAAAACCATTAAAGCTCCTAACAAGAGCCATTCTTTATTTTCTAAATCAGCTATGTAGAAAGAATATCCGGCAGTAAGTGCAGTCACCAAAGAAAGCATACTGATTCCCATCGGATTCAGAGGCATATTGCGTGCAAGAGGCATCAGAATTTTAGTTCCAAACTCTCGATAATCGTCAGCTACCATTAATACCATTCCATTATTCTTTCTGAATAGTCAAAAGTTTCCTCTAATTTAACATTGCCGGCCATAAAATCTTTAATTATTTTAGCACTTTCTTCAGCAGTCCTGTTAGTTGTATCTACCTGGAATATTTTTTCTTTAACGGTATAATCTAAGGCCTCCGTGTAGATTATATTCAAGGCTTCAGCTTCCACATTTTCCATTAACTTTTCTTTAGAATAATCTCTTTGTTCAAGACGTTGCTTTAATTTTATAGGATCACATCGCAATATTATAACTTGATCCATATCTCTTAGAAAATGAGATGTATGCCCTTCAAAAACGCCTTCTTTCTTAGATAAAGCTTGAATATTCTCATCTAATAAATTCAAGTCGATGAGCCATTCTCCTTCATCTGTCCTTTCATTGGATGATGATTCATAAAAATCAGATAAATGCACAACATCAGTATCTAAAAGTTTGGAGATTGAGGTTTTTCCTGTTCCTGGCGTCCCTGTTAGGGCACACCTTAGCATTACGAAGTCTCTTCTTCTGTATCATCAGATTCTTCTTCACTATTTTCTTCTTCGGTATCTTCAGCAGGTTCTTCCTCTGAAGCATCAGATTCTTCTTCATTATTTTCTTCTTCATTATTTTCTTCTTCTGCCGGTTCTTCAGTAGATTCCACAGCAGCCTTTTCAGCTGCCATTTCTTTCTCTGCAGCTGCCTTTGCTTCTTTCTTTGCTTTTGCTTTAGCTCTATCAATACGTTGTTTCGCGTTAAATGCTGTAGCAGCTTCCATGAATCTATTGTAAGCTTGATGAGCCTCTAAAGAATCCTCTGGACTTGCTTCAATATCTGTTTCAGTTTTTACACGTATTTCAGTTATAGAAACAAATTCCACATCAATTTTTTTCAACGCCTTAAAGGAGGCAGAGAATAAATTACCGTCTTCTCCTATCTCCCCAAATTGTTCTTCCATTAAAGATTTTAAACCGCCATCTTCAAGTGTTTTTCCGTGTCCTCTTTTTACTTCAAAGCTCTGCATAGTTTAACATTCTAAGTAACTGTATTTGTATTTTGGGGCTACAGTTTAATATCTCCTTTGCCAAATTGTTTCATCATTCTTTGTTGCATTCTCCTGTTGCCACCAATATTAGCCATCATCTTCCTGCTTTGATTATATTGTTTTAGTAAGTCTCTTATTTCTTGTGGATCTGAACCGGACCCCATAGCAATACGATTAATTCTAGATCGTTTAATTAATTTAGGATTCTCTAATTCCTCTTTGGTCATAGAGTTCATTAAAATTTTGAATTTTTCCAAACGTTTTTGGGTTTCTTCGACTTGACCTTTTTTCATCATACCTGACATTCCGGGTACCATTTCCATGACTTTTCCTAAAGGTCCCATCTTTGTTAGTGCCTCCATCTGTTCCCTCATATCTATCAAGGTAAACTTGCCGGACAACATTTTCTTAGCTGCATCTTCTGCTGTTTCGGCATCCATTACTTCTTCAGCTCTTTCTAATAAACTCTGAAGATCACCCATTCCTAGCAATCTAGAAATAAATCTATCTGGGTCCAATTTTTCTAGACTATCTAAACTTTCGCCAGTACCAACAAAAATTATGGGTGCTTTGGTTACAGCAACTGCAGATAAAGCTCCACCACCTTTTGCCGAACCATCCAATTTTGTAAGGATAACACCAGTTACACCTACTGCATTGTGGAATGCCTGAGCTTGTGGTCCCGCTTGTTGGCCAACAGTTGCATCCATAACTAAGAAGATTTCATCTGGGTCTGCAGTGTTTGAAACTGATTTCATTTCTTCTATTAAATCATCATCTAATGCATGGCGGCCTGCTGTGTCAACAATTATAACATCTAAATCTTGAAATTCTTTTAGCCCCTCAGAAACAACAGCAGTAGCATCAGTATTTTTTGAGTCTCCAAATACAGGAACTTTAATTTGTTCACCAATTTGTGCTAATTGGTCATATGCAGCAGGTCTATGCACATCAGCCGCAATCAATCCTAAACTTAATCCTTTTCTCTTTAAATATTTAGCTAATTTACCAGTAGTAGTAGTCTTCCCTTGGCCATATAATCCAACCATCATGATTTTTTGAGGACCTAGTTTAAAATCTCTAGATTCTCCTAAAGCCATAACCAATTCTTGATGAACAATACGAACTACATGTTCTCTCCCAGTCATACCTGCAGGTGGTTTCTCATCAATAGCTCTAGTTTCGATTTTTTTGCTCAGATCCAAAGCCAATTTTACATTAACATCAGATTGTAGCAAGGCCCTTTGAATATCTCTCACAAGCTCCTTAATTAATTCAGGAGAGATGTGACTAGCTCCGGCTATTTTCCTAAGAGTCTCCCTCAGTGCATCCCCTAACTTCTCAAGAACCATCTAATTTGCTTTACAAACAGTTTAATTTAAAATTATACTTCAATCATATACCTAATCTTGAATGTGCTGTGTCTGTGAATTGGTTACATTTATTTACCTCTTGCTAATGATATAACATGAAATTGAGGTTGTTCATCCTAATTCTTTTGCCATTAGTGGTGCTTATAGGAAATGATGCATCAGCCACTTGTACAGGGAATCAACCTATAGAGGGGCAGAATTGGTTAATAACACAACACACAAATTGCTGGAACGATGAGATCTCTGTTAATGATATAGAAGTTCAAGAAGGAAGTTTTACATTGACGAACGTCACTTTAACAGCTACTGGGAAAATTATACTTGAACAACAAACAAATTGGATTAGATCTACGGTTATTCACAATACTACTACAAATTCAAATTTAATAGACATTAATTCAGTTGTCACTATTAAAGGCACCAATTTAACTATTAATGCTCCTGAACATGTATACGGAGGAAGTGGTTTCCAGGGGATGAAATTATCTGCCGGCTCTAAATTAATTATAACTGATATGGATGATAATCCTAATACAAATCATGATGTTTCTAATATTTCATCCATGAATTGGAATGTTTCAGATCCTTATAACACAGCTTTAGAATTTTGGGGTTGGGGTGATGATCAGACTGTTGAATTAAGTAACTCAGTATTCCATCACCTTTTTGCAGTTACAACTAATGGAGATAATGTTATTGTCAAGAATAATTCATTTTATTATTGTGGAACTATGGCATATGCTACTGGTGATAATCTAATATTTGAAAATAATTATGCATATAATAATTCTTATGGTACAAATTATGGTGCTTGGTTTGTAGACTATTACGGGAACAATGGAACAATTAGGAATAATTTTATTGAAGAAGGAGATGGTGGTGCTATTTTTATAGATTCTGGATATAATTATTTAATTGAAAATAATACATTTTTGAATATGACTTCCTATAATATTGATGATTTCGGTCAATTTTCAGCTTGGAATGTAGAAAATGCGAGATGGTTCAATAACACTTTAACTAATGTGGATGGTTATGGTTTTTGGTTAAATAATGTTACAAATTCGGTAGTGGCATATAACTCTTTCAAAAACGTTAGTGAGGGTATTATAGCTGGAGGAGAAAATTTCACAATAAATAATAATATTTTTGATGAATGTGGGTGGACATATTATGCTGGTGCGGCAGGTGGTTGTATAGCATTTGGTGGAGGAAGTATTCCAGTAGATATTACTAATGTTACCATATTTAATAATCACATAACTGGTGTTGAGCAAGCAGGTATTATGCTTTATACAGGTGAGGCAATGGTGAATCATATATCTGTGTATGATAATTACGTACAAGGTGGATATGCTGGTATTTTATTGACTACTTATGGATCTTATACTTTAAGGCCAGAGAACCTTACTATTGAAAATAATACTTTTCAAAACAATAATATTGGGATTAATATATACAAATCATATACTGCCAAGGGAGGGTCGAATAATATAATAACAAATAATAATATTTACAATACATCTATAGGTATTAATTTAGATGGAACTCCTAATACATATCCAGGAATGGTGGTCAGCAATAATTATATTGACTCTAATGATACGGGAATTTATGTTGCTGACATTAATGAACCAACTATTATTAATAATACAATAATTTCACTTTTTGGTTTGGAATTTAAGGATACTGGAACCATTAAAGTTGAAAATAATATAGTTACTGTAGGAGAAAAGGCAATTATAGTTGCAGATGCAACTGGAATAGTTACTAAAAACCAATTTACAGGAAACTGCAAACATGATAATTGTGATAAAATCTTCTTTGTAAAAGTATCAAAAATAGGGGCGGAAATAACAGATCGAAGTGAGATAACATTTACAAACAATAATATTACTTTTTTCAAAACACACATTCGGATTTTTAACTCGGAACCAGTAATAAATTCAAATATACTTGATTATGGTGCTGTAGGTCTTCTTATTGAACAGGTTGAAAACCGTACTTTCAGTCACAATTTAATAACTAACAATTCGTATAGCATTCAAATATTAGATTCTAATGAAATAATTATTCAGATGAATAATCTATCTAATTTTGACGTTGGCATCTATTCAGTAAATTCTAGTTCAAATATCTTAACTAATTATTATGAACAAGGCGTCATCTGTTTAGAATTTATTGATTCTTCGTATGTAGTTAACAATTATGATAATTTTGATTGTACTTCAGCCTTTATATTTGAAAGATATAATATTAAAGTACAAATCGTTACAGATGATGGTTCTCCTTCCCCAAATCATCAATTTTACTATCAAAATTATGTTAACATTGAAAAGATATATTCAAATACAATGGATAATGGCTTCTCAAAGTATCTACTTTTAACTACTCTAAAAGTGGATAATTCAGGTTTAAATATAAATTTTAATAATTATTCATTTGGTTATTATCACAATGATATTTTAAATTTGATTGATATAGAATTAAACAGAAATCAAACTATTGTTGCCTATTTAGATGTCATAGCGCCTACTACATTTTTGTATTGTGATAGCCCTTTAATTAAAACAAAACAGATTCCTATTAATTTGAACATTGTTGATGGACAATCTGATTTTATGAGTTATGA
The DNA here is from genome assembly GCA_964634895.1 of uncultured archaeon. Classification (GTDB taxonomy): domain Archaea; phylum Thermoplasmatota; class Poseidoniia; order MGIII; family CG-Epi1; genus CG-Epi1. The sequence goes on along the minus strand of CAZWJS010000002.1, from coordinate 8,573 downwards.
TATCTATTACTTAAAAAATGATGGAGAAAATTTTGCGGAATGGACTTTATTGGGTACATTCAATGAAAGTATTGTATATTTTGATGGTCAGGATTCAACAAAATACAGATTTAAATCAATTTCACGAGATATTTATGGAAATGTAGAAACTAAGACAGGATATGATTATGAAGTAAATGTTGATACGACTAAACCGGATTCTTACTTCGAAGAATTAACAGAAGATTACTATTTCAGCAGTCAAAATGAAATATATTTATCATGGTCCTCTAGCCATAGTGATGTATCTGAATATTCAATAACTGTTGAATACACTAATTTCACTAATGCATTTCTTAATCCCACTACAGTGGTGTGGACTGAAAATGCTTCATATAATTTTAATGAAAAGTCTAGTATTATTTTTAATATGAATGATATGGGTCATTATGGTTTCAAAATTATTGCAAAGGACAATGCAGGTAATATTGAAGTTAAAGAGAGTTATGATTTTATGGTTAATTATGATCCTAGCAGTGATACTTTATCCTTGCTTGAAATTCCTTCTAAATGGGGAGATGAAAATCTTACAATAACTTATCAGACTAATGACCTCAATTTGGAATTTGATATATTTATTGCTCTTGAATCAGTAGATAAACCAGCACATAGTCTTGCATGGTATTATTATTCACATGAATCTGAAGAAGGGACAATAAGTTTAACAGGGTTACAGGATTCTATGAGGTATTATTTAGTAATCAAAAGTCTTGACCTTGCAGGAAATATAGAAAACCCATTAGATACTACAAGAATATATAGTGGGAATGATACGTTTGATCAATTTATAGATTTAGAATACATTCCTTTAACAAAAATAGATAACAACTTTATTGTTAAAATTGATCAAGATTCAGATGGAGTCTACGAGTACCAATTGAAGCAAGGTAATAATGAAAGCCGGCTGCAAGATGATGAATTTTTCCTTGATGTGGATAATAAAAGAGTTATTTTTGGAGGGATAAAAAGTGGCGGTTTTGTTCCAGTGTTGGGTGAAAACAACATTCAGATAATATATTCAGGAGTACATGAAGTTTTTGAAGTATACACTGCCGCACCTCCAATTGCAAGAGACTTGGCAATAACTCACACAAATACTAGTAATGTTGTAATTTCTTTTGTAGTTGAAGAGAATCTTGCTTTATGTAAAGTTCAGAGGACTACTGACAAATCAAAGGGATGGTTTAATGAAAATATTATCGAACCATGTGAATCTGGAGCTCATGAATATATTGAGGATAATCTTGACTCAGATAAAACATACTATTATAGAATATGGACGGAAGATGAATTTAAACACTCGAGTATATCTGGTGAAAAGACTATTGTGATGGAAGAAGTTGTAAAGTTTTATGAAACTAATGAAAAAACATCAACAAGTCAATTCGGGATGGAAGGAATACTACCCATAATGTTAGGTGTTGGAATTATCCTTTTATCTGCTGGCGGTTTTTTATTGTATAAATCCAAGAATCAAGAAATTGATGATAATATACAATTAATTGAATCAAAACCAATTGCAAAGTATAAAATTGAACAATTGTATTTAATTTACCAAGATGGCCGATTGCTAGAATATGTTGGTACTGGAGAGGCCCAGACTGACACTGATATTATGAGTGGAATGTTAACTGCAATCAATGATTTTGTACAGGATTCTTTCCAGTCAACTGGAGATCTAGGTGCTATTGATTACGGAGACAATACTGTTATTCTTCAAAGAGGAACTAATTGTTATTTAGCTGCCGTAGTATATGGTGAAGTTGACAAGTACTTACGAAGTAAATTGGCAAATCTCGTAAGGTCTTTTGAAGGACAAAATCCTAATCTTAAGGATTGGAATGGAGATGTAGAACAGATTCTTGGTGGAAAACTGAGCTTGGAGCCTTTGATTCAGGAAACAATAGCTGCTAATAGGGAAATGGTTGATAATTACCTTTCTGAGAAGGAGATTGTAGTAAACACAATTGTTGAAAGACAAACTAATCTGATTAAATTAAAGATAAATATCAGTAATTATTCTTCAGAAGTAATTGAAAATTGTTCATTGTGCCCAATATTTAACAGTGCTATGCTAGCTATTTCAAATATTAAACCCGATATTTCCTATTCATTCAGTGAGAATGCATTTTTTATTGGAGACTTAGGAACATTTAACGAAATAAGTTTTGATTTGGAATTAATAATTCGTGCAGGCAACCCCACTGATATGGAACTAGATTTGATACACACGCATAAAGGTCGAGAACTCAGATCAAATAATAAAATTGGACTAACTTAGTTGATAATTTAATCTTAGTTTTTGCGAGCCTTTATTTTCTTTTTTAAGGAAATTAACTTTTCCAATCTCTGAAAGACTTCGGACATGAGTTCCAGCACACGGACAAACATCAATATCACCTATGCTAATAACTCTCAATCTCTTCACACTACTTGGTAACATTTTCCACAGACCACTTGACATGCTAGAACGAATTTCTTTATTATTTTCTAATTCCGAGCGATCTCTTTCAGAAATATTGACGCTAAGATCCTCATCTATATATTTATTAACTTTAATTTGAAGTTCTTCTAGCTCATCTAGTGATAACTTTAAGGGTTTAAAATCAATTCTTGACTTAGTTTGTCCAATTTGATTTCCAACTGTATCGGAACCATAAAGCTCACTAACTACTGCTGACACTAAATGTTGCGAAGTATGCATTTTCATATGCTCATATCTGCGGTCCCAATCCAAAGTTCCCTTCACTTCTGAACCTATTTCTGGTAATTCTCCTTTTACCATATGCCTTATTCTGTTTTTTTTCCTAACATCGACCACAATAGCTTCTTTATCATTCCATGATAGACTACCAGTATCAGCTGGTTGCCCTCCACCCAAATGGTAGAAAGCTGTCTGATCTAATTCAACAATGCCTGGAAATGTAGCTTCAACTTTAGCACTGAAGTTTTTGATATACGTACCATTATGTGAATCCATGTGATATTGTTTTGTCATAAATAGTATCAGTGAAACTTATATTAAAAGCTAGCCTAATTAACATTCGAGGCATGTATGTTGTTTAAACGCAAGTTTGCAAATTTAGTTATAGCTTTTATATTGGTGTTTAGCAGTTTTGGAATTAGTGAAACATCAACATTATACACAAGAGAGGATAATGATCAATCTTCCTTTACGATAAATTTAAAAGGTAATCAGGAAGAAAGGAACACCACTGTAAAATTTCCAGCTACTGACGTTCTTGATGCTTCCTTCGTCGTTTCTCCCTCACTTGGTGATGAATCTCCCGAATCAATTTCTATAGGTATTTCAGATTATGAGTGGAAGTATGATGCTTCAGGTTATGGTGCATTAGGCAATCAGAAAAGATTTGTTTCTGATTCAATTAGTAGCTCAGCAACTTTTTCCTCTGCCGGTGAAGAAGAAATATCATTATATATTCCTACTAATTCTACAATAACTAGTGCTAAGGTAAATTTGACAGGCCTTCCATATGGCTCTGGAGAGTTGGATGATTATAACCTAGCCTCCACTAATACTAATGGTGGTTCAGTTTCCATTGCATCTTCTTTGGAAGTGAATGAAGGTAATTACTACACGCTATGGGTGGATGATGGTAATTTAGATACTCGAGGAAATGGATATTATAATTTAATTTTTAGGTCTTACACTAGCGATAGTTGGAATGAACCATTTTTGCTTAGAGAGTGGGGAGACGATGAGGGCCTTGGTGGAATATATTATCCTGCATTAAGTGCATCTGATGATCTTCTTGTTGCATTCTGGATGCTAGATTTAGGAGCTGAAGTTTTTCAAATGAGTTATAGTACTAACGGTGGTAACAGTTGGTCAACACCTACAGATGCTGGCGTAGGAAATGAACAACAATTATATGGCTTTGATATGGTTGTAGATTCATCAGATACGATTCACCTTGTTTGGTGTGGTGCTGAGACTGGAGATGCGAATTGGAATGTTTTTTATTCGAAATCCTCAGATAATGGCAATACCTGGTCTGACCAAGTTACAATTACTGGTCAAGAAGCAAATTCACTTGATTCTACTTTAGTTCAGAGTGATGGTAAAGTTCATGTAGTTTGGAGAGAGGCAGATGCTGAAACAGGATATTATGAGACAAGATATTCAATTTCAGATGACAATGGAGAAACTTTTTCTTCAGGCAGTAAATTAAGCGGCAGTGGTGACCTTACGGTCACTGAAGTAACTGTAACAGCATCGGGAAGTGATGTAGTTGTTGCTTGGGCTGAAATAGGTAGTACAAGCACCCAAACAGATCTTAAAAGCAGAAGTTCTAGTAATTCTGGTAGTAGTTTCAGCTCTGAGCAAACTGCTTCAAATGGAAATGATTTCACTATTGATTACTTAGATTCATCTAATGATGGAGATAATGATTACTTTTTAGGATGGTCAGGTTTAGATTTTGATTTAAATTACGTGGTGAATGTTGCAAGAAGTGCCAATAAGGGTTCATCTTGGAATACTCCAGTTAATGTTGATGGACTTGAAGATGAAGATTATCGAAGCAATGTGCAAATTGATGTTGACCAAACTGAAGATGAAGTCGTAGTTACATGGGTAGATAGGACTGATGAGACAGGGGCATCCTCAGATGATGATATTCATTATACGAAAAGTGATGATAATGGTCTAACATGGGAAGTTTCTCCAGGCAACCGCATACAACATATATCAGAGTATTACTATGAAGCTGATTCATCAAATCCAGCAATCGCCTATTCAGACAATTCATTATACCTTTGTTATATCGATGATGGAGATTATGATCAGGAAGGAGACAGTAATGGTAATGATGCTCGCGTAGATGACGGAGATATTGTTTTTAGACGTTCTGATGACGGTGGGGAAAACTGGAATTTGCCTACAGTTATTTCAAATCAGGAGAGTGATGCTGAAACAGAGTTAACTTATAGAATATATAATGCCGATAATCGTTGTGATATTTCAGCAAGTAACAATGACGTTCATATTGTATGGACTCAAGACGACATATTAGGTTATTCAGATGTATATATTAGTAGTTCAAAAGACAAAGGAGAGACTTGGTCTGCACCAATTATAGTTAATGATGATAATGGAGAGGGATACAAATATAGTGCTACGATAACTTCAAATGAGGATCATGTTGTCACGGCTTGGTCCAATGGAGTATTTGGTAGTAATGATAATTACGATATTTATATTTCCTATTCGCAAGATAGTGGAGATAGTTGGAGCGAACATATCAAAATTAGTGATGATTCAGGTGATGATTATCTACCTGAAATTGTTTACAACCAAGGGAAATATCATGTTGTGTGGCAAGGTAGCGTAGGAGGTTGGGAAATACAATATAGTTATACTTCAGATGGAGGTGAAACGTGGTCAAATCAGAAGTCATTAAATGGAGATAAAAGTGATTCCTTTGGTCAGGCATCTATAGCTGCTCACGAAGATACCTTATATGTTTCTTGGATGGATGGTGGAAGTTATGATGGTAAAACTGATAATTCTAGAGATCTCGTTGGAATTATTTCTACAGACAATGGAGTTAGTTGGGGAGAGGACAAGCTTATTCTTGATACGGACAATTTGATGTTATATAAATTTCCTAGTTTATCAAGCGGACCTGGTTTTACATATTTGACTTATCAGGATTACTCTAATTCTGTTGATGCAAGTGAGGGGTATGATTATTTCTTTATATTTAGTCAGGATGGAGGAGGTACATGGTCTGATTCTTTCGAAATTACAGATCATGATTCGGAAGACTTGGACTATTTTATAGGGAATAAAATGGATACAATAGTTGCAGACAAAGCATATTTTGCATTCGAAGAACAATCTAATGTCTTTGATGAAGAAGATGAAGATCTTGATATTTATGTAAGGACAACAAAGAGTGATGATTATCCGACCAATCCCTATGTCAAGTTAGGAAGTAGTAATGACTGGGAATATGCTGGTGAATTTAATGAAGAGTTAACATGGAATGAAGCAGGGGACGAAGCCGTAAGGTCATTTAAAACAGTTATTGAAGAGGCACTTCAAGACGCTATATCTGCTGGTGACACTATTGTTGATGAATATGGGATTGAAATGACTGAAATTATTTTGAAAGTGGGAAGTAGTAGCAAAGGGACAGTGGGTTTTAATGATTTAGAAATTATATATGAAGTAGATTTAGTAATATCTTCCTCCAAATTAGTGGATGCTCTTAATAGTGAAGTACAGATAGCCGTTAACAATAATCAAGATATTGTTGAAACCGCAATAAAAATCAATTCGGAAACTCCTGGAAAACTAATACTAAAAGATTTATCAATAAAAACAACAGTGGCTGAACTTTCTATTTCTGACCTTACTTTCTCTGGAGAATTAAAGGAAGGAAGCACATTATACATATCTGCTAAAATTACGAACAGTGGAGAAGGAGATGCAGATGTTGACTTTGAAATTTGGGCTAATATTGGAGGAACTGATGAATATATTTCTGCAAGTACGGTAGCTGATGTACCTGGTGGAGGTTCTAAAACAATACAGTCTGGTTGGCAGGATGTTCCAGTAGGTACTCATGAAATAACCGTAAGAATTGTTGATTCCATGCCTAAGGAAGATGAAGGCGAAGATGATGATAATGAAGTAACAGAAAGTGTTACAATAAATAGTGCAAGCTCAAATATTGATTATACATTTAGTACCACTAGTGTTCCTGTAGAAAACAGAAATAATGAATGGACATTATTAATCGAAAATAAAGGTGATAAATATTGTGAGTGTATTGTTTATTTGTATATAAATGATGAGGAGGGAATACTTTTGCGTGCTAAGGATGTCAACCCAGACAACGATTTATCAACAACTGACCAAACGAAAATAGAAATTGATGAGATAAGACCTTTTACTGGTAATTGGATACCTGAAAAATCAGTCAATAATCTTTATTTGAAAATCGAAGATACATCGGGAGATGGTAATCTACTTGTAGACGAAATTATAGAAATTCAAATCAAAAAATTGCCCGATTTAAAAGTTAGTAGAATTGTTTGGGTCGATTCTGTCACCTTGGAAGAAACAGATTCTTTTAGTGATGGAATTGTAGTTGTACCGCAAATTTTTGTGATGAACGACGGCTCTTTTGACTTAACAGCTACAGCTGAAATAACTATGACTAATGGAATCAAAGATTTAACTGTTGATTATTCAGGTGAAATTGATCCCGGCTATGGTTCTATTATGCTACCTGCAGGGCAAGAATCTCAGATTAAGTTTAAAGATGTTTCTGGTGAGTATATCACTTCACCAGTTATAAGCCTCTTTTCTGGTGGTGAAGCCGGGTTTATTGGAGATTGGTCTGTGAATATCAGGTTTGCTAACATCAAACCAGTAAACTCTGAAGACGAAGAATTTTGGGATTCTGAAGAATTAACTTTCGAAGATGATTCTCAAAAGATTGAAATAACAACACCACCAAGCTTGAGCATTGAAAGCTTCACATCAAGTTCAACGAATATCAAAGAAGGTCAAGCTGTAACTCTAACAATTGAAATTATGAATGAAGGAGGTGCAAGTGCAACTGGTGAACTTAATATTAAACAGGGTTCAACAAAATTAACAAACACAACGTTTACAATTGAGGGTGAAAAACTCATTGAAATAGAGGTAGAATACTCAGTCCCCAAAAATTATGATGGCGAATTAACGTTGATAGCTGAAATTGATCGGAACAGTGTTTCACCTTCTGTTGGACCTTTAGATTTGCTGGAAGATGATTCTCAGACATTAACTATTGATGTTGAAGGGACTGTTGTTATGCCTGAAGCTTCGGATTCAGGTGGCGAAAGTTCTAGTGGTGATTTGATTGTACCATTAGTTGCAGGTTTTGTAATGCTTGTTGGAGGTGCAGGAGCTTTCTTTTTCTACAGAAGGTCGCAAGCGGGGGAAGTTGAAGATGTATTTGGAGATCCAGGGATTACTTCTCAAGAATCAGTAGTGCCGCCTGCCTTACCACAGTCTGAACAACCTCCTGCAGTAGCTCCACCTCAACCTGAACAACCTCCTGCAGCAGCTCCACCTCAACCTGAACAACCTCCTGCAGCAGCTCCACCTCAACCTGAACAACCTCCTGCAGCCCCCACACTATTGAGTATTACAGTACCGCAAGGAGTCCAACCTGGCCAACAAATACAGATTAAGGCCCCAGATGGTAGACTAGTCTCAGTAACAGTACCAGAAGGTTTGCAACCAGGTTCTCAATTTCAAGTCAAAATATAATTAAATTAGGTCCAAATGCCGTTTTTCTTATATAGACCATTTTAGGTGATGACGAGCCTGACCAGCTTAATGCTGTTACCAGACCTCGTTTAACGAGTGCAATAACTTCGGCGAAATCCTGATTTTGTGATGGACATTATTCCGTTATTGCAGACATATTATGGAGATGATAATAACCTCAGTGTAGGCTATCATCTGACATTCGAAATCTAAGCGAAACTAGTGCAGTCAATCCGACAAT
>CAZWJS010000001.1:0-52722 GCA_964634895.1 uncultured archaeon | reverse complement strand
TCCATTCTCCTCAATCTCCAAATTCCATAGGGAGTTATAGCTAGAGATATTATCAGAACTGTAGCAATCAGGAAGATAACCACATCAATACTGGGAACTACAGTGATATAGAAAGCCCATGAAGAAAATACACTCGCTAAATAAACAGTACCAAGATAAGCAAAAATAGCGCCAAACGTACCACCAACTAGGCCAATAGAAAAATTTTCACCAATAAGCATTGAACCCAAACGATTCGTCGATGCACCGAGAACTCTCAAGGTTGATAATTCTAAATCTCTCTCTGCAAGGTTCATTATCAATGTATTGAACAGAACTGCTGCTGCAACTAGAATCCCAAGAAATATGAAGACTCCAAGAAATTGCGTTTGTTGTTCCAGAAGCTTTTCAGTACCGGAAAGCAGATTTTTTTTTTCAACCACACCTTGTGAAACGTCTGCTAGATTACCGTCAACTGAACCTCCTTCCTCTAATCTGATATACACTGATGTCGCTTCTATTCCTATATCATTCTCTAAGAAAGTGCGATGGAAATAGATAGTTCGAGAAATTTCTCCACGCGTTGTGCCAACAAGTTCAACTTCAATCTCCATAGTTCCAAGTTTCAATGTTCGCTTTTCATTCAAATCCCAATCAAGTAAAGCTGCGGTCCCCTCATCTGCTAAAATTTGAGCTGGAGCTGTTTCCTTAGATGGAAGCTCTCCATCAACTAGGTTGACCAAGCGCATAGCTGAGCCCTCTGTAGCAAATTTTTCTAGGCCTATTGCAGTGAATGGCTTCGCCTTTCCTTCATCGTCCTCAATCGTTCCAAAAGGATATTCTATAACTAATTCATACGTTGCATTGTTATCGTTCGACCAAGTTATTATCTCCTCTGGTCCACCTTCAGGAATGAGGGCCTGAGCGTCCCACTGCTGACCTTCCTCCAAATTATCCACTAAAATGTCAGTCATGGAGCCTGCAAACATTAGCATTGAACCGTAAATCACCATAGACAAACCGACAGCTAAGAAAGTCAGACTCAAACGAATAGGCTTGCGCAGACTTGAACGAATTGTCAAACCAATAGTAGTAGGCAAATCAGCAGTCAAAGTTTGAAGAAATTTAGAACCTACTCTTACTTCGTGTTGACCACTCAGAACTTCTAATGGTTTCATTCTTGAAGCTTTCCAAGCTGGCCAGATTCCAGACAAAAAGACAATTACCATCGCAATTGCTACTATCTCTGCAACCATATTCCAATCAACTGCTTCATTTAAAATTGGAAGACCTATTATATTTTCATAAATATCTAGCATTGCTCTGATTCCAAAAAAGACTCCCAGTAAAACACCTAGGGCGCTACCAATCAATCCAATTGCCAAAGGTGCGAGCATATAACCTATCATAATCGAATTTCTAGGAACTCCTAGAGTCCGCATTATTGCTATTTCACGCGACTGGCTTTGTATCAATCTTTGTAGGCTAAGTATTATCGTTATTGAGGCCACAATGACTAACATTGTCGTGACTGCCGGAAAGCTCTTTTGAGCACCTTCAAGATCCGCTCTCAATAATTCTACTGCTGGCGTCTCTCCCCTATCATTTACTGTGGCTGTTCCTGAATCTTCATCCAATAAAACTTCTTTTACGTGGAATTTTACGGGACTGATTTCATCTCCTTCAAACTTCTCAGTTGAGGGGAGATCAAAGCTAGGTGTTCCCTCCAGGTCAATTAGAATTTTGTTTGATGAACCTGAAGTGAGATTGGCAAGATTCTCAAGTCCCTCAGATGTTAGATAACCTGTGACATAAGTACCCTCTTCAGCTGGAACAAGTGAACCCTCTGGTACGAACCAGAAGTGGCTTGATTGATAGCCTAGACCAACAACTGTGAAATTCATGCGACCTTCGCCAGCTCCTAAAGATACTGAACTTCCAACCGAAATATCCAAATCCTCAGCCACATGTACATCAATTACAACTTCTGTTGCCGTTTGCGCAATTCTTCCCTCGCAACAATCATGATCCGGTATCCAAACCTTATCAACTTCGCCCTCATCAATACCATGCCAAACTGCTGTAACTGGATTGCCCTGATGGAAAAGAGTTCCATCAAGAACTAGGCGAGGTTCACATTTGTCGATTCTAGGTGAATCAACTGGAAAATCCTCCTCAAACTTGTCACAAAGGTTCTGGGACTCTTGATCAGACCAGGTCCCAACTGGAAGATTTACCCAAATATCTGGAAGGTTTACACCATCTTCATCATCCTCATATATGTTGTCATAGAGTACTGACACATTAGTTGCATAACCTCCCATTGAAATTCCTCCTAAAACACCTATAACTACCATAAAAATAACTGCAACTAATCGTATTTTGGTTCTCCAAAGGCTACGGGTTAATCTTTTAGTCAGAAGGGATGACATTACTCTGATTTTACCTGCTCATCTGACTTTACTTTACCACTATCAAGACGAATAACACGCGTTCCATATTTTGACAGAGACTCATCATGTGTGACCATGATCATCGTTATACATTCTTTTTTACAAGCTTCAACTAAAACCTCCATTACTTTAGCAGAGGTCTCGGTATCCAAATTACCAGTTAATTCATCACCTAGAAGTAATTTAGGATTCTTAGCTATACTTCTAGCGATGGCAACGCGTTGCTGTTGACCTCCACTGATTTCAGAGGGAAAACGATCCATCTCTTCCTCCAAACCCACTAATCTTAGGACTTCTTTAGCGCGTTCTGTATCACGTTGACCTGAAAGTTCTTGAATTAAAAGAACGTTTTCTAGTACTGTCAAGTCTTGGAGTAGATTGAAAAATTGAAACACATAACCTACATTTTTTCTACGAAATGTTGTTAAATCTTCGCTACTCCCTTTTACTGTATTTCCTTCAAACGAATATTTACCACCAGTAGGTGTATCTAATCCAGATATACAATTCAGTAGAGTTGTCTTTCCAGAACCTGAAGGCCCCAATAAAACCACTCTCTCTCCTGCAAGAATATTGAGATTTATGCCATCTAATGCTTTAATAGTCTCAGAGGCCATCTCATAGTGCCTTTGTAAATCAATTAACTGAATCATAGCAATTCAACAATTATACTCCTTATTTACAATTTAGCTACTATGTCTCTTTGAATCTGACTCATCAAAAGCTGGTTTATTATTTGAAGGGATTTCTGCAAACCCTATCATTTCCATTGTATCAACTTTATGAGAAGTAATGGCCTTTTCACTAATCGCATAAATATAATCTCCACCGCCCATGAAAATGCTACGTCTAATATCTGTATTGTCCCACCAATAATTCGGTCTATAGAATAAAGAATGATCAACTTCACTATAGAGTGTAAGCTCCTCGTCTGGTTTTGCATTTATGAGCTGCAATTTGGAGACATACTCATAACCATTCTCAAACCATCTACTGGTTGATAAGGGTACTGCAAGGAGATTATCCTCTTCCCAATATTGGAATGCCTTGTGCTCATAAGTTGCTTCGCTGTATGAATATCCTGCACCTTGGGGCTCAGGAGTAAGCTTCATAGAGCTCGTTAATTGAGGATTTGAAAAATCACTAACATCAAATATTGAAACTTGAGTAACACCCCATTCAAGGCCGTCATCATTACCTCCAATGCCTATTGTAAGAAGATGATTCTCACCCATTGGGTGAATATAAGTTGATACACCTGGTATTTCAAGCTCTCCAATTACCTTTGGATTTGTAGGATTACTCAAATCAATCGTCCATAAAGGATCTATATTTCTAAAAGTTACAAGATATGCCTTTTCTCCAACAAAACGTGAAGACCAAATGCTTTCGTCCTTTGCTATTCCTCCTACATGACCAACAACCTCATATTCATTTCCATGTGTACTGAGGCCTAAAACAAAAACATGGTTTTCCATAGGCTCAGGGTCTTCTATCCACCAGCGACCCCATTGACCTGTAGTAGAGCAAACTCTAATGTATCCTTCATATTCAGACAAAGAAAATTGATTGTTTATTGTTCCGTTAATACGACCACTAGCTACATAGTCTGTTTGGCCTTGACCTGATATATTAAAAACATGGATATTTGTCATTTCATTATTTTCACTAATCTCATCACCCCACCAAAACCACCATGAATCCCAAGCTGACTCTGCTAGAAGCAAAACGTCTCCAGATGCATAAACTGTTGCCTGATTACTAAGTATATGGTCTGCGTTAAAACTAAAATTTTCGTTGAGAAGGTCTAAAGTTAAAATTGAACTAATGCCTCGGCCTGCTCCATCTGAAGATGCAGCAAAATTTTGACAGTTACCAGCCCCTGATTCAGAATATTTATGGACTGTGATATTCTGCCCTGATCTTTCGTATATTCTAGGAAGTAAATTATCAAGAGGTACTGAATCAATTATCTTATCATTGTAAGAGACTGTTTCATTCATTTTCTCCATCCATATCAGCTCCCTCTCTGAGCTTTCCCAATCAAGTTCCCAATAACTATAATCGAAATCTAACCAAGTTCTTAATTCAGGAACATCCATCCAACCATAGGACACCATACGAACTGTGCCCTTAGATTCCCTAGCGGTTTGGTAACCTCCCTCTATATATAATTCTTTAGAGATTTGAGGTGAACTTCTATTTGTTAAATCTAATACTGTAAGTTTTGTTAATGAAGTTGTACGATAATAATAATCATACTCGTACTCTATCTCTTCATGACTCCTAGACCCATCACTATCACTCGATTCAACTGTATTAGATTCCTCCTTAGATTCACTTTCTACTGAATGTGGTTTTTCTTTCTTGTATTCAACCTTTACATAAGGGTCGAGAGGGTGTGTCTCATCATAATATGAATATATATATACATTAGAATAAATTATAGCTTTGTCATCTACAAGAAGTAGCTCTTTGGGATGGCCTTCTATAGTTATATTTGACAGATATGAAATATTTCCTGCTTCGGGAATATCAAAAATATGTAAATTACCAGAAGGATAAACATCCCAATAATTATAATCTTGATTTACCAAATAAATATATGAACCATCTGTCTTAACAAAATCCGCTTCGTCGACGCCCTGTTCCTGATTATTAGTCCCAGAATAGTCGTTTCCTTCCTGAGTGTCAGATGAACTCTTTTCGGGACTGGCCGTAGATTCTAAAATACCAACGCCCTCATCCATTGCCCACGTCTCGAAATTACCAAAGGGAGAAGCATAACCAGTACCTAAATTTACACGCATTTCTTCTTTCAAATGATCTTTCAAATCCATTTCAAGAAAGCCGCAAGAATCATAATTAGACAATATAGGCGAAGAACGTGAACGGTCTGATAGTATAGTTTCCAAATAAGTAGTCTGGGCCTCTGTTAAAGGCATTTCTGAGGGAGGTGATTCATCTTCGGGAAAATAAGAATTTAAGGATAAAGCTAAAATCAATACTGCAAAAACTGCAAAAACTCCAGAAGGAATACCTCCGAAGGGTTCAGGTTGTGATCCTGATAAACTTGCTATTGCTCGCGGTTCATTGAATGATTTACCAAAAACTTCTATTTTTTTAGACATTAAGTGATGCACCTGATTTTCTATTCGGTTTTAGAGATGAGGATTCAAAAAAAGCTGCTGCATCTAATTTGTCTAAACAACGTTTACAATTGACATACTTATTATCCATTTTCTTTAATTGAGCTAACTCTCCGGTTGTAACTGACCAGCCGCAAAGTGTTTTGTCGTGCGTTCCAAGGATATGTCTTCGTCTCATAAGCATGAAAAAGTTTTTTGGTATATAAAACAATGCCAAAAAAATTTGGAAGTTTATCATTTTTTCAACTCTATAGAAAACAATTTTAATAGTGTCAAAATAGATTCCTCAATTACTTTGTTCTCTTGGACTTCTGATTGAGAAAAATCAATACCTGTCGCAATTTTATCGACTAAATCTTGAGTTATTACTGTATCCTTCAAAAATTTATAAATCCTTTTATCGCTAAATGCTTTCTGTGCCATATACTGTGAATTTATCACAAGCATTTGGCCATTCGCTACTAATTTATCTATATGATAATCTACTATCTGTGAAGAAAGATCGGCGGCATCGGCAATTTTTCGTTTAGATGCTGGCGCACCTATTTTTATTGATGCAAATAAAATTCTAAACAATTTGTCTGAATCGTCAGAACTATGCTTCAGCTTGACATTTATATCAGACATGATAAGATAATAATATCCCTATTTTAAAGAAATGGCAAAGAATTTGATATTAATCAAAACTCAAAAGCACTTTGCCCTTGTTTTCCCGATCTTGAATATAATGATGTGCATCTGAAACCTTAGTATAAGGAAACACTTGATCCACATAAGGATTGATTTTATTTTCCTTAATCCAGCCCATCAAATCTTTTCTTGCTTTGTCTAAGTGTTCCCAATTTTTCCAGCGCCCTAAATGTATTCCAAAAACGCCTCGATTACTACTCATCATTTTCAATGGATCAAATTTTGGAAAATTTAACCAAGATTTGAAACGATGCCAATAACTTCTCTTTTTACCGGGTGCCATATCTGAGATTCCAAATGAACAAACCCTTCCTCCAGAACCCAAACAGCGATACGATTGCATCAAATGGTCTCCTCCAATAGGGTCTAAAACTAAATCTACACCTTTACCATCAGTCCATTCCATTATCCCTGCCAAGAAATTATCTTTGTCCACGGGAAGAACTCCTCTCTCCTCAATAAACTCATGCTTACTTGGTGAACAGGTTCCAAAGATTGTCTTCGCCCCTGCTATTTTAGCCAATTCAATTGATGCTAGGCCTACGCCACCAGCTGCACCGTGAATCAAAATCGATTCACCTGGATGCAAATCGCCCGGATGAATTATCATCAAATATGATGTTAAATAAACTGCAGGGAAAGCTGCTGCTGTATCAAAAGAAATATCATCTGGAATCTTAAAAACTCCCTGAGAATTGGATACGGTATAACTAGCATAACCTCCTTTTGTTCCTGTACCAACAACTCTATCTCCTACTTCAAAGCCTTCAACATCGGGGCCCACCTCATGAATAGTTCCTGATACTTCCATACCGGGAGTAAAAGGAGGTTTAGGAGCCCCTGGATAAATTCCCATACGAGATAAAATATCTGCAAAATTTATCCCAGCTCTCGAAACTTTAATACAAATCTCGCTTGGGCCTGGAGTAGGCATTGGAATATCTTGGATTTCCATATTATCTGGTCCTCCATAATTTGTAACTACTACAGCTTCCATTACTCCTCTTCGTAATAATAATCTAAACCAAGATGGGTGATAATTGTCTCGCCCATAAGATGACGAAGAGTATTTTCTAACTTAGCTTTTTGTGAAAATAAATCGTGTATTGGATACAAATCTGGTTTACACATTGGGGACTTAAAATAAAATGAAAGCCATTCTTGAATACCATACATGCCAGCTCTTTGAGCTAAATCAAGAAATAAAGCTAAATCTAATACAATAGGGGCTGCTAAAATAGAATCACGGCAAAGAAAATCAACCTTAATTTGCATAGGATATCCAAGCCATCCTTTGATATCTATATTGTCCCATCCTTCCTTATTATCTCCTCTAGGTGGATAATAATTTATTCTAACTTTGTGATACAAATCGCCATATAAGTCAGGATATTTTTCAGGCTCTAGTATTTGCTCAAGAACACCAAGTTTGGAAACTTCTTTGGTCTTAAATGATTCAGGATCATCCAGAACTTCTCCATCCCTATTACCTAAAATATTTGTAGAAAACCAACCATCTATCCCTATACGTCTAGCTTTAAAACCAGGAGCAAGTATTGTCTTCATCAGAGTTTGACCAGTCTTGAAATCTTTCCCAGCTATAGGAATTTTTTCACGTATCGATAATTCATAAAGTGCAGGGAAATCCACTGACAAATTTGGCGCTCCATTAGCATAAGGAACACCTTCTTTAATTGCAGAATAAGCATACAAAACTGAAGGTGCAATCAATGTACTATCTGAATCCAAGGCTTCTTCAAACTTGTCTAATGATTTGTATATTGGATTATTAGGATCTTGATAAATTTCTGTACTTCCACACCAGATCATAACCACTCTATTCAATTTATTTACTTTTCTGAATGAACGTATATCTTCCCTGAGTGCTTCAATTGAATCTCTATGGCCTTGAACTGATTTGATAAATTTACCATCCAATTTTTTAACAAAATTCTTGTCGAATACAGCTTTCATTGGCTTTATAGAACTCAATTCTGGTTTTATTTTACCTAATAAATCCATATCAAGAACGCCTGCCTTAACTGCTGCCTCATAACAATTATCCTC
This sequence comes from uncultured archaeon, assembly GCA_964634895.1. Lineage (GTDB taxonomy): Archaea > Thermoplasmatota > Poseidoniia > MGIII > CG-Epi1 > CG-Epi1. The sequence continues at coordinate 44,384 of CAZWJS010000001.1, read as the reverse complement.
AAAAATATCCCATCCGCCAAATACTAAATCATTAATGCTTGACAAAGGGATAAAATCATTAATTTGTACTTCACGCCTTTCATTACGTTTACCAAGGCGAATGGTTCCCATTTGAGTAAAAGAACCAATTGGGCTTGATATTCCTGCCTTAATCGCCAACGAACCTGCAATAAATGTAGTACTAACTGCCCCAAGGCCAGGCATCAAAACTCCTAGTTTTCCTTCTTTAGATGAAATCTTTGCTGGACTCTCTAAACTAGCCATGTGACGAAACATCAACATGGATGTATTAAGAAGTTTAGTTAATCATAAAGAACTGAGAGACATGTCAAAGAACCATCTGCAGCTCTAAATTGCGACATCTCCATATGATGGAGATTTAGTCCATTACTAGCCAAAATATCAGATACGGCGCTATAACCTTCCGGAACCATTATATCTTCTCCAAAAGGAAGGATATTTGCACCATATGCTTCTTCACTTGGAATCCACAAAATTTTTGCATCATCAGGGAAATCAGAACTTGAGAACCACCCTTCTGGAACTAGTAAAACTCCGGGCATAGGTGAAGTACAAATTGAAATTAAATGTAGTGATTTCTCAGGAACTTTAACGACATGTAATTTTAAATCTCGAGACGCAGCAAAATTTTTCAAAGACTCTATTCCTTGAGAATTAGTTCTTGTGCTATGCCCTACAAGAATTTTATCGCCAAATCTAAGAACATCGCCCCCATCCATCCTTGCTCCAGATTCCATATATTCTAGATTAAGGTCCTCAGCTAATGCCTCTTCAACACCTTTCTTTTCTCCTAAACGTGTATCATGTCCTGCATTAGTTATTAGCGCTGAATCGCCTACTACAACGGCATGATCTTCTACAAAACAACAATCTGGATAATCAGGATGCGAAGCTATTTCTTTAGTCAAAACACCAAATTCTCTCAACTTTGAAACGTAGGCTGCATGCTGCTCTTTAGCAGCTGCCAAATCTGTCGGCCCATTCCCAAAATAGGAAGCTAAGGCTTTTTCAAATGAACTTGATACACCACGAACTATTGCTCTCATAACAAAGGTCCTAAAATCAAAGGTAACAAAACTGTAGCATCGCCTTCGACAGTTATTCTTCTTGCTTTAGGAGTTACTTTGCCCCAGGAAACAGCCTCTCTCACTCTTGCACCACTAAGAGAACCATCCCATTCTGGGGCTGTAGTAACCTGAACTGCATAATCTAAACCTTCTCTGAACTGATTCCACCAAATAGTGTGATGCTTAGAAATACCTCCTCCAATCATTATAGCGCCTGTAGATTTAGCTTCATGAACAATATCAGAAAGTTCATGCTCTTCTTCTAAGACGTCTAAAGTGAAATCTTTGTGTGTTTGCCAAAAGAGCCAAAGTTGGGAACCAACTGCACCATCTGTAGGGCCAGGAACAAAGACTTTAATGTCCTTCTTAGCGCAAAGACCCAAGAATGAATCGGTACCTCCATCTTCTTCTGCTAATCTTAAACCTATTTCTCGCCAAATTTTCCAAGGCGGCCATCTAATATTTTTAGAATATAAATCTGAAATTATAGGCTGCACCCATCTTTCAATGGGAATTCCATAAGAATCATCCGGTACCAGAACATTACCCAAACGATTTATCCCTTCATCTCTTAATTTTTGATCGTCCATTGCAAAATCCCCATGATAATAATCAGCCAAAGTTCTAGCTATATCGTGATCTAAAGTACCACATGTCGTCACTACGACATCAGCGTTACCTTTCTCAACAAACTTCCTCAAGAGTCCCCGAGTTCCTGTTGCCATAATGTCTGCTGGAAATGAAAGGAATTTAGTGCATTCACTTTCATTCATATCATTAATTATTGAAGTAGCTGTAGAAACCTTGGAAGCCACAAAACCACCTGCTTTACCAAATTGTGAACTCAAATCTTTAAGTGTTGTATGAGAACCAATTTCAATATCTTTTACTGGTATTTTACGCATCCATGATTAATCCACAAGTACCACATATGTTTTTCCCGTCTTTAGAAACAAGATTACCTGTCTTGCATTCGGGACATGGATAGCCATTTTCAGTATTCCTTTCTTCATCTTCTTCATTATGTAATGCTACTGCAACAACTGTCTCATTTTGATCAACGGACATTACTTTGACACCTCGCCCCACACGAGCTATCTCTCTTATTGTATCTATATGAGTTCTAATTACTTTTCCAGAAGACGTAGTGGCTAATATTTGATTAGCTTCGCCTGGTGTCATAACTGCTATGACTGGTCCACTCTTCTCATCTACTTTAATATTTTGAACGCCTTTAGCTCCACGTTTAGTCAAACGATAATTTCCTGCATTAGCCCTTTTGCCATAACCTTTCTCTGTAATGGTCAAAAGAAGTTCCTCCTCATTAACTAATGACATCCCGATAACTTGATCTTTATCTTTTAGACGCATCCCAATGACTCCTTGACCATTGCGCCCAACTATTCTAATTTCGCCTTCTGAAAATCTATTAGCCATTCCACCCTTAGTGGCCAACATAACCTGACTTTCCCCTTCAGAGATTGCTACACCTACTAATTCATCTTTGTCCTTCAAAGTAATTGCACGAAATCCTTGATCTCTAGCCCAAGCCCTTTCAATTCGAGTGGAATACTCCTCTAAACGTGTTTTCTTGATTATGCCATTCTTAGTTGCAAACAAGAAATAATGTCCTTCACTACCTATATTTGCAACAGGAAGCATGCACAAAACATGTTCATCCTTTTCTTTTCGCCCTTCATCTAATTTCTTCAATAGCTGTACTAAGGGCGTTCCTTTTGAATAACGTGAAACGTCTGGTATCTGCCAGGCCTTAAGGAAATACATACTGCCTGCTGTTGTGAAAAATAAAATGTGATCATGTGACCCCAATGAATATAACTCAACAGGAAAGTCACCTTCTTTAGCTTTGATTCCGATTCTACCTTTGCCACCTCTATGTTGCGCTTGATATTCATCAAGGCTTACACGTTTGATATATCCCTCATTAGTGCGCATAACTACAACTTGAGATCTAGGAATTAAATCTTCTGTGGCTAAATCACCATCAAAATCTGAAATAGTAGTTCGGCGATTATCGCCATACTTTTCATCAAGAACTACTAACTCTTCCTTGATAATTGCTAATACCTTATCTGGGTCTTTCAATATAGAAGATAATTTAGACATGGTTGCCTTAAGATCTTCTAATTCCTTTTTCCTTTCATCTGCATCTTGCCGAGAAAGCTGATAAAGTCGCATATCTGCAATCGCTTTGGATTGGACCTTACTCAGAGAGAATTCCTTCTGAAGGCCCTCTATAACTGCATCTCTACCTGCCGCTTTTCTGATAAAAGCTATAACTTTGTCCATCTGAGAAATTGCTAATAATAATCCTTCAACGACATGGGCTCTTTCTTCAGCCTTCTTTAATCTATATTGTGTACGTCTTGTAACTATCTCCTTACGATGCTCTAAATAAACCTGTAACAATTCAATAAGACCCATACGTTTAGGTTGCCCCCCAACTAAAGCAACATTGTTTATGGCAAAACTAGTTTCAAGAGCTGAGTGTTTGTACAATTGATTTTCAACAATCATTGGAGAAGCATCTCTTTTTAATTCCAAAACAACTCGCATACCTTTTTGATCGGATTCGTCTCGTATATCTCTTATACCTTCAACTTTTTTATCTCTGACCATCTTAGATATTTCTTCTAAGAGACGATTTTTTTGGACTAAAAAAGGAATTTCTTGAACAATAAGATATTCATCTTTACCGTTTAACTCCTGTGTTATCTTAGCCCTTATTTTTACAGAACCTTGGCCTTTACTATATGCATCAAAAATTCCCTTTCGACCCATTATAGTACCTCCTGTAGGAAAATCAGGGCCAGGAATGTATTCCATAATTTCAGCAAGCGAACTATTAGGATTATCAATTAATAAATTAAGGGCTAAAATTATCTCTGAAAGATTATGGGGGGCCATATTAGTGGCCATTCCTACAGCAATACCTGAAGATCCATTAACCAAAAGACCAGGAAGCAAACCTGGCAAAACTGAAGGTTCTTGAAGTGAACCATCGTAATTATCCCTAAAATCAACAGTATTTTCATCAAGATCTGTTAAAACTGTATCTGCAATAGTTGCTAAACGAGATTCCGTATAACGCATAGCAGCAGCTTTATCGCCATCAATAGAACCAAAATTACCTTGACCATCAACTAAAGGATATCGTAGTGAGAACTCCTGTGCCATCCGAACCATTGTGTCGTATATTGCCTGATCACCATGAGGATGATACTTACCCATAGTATCACCTACAATTCTTGCTGATTTTTTGTATGGTGAACGTGAACCGGAACCCATCTCACGCATAGCAAACAAGACACGCCGGTGTACTGGCTTGAGACCATCACGTGCATCTGGTAACGCACGTCCAACAATCACGGACATTGCGTAATCCAAATAGGATTTTCTCATTTCCTTTTCGAGGCTAATTTCTAAAATTGTATCTGTGTTTTCTGTAGTCAAATCTAAAGCACCTGAACTGCGATAGAGTAGATGAATAAACCCCCTTAAAAGGGACTCCCCTAGCCCAATAATGGCAGCATCCGATAACATAGTAATTTTCAATCAAAACAAAAATAAGGAAATTGATGAAATAAATAGAAGATTGATTGCAAAAATAGCTCCCTTATGCAAAGCACACAATTGCCATCTAATACTAATAAATTATAGTACAAAAGAATCTCCAATCGAATTTGCTGAAAATATAGCCAAATCTACAAGTATTGGAAATAGTGGAAAGATTTTTGTTGATTTAGCTAAGGCTGGTTTTGTAAAAATAACTACATTACCTCTACCTCCAAATTGCGGTGAAAAAATTTTATGTACTTTTAGGCCAGATAAAAAAAAAAATAACATGGATGAAAATATGCAGAAGGAAAAAATCTGCTTGATTTTTGGAAGCGATAATTTAGCAAATAATACTTCTAAAAAGATGAGAGAGCAAGCAAAATACCATTATGACGTGAGCAAGAAAGAAATACAATTAGAACTTGATACTGAAATAGGAGCTGTTTGTAATCTTATTTTTAGAACTAAAAAAGCTTAAGCGCTTCCTCAATACGACCTAATTCAACGCCTGTACTTTGACGACCACAAATGGCTCCATTGGATGTAGCAACAACACCGGCGCCAATAAGTGGCATTCCAAAATTTACAGTCCCTTCCATTATTGGAACTTCAAAACTTTTTTCAAGTATTTCTCTATCCTCTGCCAATATATCTGGATGGCAAAGACCTCCTTTGTTTGTTATACAGCCAACCATACCTAAAGTATCCATTTTATTTAGAGAACATGAATTTATGTTAACTCCAAAAATAGACTCGGCAAATTTAATTGATTTTAGGCCCAGTTTTTCATTACAAAAACCCGCCTTATCATTAACCAGAAAATTGTTGCCAATCGCATTAGAACGATCGGAAATAACTTCAAATTTAATGTCAAAAATGGAGGCGATCTTAGTTAGCTTTTCAACTTCTATAGAAGTTATTAGATTTGAAACAAGAATTCCCTTGTTGTTCATTGCAATTAATGTTCCTAGAACACTGCTACCTCCAATAGTAATTATTTCAATCTTAGTACCTAAGGCTTCAGATATATCGGACATGTCATCTTCTGGAACCCCTGGTGGTAAAAATGTCAAATTATCATTAGATGCGCAAAATACACCAGAATAAGGACTATTGAAAAGATTTTTTTGAAGTAAGGCCATGAAATTATTCAGCTAAATGTACTATAACACTACCATCTTCAAATTTAAGCGCCCGTACTCTAACTTTTGAAGGTGGCTTTTCTATACCTCTTGACCAAATATACTTATTGACGGGAGGATCAATAAATAATTGTTTTTCTTCACCACTACCGCTCCTAGCATCGGATGCAGTTGTAAGAACTTCACCATCTCTTTCTGGCTTCATATGTCTAACAATAAAATCTTCAACAATTCGCATAGCTACTGGTGCTCTTCTAGTACGAGAGACTTTGTGAAGTTTACGTAGAGGAATCGTGTAAAGTCTTTCCTGCATTAATTCATCATCAGCCATATTTTATCACCTATGAAGTTTACCTCTACGCCAAAAGTGTCTTTTGGGATGATTAGTGAATCTTCTATTAGTTCGCTGGATAACCCATGCTGGAACTCGACGATTACGTTTTATTAACTTATTTAATCGTAGCTTCTTACCGAAAACTTTTCTACTGGACATACTAATACTTACTGATTACACTCATCTCCTTTTCTAAAACTTTTTTTACATTAAAAGCTGTATTGTCAAGAATAGATTGACCCTTTGAAGTCAAATTACGGCCGCCTTGCTTGACCTTCTCAATCAGACCTGCAACTTCTAATTGTTGCATTATTAATCTTATTACTTTACGACTTCCATTATTACTTCGATTAGGTTTAGCTCCACGATCTCTTGCACCTGAATAATGTCTAGAAAGGCGCTCAGTTCCAATTGGCCCATTAACGCCAATCTTTCTCAATATAGATGCAGTCCTAAAGTACCACCAATCTTGTTGAGTTGGAGATTTCTCCTTGTGAACAGCTGTCTTAACAAAATCTGACCAATCTGGCGGCGTTATTGCTTTTTCTTTCTTCAAAGCCTGAGCTAAGGCATTAACTAAGCTTTCACCAGGTACGTCGTAATGTGTTGTCACGTGAACAAACCCTCCACAGGGATGAGGCGCCACACGGACTATATTATAAACTTAAGCCTAATTCAAGGTTATAATGGATAAAGTACACCAATTTTTAGAAAAACACAACACAATGACTTTAGCCACCGTTGGTGAAAAAGGTGCCTCTGCGGCAGCAGTTTTCTACGCTTTTTCTAAAAAAAAGAATACACTTATTTTCATAAGTAGTCCAAAATCCGAACATATAAAAAACATAAAAAAGAATAACAAATGTGCTGCGACAATAAACGACGACGGACTTGATTGGGAAATAATAAAAGGCTTACAAATAAAAGGTAGAGCCAAAAATGCTAATGATGATGATTGGAAATCTTATTTTGATAGGTTTCCCTTTGTCAAGAAAGATAAGAAACTAAATTCCTATTTGGAAAAGGTTAATTTATATGCTTTCAAAATAGAATGGATTCGAATTATTGACAATAAGGAAGAATTAGGGAATAATATAGAACTCAAATATTAGTTAATCTGCAAAGATTTGATGTTGATTGAAATACCAAACTAGCAATACAAATGCAACAATCATTATTCCTATTACAATAAAACCAAAGGTATTGCCAATAAGTGGGAAAATAAATAAAACAAAAAGACCAACAATAAAAGTCCATAGTAATAAATAAATTAAATAAGCATGAGGTGCTAATTCAGGATCTGTAGCGGCTTTAAGTGACAATAAGCTTAAGAGATTCATAAAAGTCTCATAAACTTATACTAATTATCCTTTGGGGTACGCATTGACTCAAAAAAACCCTTAGACATTAGACCTCGGCCAATTAATAAATTATAATTTACAAGTAATAAAACAATAATTCCGCTAACAATAACAATTAAATGAGATAGTCGAGAAACATTTTTGACGTCACCCATGAATGAAGAATCTGTCGCTAAGAAAAAACTACTCGCACCATATACTATTGTAAATGAAATTGAATAAAAAATAACATTATGTTTGTTCATGAAGCCTGATGATTTATTGAATGAAGCTACACCATTAGGTAATTGGACTTTCCGAGATTCGGCCCTAAATGTTTGAACGGATAACGAATAAATTATTAACATGATTGTAAAAATCATGAAAAAAAGATCATACACAAAACTTGGTTCCTTGAACAATGAATATAGAAGAATCCCTGCATGGTAAGATAAAAATCCCCAATATCCTATTGCAAAAAATGCTGAAAAAGAAGCTACCTTAGGATTGGTCCATAATTCTTTGTGCATTTTTCTCAAGAAATAAAATGAAATGGCGCCCATCGAAATCATAAACAAGAACCAAGAAATGACAAATATAGGATTAAAATACTCTGAAAATGATGGGACATAAGTAGAAACAAAGTAAAAAAAAGATAAACCAATTAATGACCAAAGAACTGGAGCAAAGATATTTCCAAATTTACCTATATTACTCTTCCCATCAGAAGAATAGGAGTTCATACGCCGTATAGCAATTTCCTTAAATGGAATGCGCATCCACCATGCTTGAGCAAATTGCCATAATATGAATATAATGATTAGGCCAAATTTTAAGGAAGTTTCAAAAATTTTACCATACGTAGAATGATTTAAACTTATAAAAATTGAAATAGAGAATAAAGAAGAAAAAGTAAGTGGTATGATCAAACTTGTTAGTTTTTCAGAACTTGATAAATTGTGAATCTTCTCAAATCTGCTCAAGACGGCTGTCAAAAAATAGCCAAAAGAAAAACCATACCCAAATACAATTATTACCTTTGTAACACTCTCAGAATATTTGTCGAAATAACTAAGAAAACCAAAAATAGTAAGAAGTGTAAAAAGAACGAGGACATGATATAATGTTTTTCGAGAAAAGATTGTTCTAAATATATTTGTATTTGAAATAGATTTTGGCTCTGAATCAAGGAGTTCAAGTGATTCCTCACTTACCTCCGTCTCTAAACTCAATTCCTCATCTGACTGCTTATCTTCAACTGATTGAGAAACTGATTCCTCTACGATTTCAAACTCATCCGATGCGTTTCCAGAAGCGTCTTCATCCAATTCCTTTTCACTAGAATTACTTACTATGACTATCCCTTCATTTCCTTTTTTCATTGATATACCTACAAGTAATTCTTGTTATTTCAATAGCATAAGCCAATTTAACTGATTTCCCTCCAAAAAGATTTATGGCTTTTATAACTGCCAAACGACCTTCTAACCTTAATTTCATTCCTACATAAAATTCTTCTTGGGACTCAAATTCTTGCCTAAATGAATTAGTTTCTTCCCCCTCATGGATAGCAAAACGGACTTTAGTGTGTGTTACTCTTTTAGCCCAAACTGTAGGCATTTCATCTGAAAAAACCTTTGATGGTCTTTTGTCCAATAATTCTAATGCAGTTATTTGTATCATCCCATCTGGATGAGGGCGTGTCTGACCAACTTCCAATATAATGCCCTTATTAATTTCTATACTACTATTCAGTGTTCGATCGTCATCTGAAATACGTAAATTTAATGTGAGGGGAGGAGCTTCCTTAATTTCCTTGTTTGATACAGTAACACATTCTGTACATTTAACTATTCCTTGAAAACTAAAACCTTTATTGATAGATGTTCGACTTTTCAATACTTCGTGAGGGTTTTCGTCCTCACAAATTTCACAAAACAACCAGAGCTCTTCCATCTAATGCTTAAAATGCCTCACGCCTGTAAAAATCATTGCCATATCATGCTCATTTACAGCATCTATTACTTCTTGATCTCTAATTGAACCGCCTGGCTGAATAACTGCAGTAACGCCAACTTTAGCTGCTTCATCAATACCATCTCTAAATGGAAAAAACGCATCCGAAGCCATGACTGTATTCTTAGCATCTGGAATTGATTTAAAAGTAGCAATCTTAACTGAATCTATTCTTGACATTTGACCTGCACCTATGCCGACTGTCCTTTTTGCTTTGGCAAAAAGAATTGCGTTACTCTTAACATGCTTAACGATTTTCCAACCAAATTCAAGTGCTGTAAATTCTTCCAAAGTTGGTTTACGGCTAGAAACTATTTTGCATTCAGAGATATTTACCCCTATCACATCTGGCTCTTGGACAAGCCAACCTCCATCTAAAGAACGCATAGAATTGCTACGTCTGAAATCTTTTAAAGCACCGGATTTTAACACTCTTAAATTTTCTTTTTCAGACAAAATTTTGAGAGCATTTTTTGTAAATGATGGAGCTATGACTCCTTCTTTAAAGGAGGAAATTATCTCTTTTGAAAGATATGAATCGATCTCACCGTTAAAAGATACTATTCCGCCAAAAGCACTCTGAGGGTCTGCAAGTATGGCAAGATTATAGGCTTCTAATAAATTTTCTCCACTGGCTGCTCCACAAGGATTGTTGTGCTTTACAATAACTGCAGTTGGATCTTTAAATTCGGCAACAATTGCTAAAGCTGCATCAAAATCAAGAAGATTATTATAACTAAGTTGTTTGCCCTGAATTTGAACTGAATTCGAAACTGAAGGTCCATCAAATAATAAATCTGAATAAAAAATAGCTGATTGGTGGGGATTTTCGCCATACCTAAGGGGAGGATTGCCCAGTCCTCCAATATGCAAAGATGGAGCCAGACCCTCTTCACCAAACTCTTCAGAAAGAACTTCCTGAATGACTGAATCGTATTCGGCCGTATGCCTGAAGGCTTTTAGCGCCAATTGACGTCTTTGTTCTAAATTTATACCACCAGCCTCAATCTCTGTGATTAGCCAATCATAGTCTTCAGGATCTGTAACCACTGTTACACGCTGATGGTTCTTAGCTGCAGCCCTAAGCAAACTTGGGCCTCCTATATCTATTTTTTCCACTAGATTATTCAAATCTGAGCCAAGTGATGCAGCTTCCACAAAAGGATAAAGATTGCAAATCACCATATCAACTGTTTTAATTTTATGATTATTAACTTCTTCTAAATCAGAATCTCTTGCTAAGATACCTCCAAAAATAAGAGGGTGTAATGTCTTTACTCGACCATCCATCATTTCTGGAAAAGCTGTTATCTCTTCAACAGGAGTAACGCTTACTCCAACATCATTAATAACCTTAGAAGTACCCCCTGTAGATATAATCTCTATACCCAGACGCTTAAACTCAAGCGCCAATTTTGGAATGTGACTCTTGTCACTAACGCTAACAAGGACCCGTGAAATAGCCCTCCGCTCCAAATTTTTGTCTATTGTCACAATCGAATTCACTTAATTAGGTACTATCTGGAAGTTTCTTAAGAAATTCACCTGATATCTCTTTTGTCAGATAAACCGTTGTTCCTGCCTTCATAATCTCATTGCTTGCCTCTTCAGCAGCTCTAACATCTATAAGTAAAACAATGGGTTTACCAATAATATGCCTACCGGCTTCAAGGGCATTAAGTCTTGTACTAGATAAATGAACCATATTACGATCACCAGGATACAAACCATGCTTCAAATATTCATCTGAATCTTCTTTAGAACATGCAAAATAAAGATGTTCGGGATTCATGTCGAGAGGTAAATCTAAATCTAAGTCAAGTGTATGTGCATATGTAGCTCTTAGTCTACCATTTTTTAATTGGTATCGCCCTTTAGGATCAGTTTCAACAACTGCTTGGAGATGCCTAGTTTCTAAATAATGAAAATGTCGTCGTTGTGATTTAATAGCTTCTATAAATTCAGAGGCTTCAACCCATCCTTGTTTATCCATGTCTAAATCAAATCTATCTGGGAAATGACGTAAAACTCCAGCCATTATTCTACCAAATTGATCCAAATGTCTGGGAGACATAACTAAAACACCGTCCTCCCCACTAAGTGGGCACTTTTCACCTCTAAAAAAGCCATGCCCATGCTTGACTTCTTCTTTCAATGGTACTGTTGGTTGTCTACGCATAATTACTTGATTGCAACGGTCGGTATAATAATTAGTTCTTAAAAAAATTATTTTTTACGAAAAGTTGTTTGAATAGAATCGGACTTTGACTGATTTATAATATTAGAACCTGCAAGTTCTTCTGTTGTTGGTAAATCAATCTTTATGCGTCCAGCTGAAAATAAATCATGCATCCGCTCCTCTTGACCTTTGCTGCTCCATAAAGCTGCCTCATCTCTGCTCCCTTTAGTCATAAAAATAAAAACCTCGCCAGGACTATTCCGTCCTGTACGCCCTCGCCTCTGAATCAATCTTATAGCTGAAGAAACTGGTTCGTAAAAGACTACAACATCTGTTGAAGGTATATCTAACCCTTCTTCACCAACCGATGTAGCTACAAGAATATTGAAGTCACCTTTTCTGAACCTATCTAAAATTGCTTTTTGTTGCTTCTGAGTCATTCCCTTATCACCTTCACGAGATCCTTGGCCCACGAATCTAACTGCATTTGCGCCCTCTATTTTTCCAAGATATTCAACGATTAAAGTTGCTGTATGTCGAATTTCTGCAAAAACTATAAAACGTGATGAACCTGAACGCATCTGTAGCTCGATTAATTCGGATAATCTCTCAAGTTTAGGATGATTAGAGGTATCTGATTTCGCGATTTTTAATGCAATACGCCAATCGGCATTTGATGAAAGCCATTTATTGGCACGACTCCCTCTTTTCTTTGATTTCGAATCTTTTTCTATACGAGAAGTGTAATCTAAGAATTGAAGAACGCCCTGTGTTTCAATTGTCAGTATCGCATGTGCAACTTTCATTGCCATTGCCTGTGTAGTCATCATATTGAAAATTTGTGGAGGTGAGTTTGGTTTTGTTCGAATATAATTAACTTGTAATTTTTTCCCAGCATCAATCAACATTGTTGTTGATACTTTTCTAGGTCTATCAAGAAAACCTTGCTTGTACAATTTACCGCATAGATAATCCTGCAACTTTCTCAACTGATTGGCTACATCTATCACACTAGCTGACATTTCAACACGAATCCAACGTGTTTTAATTGGTTGAATATATGATACAACATCAGAATCATTTTCATCACGGTTTTCTACCGCTGAAATTCCCAAATCCTTGCACAACCTAATTATTTCCGTTTTGGAACTTCCGGGAGAGGCTGTCATACCTACTGATAAATGCTTTTTAGCGACTTCTGAATAATGTTTACCTATTTTTACATAAGCATAGTTTCCAACTGCTCTGTGTGCTTCATCAAATACTACTAACGAAAAATTACCAAGAGTGGCGCGTTGACTATCAATGTCTTTTGAAACAACTTGAGGAGTTGATACGATTACTTCTGATTCAGACCACAAAGGTTCTCTCTCATTAGGAGAGATTGCACCAGTGAATAATTGAACTTTTAGGTCAAGAAATTTTGTCAGAAAATCTGCATGTTGCTGAGCAAGTGGTTTTGTTGGTGCCATAAGTAGAATTTGACCAAGCTTTGCGCGTTCAACAATTATCCTCAATGCAATAACTGTTTTACCCATACCTGTAGGTAAAATTACCAGTGTTGACTCCTCCAAACACGCTTTTGAAATATTAGCTTGATAGGCTCTATCCTCAATACCCTGGAGCTTCAAAAGTGAGTGTTCAAATGTGCTCATTTATTCTTCTGTTTTTTACGCAAAGATTCTATCAATTTGCTAGCAGTCCCTTGTCGCCCACCAGATAATTCTGAGTAGGCTTCAAGGCCCACTAATTTACATGCTGCATCTTCACCTAACTCAGATTTCTTAACCAGATTTTTAATGAAATTAATCTGTTTAGGACTAGCTGGCCTAGGACTCTCCTCTGCTTTTCCACGTAATATACCTATCAACTTACTAGCCGTACCTGATTTGCCTCCCGTCAATTCACTAAACTGAGCTGCATCTACCATTAATAACACTGAATCATCATCTAATTCCAAGGATTTAGCAAGACTTTGAATGTAAGAAATTTGTTTAGAAGATGCTGGAAATTCAAGATCTTCTGTAGCTTTTTTTAGAGAATCAATAACTTCACCAATACGTTCGCCATTCATTAAATAAGGATCTTCATCCTTTATTAATTTCTTCACTTCTTCTAGAGAAACTAAAGAAGATAAACGTTCAAAATATTCTATCTGTCTCTTTGTAGGCTTAGAACGCTTTTTATCTAAAGCAGATTCATGTAATTTTCTAAATGATGATACAAAATTATCCCAAACCAAAACCGCATTTTGTTTGCCGGTTTCTATTTGATCTAATTTTAATTCCATTGTTGATGTGAATGTGGTTGAAAATAAACTACTGTCCTGATCCTCACTCTCATAAAAAGGTATAATCTCATCCCAAAGCATAATGCCTTGTTCTGTTGGTTTTAGTTTGCCTTTCAAATCCTTACAGTATTTACGATCTAATAACTTTTTGATAGTTGCAGCATATGTTGAAGGGCGCCCTATTCCTTTAGATTTCATCAACGTTACAAGACCATGTTGTGTGTAACGTGTGGGTGGCTTAGTTTGATCTTCAATTAATTTTGGATTGTCATTTTTGTTATCCAACTTAAGGCTCTCTTTTTCTGATTTGTCCTTTATCGGACAAGAAAGAGGGGGAGTCTTGTCTATTTTTTCGAACGCTAGTTCCCAGCCAGGTGTTGTCCTCCATTTTGTATCACCATCAAGTGGCCTAACAAAATTACTGAGCTTAGCTTCAATCTTCATACTGACCCACTCTGAGTTAGACATTTGACTGGCTATAAACCGAGACCAAATCAAACGATATAGTCGCATTTGTGAATTATCCAGGCCTTTTGGTTCTTCTGAAAGTGGATTTGTAGGGCGAATAGCTTCATGAGCATCTTGTACGCCTGAACCTGAGGCCTTACTGATTACACCACTACCCAAGGAATCATCGCCCCATTTTGTCAAAATGAATGATTTGGCTTCTTGCCTAGATGATGCACTCGTACGAGTTGAGTCGGTTCTCATGTAGGTTATATGTCCGGCCTCATACAGCCCCTGTGCAAGACGCATTGTGTTGCTTGGCTTCCAATTATATTTACTTCCTGAAGCTTGTAACAAAGTATCTGTAGTGAAAGGAGGCTTGGGTCTTCTACTATATTCATTGCGAGAAATATGTATAATAGTCATTTGATTCTCAGATTTCAGTGCCTTGAATGCTTCTTCGGCCAAACTAGCATTATTTGTTCTGTGAATATTTAATTTCCCCTTATCATCTTTCCAAGCCAATGAATCATCTTTATCATGAAAACGAACTCTAAAGTCTATTCCTGATGCTAGTGCTTGAACTGCCCAATAAGGAGTTGGAACAAACTTCTGGATTTCTTTCTCACGATCTACAACAAATCCCAAAGTAGGTGTTTGAACACGCCCCATCGAACTTAGGCTCCAAGATCTTGCAAAACGTGAAGTTCTATATCCTATTAATCGATCCATAAATCTTCTAACCTTAGCCGCATCGACAAGATTCATATCTACAGAACCTGCAGACTCTAATGATTTCTGAATGGCTGATTTTGTAATCTCGTTGAAAGTAATTCTTTTAATTTCTCGAAATTCGGACAAAAGTTCACTTAGACGCCATGCTATGAACTCTCCCTCTCTATCTGGATCTGTAGCAATCATCACTCTTTCTACTTTTTTCCTTTGGCAGTCTGCAATAATTCTTTTGATATTCGACTCAGATCTATCTGTCCAGCTCCATGTTGGATTAGGAAGATCTGTATCTGTATGATTCCAAAGGGCTTTACCTCCTTCCTTACCTTTTACGGGTAAATCTTGAACATGGCCATTAGAAGCTCGAACAATAACATTTTTACCCAGATATTTCTGGATTGTTTTGGCTTTTGCTCCAGATTCAACCACTACTAAATCCATTGAATACAGCTTTAAATGGTTGGATAAAAATCTTTTTCCAATGCGTTAATCTTACGGGGGACTATAGTCCCCCGGATTTCCAACAGAAAAAAATGTAGACTTCAAAAAACATTCCGAATGAAATCTTAAACATTAAAAACTGAACCTCTTATTACAAAAAAGATGTTCCTAGAAAAGTTGAAAGAAGATGATACCAGTATCGCCCTGATAGGGGCATCAAATAATCGGAAAAAATATGGTAATAAAATATATCGAGATTTAAGAAGTAAAGGCTACAATGTTACTCCCATAAATCCAAAAGAAGAAAAAATTGAGGGGGATAAGGCATATAATTCAATAGAAAAAATGGAAATACTACCTGACATCGCTAACTTTGTAGTGCCTCCTAAAATTGCTATCAGGATAGCTAAGAATATTGTTAATTTAGGCGTTAAACATCTTTGGTTTCAACCAGGTTCCGAAAGTGATGAAATTGAACAATGGCTAGCGAATACTAATGGCATTGAGTACCTGATAAATGCTTGTATAATGGTAGAAACAAGATAGTTAAGATATCAAGTCTCGGATTTTTGACAATGCTTCATCTAATTTAGATGCTGAACAGGCGCCTTGTGCATAGGCTAACTTACCTCCTCCACTACCACCAACTGAATCTATAGCTTCTTTGAGAATAGCCCCGCAATTGACATCTAATGATTCAGAACAAGCTAGAATTATGTTTCCTTTTTTATCCTTAGAAGATGCTAGCGCTGCTAGATTATTTGGCTTAGAAGTGAGTTTTCGGACTAGTTTTTGAACCTCACCAAAATCTGTCTCGCCCACATTATTTAAATAAAAATTAATCCCACCAATCTTTTCAGGTTCCAAATCGGAGGATTTGAAAGAAGCTAATGCTTTTTCCAAAGACGTGACTTTAGCTCTTAGTTCTTTCCATTCTTTCACAAATTTATGGGCGGCAGAAGGTGCTTGATCGACGGGGACACCTAACTCCTCAGCAGTCTCTTCTAAAAGCGCTCTCTCCTTCTGGGCTGCCTTTATTGCGTCTGGACCTGCTGAGAATTCTATACGTTCCACTCCATCCTGTATCCGCTCTGCCCTCAAAACCTTGACGGCCTCTACTTTAGAGGTAGAAGAAACATGTGTACCTGCGCACGCTTGGGCATCGATATCAGCAATTTTGACGACCCTAATTGCCCTATATTTTGGAGCTCCGCCCTGATACAAAGTATTACCATATTTTCTATCTGCATCCTCGCGACTATAGAATTTAGTAGTTATGGGATGATCTTCCATAATTAATTCATTAACTGTAGACTCAATAGACCCAATTAAATCACGATTCAATCTTCTATGATGTGTAATGTCTAATCTTGCCCTGTCTACAGATTTTGAGGCGCCAGCTTGCCAAACATGAGAACCCAAAACTTCTCTAGCCGCAGCTCCAATCAAATGCGTGGCTGTATGATGCCTACTCAAACTCGAACGATGAGTATCATCTATAGTCCCTGTAATCACAGTTCCAGTGGGAGGAGATCTGCCATCAATATGATGAACTATCACATCTCCTATCTTTTGAACATCTACTACTTTGCTTGTTTGATTGCTCCAACTAATGGTCCCTACATCTGCTAGTTGCCCTCCACCTTCTGGATAAAATAATGTATTTTCAAATGCTACACGATTATCCTCCGAAAAAATGACTTTGGTGCTGAAAGAACGTTGCTCCATGTCTTCATAAAAATCTAATTTTGTCGGTTTGACATCAATAATACTCGCTTCCTTCTTTGAATTCTTTTTTTCACCTTGATGTCTTTCTGCAACCATAGCAAGGAATCCATCTGGTACTTCTATTGAATGACCTTGCTCATCTGCAAAATCACTTACAACAGAAGGTGGTAATCCTTGAGAATCATATAATTCTAGCAATTTTTCTTGATTAATTCCTCCGCCATCAATTGCCCTCTTAACTGCACGACGACCGCGTTCTAATGTTTGCGTAAATCTTTCAATTTCTAAATCAACCATATCCAGTATGTGTGATTTATTTGTCTTAAGTTCAGGGTATGTATTTGAGAAATGATCTATGTGGTGCTTCACCATATCTGGTAGTGCATTGATTAAACCAATATCCTTCAACAAAAGAACCGTGCGCCTTAGGACCATCCTCGCCAGATAACCTGCTTTGACATTGCTAGGTACTATACCATCTCCAAACATAAATGCTAAGGCCCTTGAATGATCAACGATGGCAAACAATTTTTCCAACGGCTCAATGGTTGAAACGAACTCTGGCAAGGATAAATTGTGACCAGAGGAATTAAGCCTGTCAAGAACCCTCTGTCTTAATTCTGTCAAATCAGAACCATAATCAACAGATAAAACGCCACAGAGCTTTGCATTCTCAGATATAAGTGAGCTTGAATTATGTAATTTCTCCTCTAAATTAGATTTTTTGGTTATGTAAGAAACTGCTTCAGGAAAAACTGCTTCATAAATAGTAGGAGTACCTTGTGAGGCCCAAACTAATCTTTCAAGACCATAACCTGTATCTACAATAGATCGAGGCATTCTCCTAAATTTCGTTCCCTTAAGAACAATATCGCCTTCGGAATCTTCCTCAAGGTCCATAAAAACTAAAGTTGCTAGTTCAAGCCCCCCAGCTAGAACTTCTAGTGCCTCACCACCATTACCTCCACCAACCCATGGGTTTTCCTTGTAGCTTATTTTTGATTCATCTAAGCCCAAACTTGTGTAAAATTCATGGCAAAGTTCGACTGTACGATTTTGCCAGTATATTTTTTCATTTTCTGTATTAAATGCATGATGTGCCATCATTTCAAAAGTTGTCAAATGACGGCCACTTCTACCTACTGATTCTAAATCATTTAATCTAATACACGGTTGAGAAATAGCTAAGGGATTAGCAGGTGGCTTTGAAGAACCACTTGTAACATGAGGCTGAAATACAGCTATTGATGCTATTGAAAGATAAATATCATTGCGCCAACGCGCAACTACAGGAGCTCTATCAACTCTAGTATGGTTATGCTTATCAAAAAAACTTAGAAAGGCCTCACGTGCTTCATCCAGATTCATCGATTTTGAAAAAAGCGGTTTACCGATGAAAGAATACTCAACACAAGGGGCATCCCCACAAAGCTCACGCTCAATGGTAGACCAGAATATACATTTGCATTTAGCACATGTTTGCTTAGTGAACCCAGATTCGTTGAAGAAGCTAAGAGAAAGACCTTCAGTCACGAGGTGGCAGAGAGGAGTAGGTTAAAAACTACGGAGGGCATAACCCTTTATCTTAGTTTTAAACATAGGACTATATCATGGCTAAAGAGCAAGAACACAAACCTTATGTTTCTGCAACTACAATTTTACCTGAAATTACGGTTCAAGGAATAATTCTAGCTATAATCTTAGGTATGTTGTTAACTGCTGCAAATGTATACTTGGGATTGTACGTGGGAATGACGGTCAGTGCTTCGATTCCAGCTGCAGTAATATCTATGGCTGTTCTGAGAAGTTTAGCTAAGGCAAATATTGCTAAAAAAACCAACATACTTGAGAATAATTGGGTTCAAACTGCAGTCTCATCTGGTGAATCACTTGCAGCTGGTGTTATATTCACATTACCTGCGCTTTTGGTGATGAATGCAAGTAGTAATGGGGAGATTGGATGGTCTGATTTTCCATACTTTAAAACCTTGATAATAGCACTTGTTGGAGGAACAATAGGTGTTCTATTTTCAATAAGTCTAAGGAGGATTTTTATTGTGAAAGAAAATTTGCCTTACCCTGAAGGTGTAGCCTGTGCCGAAGTACTAGTTGCAGGAGAGAAAGGAGGGGCTCAAGTTACACCCATATTTGCAGGACTCGCATTTGGTGCATTATACAAATTAATGTCATCATTGATGGTAACTGTAGATAATGCTGTTAAGCAAGTGAGCTTTGGACTTTGGGAACATGGATGGCAAGGATATTACACGTTAAACGGAAAATTGAATGCTTCTGCAACATATGTTAAATCCAAAACAACTTTTTATCTTGGTGCTGAATTCTCACCTGCTCTACTTGGAGTCGGATATATTGTTGGACCTGGAATTGCAAGTTTTGTATTTTTTGGAGGGTTGTTAGGAGCCATTATAATAATGCCTATTGCA
The DNA here is from genome assembly GCA_964634895.1 of uncultured archaeon. GTDB lineage: Archaea > Thermoplasmatota > Poseidoniia > MGIII > CG-Epi1 > CG-Epi1. The sequence goes on along the minus strand of CAZWJS010000001.1, from coordinate 24,624 downwards.
AGCACAATCCTAAACCCGACAGATATATTCATAGAACAAATAACTAACGCTGCTTTGTCAGGAGAAATAATCAATTATGGAGACTATGCTAACCACATAAGTGGGCGGAGAAGAATGGTGGGTGTAGGCACAATGCTTGTTGGAGGACTCTATACTTTGATTATAATGCGTGAAGCTCTAATGAAAGGAATTACAGAGATGATTGAGGCTACCAAATTATCAACAACAAAAAGTAATGGAATTAGAACTGAGGAAGATTTACCTGCAAAATCAATAGCTGTCACAAGCGCAGCTATGGCCATTCCTATGTTTTTCATGGTATGGATTGTTTCAGGATTGCTTTTACCTGCAATTTTGTCATTAATCATAATCTTTACAGCAGGATTCCTTTTTGCAGCAGTTGCTGGTTACATGGCTGGTATTGTAGGCAGTAGTAACAATCCATTATCTGGCGTTACAATAATAGTAGTTATTCTGACTGCAACTACCTTTACTATTGTTAATAGTTTAATTTATGGTGGGGAAAACACTGCTGAATTACAAGTAGCTGTAATAGGAGTGGCTGCTTTCGTAGCTTGTGCCGGAGCAATCTCTGGAGACAATCTTCAAGATCTAAAAACGGGATATCTTGTCGGTGCCACTCCATGGAGACAGCAAATCGGTCAAATTGTTGGTGTCGCTGCAGGTGCAATGGCAATACCTTTTGTACTTAATTTACTTTCAGATCAAATCATAAATGGTGATTTGGAAGCTCCACAAGCATTTTTGATGGCAAGCATAACTAGTGGAATTCTAGGGGGTGGAATGGATTGGTCTATGGTTTTTATGGGTGCTGGAATTGCTTTTTGTTTGATTGCACTTAGGCATCCTGAGCATTATATGAATATTTTAGGATGCTCATACCTCCTTTTTCTGATTGGGGGATATCTAGAAGAAGCAATACCTGCCTTCTTGTTCACTGGAAGTTTATTGGTTGCAGCTACTCAAGGCTGGATTGTAAATAAAGGAGGACTAAATATTTCAATAATGGCTGTAGCTGTGGGAATGTATTTGAGCCTCAAAATGACCGTGCCTATTTTTATTGGTGGAATGCTAAAAATGTATGTTGATAGTAAATTTGAAAAACCGTTAAAAAATACTAGACCTGAACTATTCAAGAAGGGTCAAGAAGAAAAACTATCTGCTGAAAGAGAAAAACTCCACAATCCTGGGATTTTATTTGCTTCTGGATTGATTGCAGGTGAAGCAATAATGGGAATTGGATTGGCTGCAATGGCGGTTTCAGGAATATATTTAGGAATCATAGAAGAACCCTCAATTTATCCTGGAGTCTTAGTTTTTGCTATTGGTGCTGCATTGATGATAGGATTCAGCCTCAGGCAAACTGAGGATGAAAATTTTGGAAAAATAGAAGAATGGAAATTTGATGATATTCAAGACGCTGAAATGGTAGAAGAAAAACCAAAGAAAAAAAACACTCGGAAAAAGAATAAGAAATAATTTTGTATCGAGCGGGTGTGGTCTAGTCTGGTATGACAGTGGCTTCCCAAGCCACTAACCCGGGTTCAAATCCCGGCACCCGCACCAATTTAATAACAACGGAATAAGCATAATGTGGCTGAAAGAAATTTTGTTGTAATTGGACATCGTGCTCACACGACACCTGATTGGAAACTAGATGATCTCTGTGGTGGTGCTGGCAGACTTGATGTTCTAGTTAGATGCATAACTGCAGCACTTTGGAAATCTCACGGAATAAGACACGACACTGATATGTGGCTGATTCTAAATGGACCTCCAAATCCGCCAATAACTGTACACTTCAATGGTAAAAAAATAAAGTATCTTAATCCAGACGAACGATCGACTGCTGCACTTATAAGAAATGGACTAATAAAATTCAAGAATGAAGAAGAAGTTATGGAGACTAGCCCAGGCATTACTATGGAAAGAATTGGACTTAGCGAAGTTGTAAAAAGATTGCCTGCCCCAGCACTGTTAAGTGAAAACGGGAAAGATCAAATAACTAATTCTCAAACTTTCATACTTGGTGATGATAAAGATCCAACAGTTGAAGAAATGGAAATTCTTAACCAACTGCCCCAAGTAAGCTTAGGTGAAGAAAGCCTGCTAAGTTCTGCCTGCATAACCTTAATACATCATCTACTAGACTCAAAGTAACATGGAAGCAATTATACTGGTAGGAGGTTTTGGAACTAGGCTAAGGCCATTGACATTAAGTGTTCCCAAACCACTACTACCTCTTGCAAACATTCCAATGGTAGAAAGAATGATTCTAAATCTACCTGATAAATTTGATACAGCTATTTTGGCAGTAAATTACGGCCTAGAAGAAATGACAGAGTATTTTAGAAATCGAGAAATAGATAAGAAGGTAATTATTGTTCCTGAAAAAGAACCCCTAGGCACAGGAGGTGCAATCAGAAATTGTATCAGGTACATCACTGGTACTGCTGCTGTTTTCAATGGAGATGTTGTATCTTCTATCAATCTAGAAAAAATGCTTGAATTTCATATAGAAAGCAAAGCAAAAGGAACTCTTGCACTATGGGAAGTTGAAGATCCCAACCGCTTTGGAGTTGTAGAATTTAGAAACAACCGGATTCTACAATTTCAAGAAAAACCTGAGAAAGGAACGGAATTATCTAATTTGATTAATGCAGGTACTTATCTTTTGGAGCCTGAGATAATAGAACTAATTCCACCTAATAAAAAAATCTCAATTGAAAGAGATATCTATCCCAAAATTGCTGGAAAAGGCCTTTTTGGTTTTCCTTTCAAAGGATACTTTATAGACTCAGGAACACCGAATTCATATCTTGAAGCAAATCTTCTAGTTTTAGGAAATGACGGAACGGCATCACACAAAGGTGCAAGTATTCGTGGTTCTGTACTAATTGACGAAAGTGCTAGAATTAGGGATTGCATTATTGGACCTAATGTCATAATCGGGCCAAATGTAGAGTTGGAAAAATGTGTTGTAAGAGATTCTATCATACTATCTGATGTAAATGGATATGGAGGAGTTATTGAAGAAGCTATAATCGGACCGAAAATATCATTCGACAAAGACATGCAACGAATTCTAATGGCGCCTGAAGGACATAGGGAATTTTGATTAAATGACTATTAAAGTTATTCAAAAAGCAGTTGGGCCTTTACAAATGAATGCTACATTAGTCATGGATGAGGAAAGTAAAGACGCGATTTTTTTTGATCCAGGAGACCAAATTGACGATATTGTAGAAATTGCAAACGAAAAAGGAATGAATATAGTTCGGTTAATAGCTACACATTGTCACGTTGATCATATTGCTGACGCGAACCGAGCAAAAGAAGTATTAAATTTACCATTAGAAATTTGTCCACTTGGCGTTGATATGTTAGGAAAAGTTGGACCTATTGCAGCTTCATTCGGTTATAGCATTTCTGAAATTAAAGCTGAAAAATTTTTGAACGAAGGAGATACTGTAAATTTTGGTGAATACCATTTTGAAATCTTCCATTGCCCTGGCCATAGTCCAGATTCTTTATGCTTTTACACAGAAGGTATTCTTATCGGTGGAGACGTAGTTTTCAAAGGCTCTGTGGGAAGAACTGATCTTCCTGGAGGAAATGCTGAGCAATTGATGGAATCAATAAATAATAAAATTTTACCACTACCCGATGATACAATTATATATTCTGGACATGGGCCTAAAACTAAACTTGGAATCGAAAAAATTGAAAACCCATACATAAATGGGAAATTGAGGCTAGTGTAATGTCTTATGAAAATTATTATAATAAAATAAAAAGCATTTCTAATGTTATTAAGAATGAAGAAAGACTGTTGACCACCAATAGAAAAGGGCACAACCATCGCGATTTGAATTTTAAAAACAAACAAAAGCAAGTGAATACAGGGAATCTAAATCAAATATTAAGAATTGATGAAAAATATATAGACTGTGAAGCTACCGTAACTGTCGGTAAGATAAATCGAAAAACCATCCCTAACAACAAAATTGTACCTTCTTTACCTGAAGGTGACAATTTTACTGTGGGTGGGTGCTTAGGAGGAATTGCATTAGGATCTAATTCTTACATACATGGTTTTTTCAATAACAACGTCATTGATTTTGACGTAATTTTGGGCAATGGTGAAATAATAAAGGAGGTTTCACAAACAAATCATTCTGAGCTATACTATGGTATAGGTGGTACCTACGGAACTATGGGAATTATCACTCGTGTTAAAATGAAACTAGTAGAATGTAAACCATACGTCAAAGTAAATTACTTACATCACAAAACATTCAACAAATTTTACAAAGAATTTGAAGAAAGAATAAGCAAAAAAGAGGATGATTTCATAGAAGCGTTTGTCAATGGAAAAAACGATTTTACAATTGTTATTGCTAACTACGTTGATAGCGTTGACGTAAAAGAAATACTGATAACTAGAGATAAAGATATTTTCAAGCAACGTCATATGTGCCTCTATGCCCAAATAGCGAACAAAAAGAAAAGCAATTACCTTAGGTTAGTAGACTATCTAGAAAGATACAGTTATTCAGCATTTTGGGCTCATTACTTATACACTCCATACAAAATCAGAGATTATGTTTCTGCTGGGCTCATATACGCTACAATCCCAAAGAAAATTATGAAGTCGAACGAACTTAATGTTAACAAATATTTTACAGCTGCAAGTTATATGGTTGGGGATTACAAAAGAGATGAGTATGTACTTGCTACTGATATAGGAGTCCCACTTTCTAAACTAAAAAGTGCTTTAGAATTATCCGATAAAATGACAGGAACCTATCCGTTGTGGATATGTCCGAGTAAAGACAATTATCACCCAGATAAAATTTTCTGTACGCGTAAAAAAGAAATGTGCGAAGAGAATATGATTTTAGATTTAGGCATTTATGGAATAAAAAATAGCAGTGTAACTTCAAAAAAAGTTAATCAAACTTTTGAAAAGTTTTCTTTCAGCCACGGTGTATTCAAAGGATTCTTTTCAACATGTTATTTCAATTATAATGATTTTTGGAATCATTTTGACAAACAAAAATACGAAAATCTAAGGAAGAAATATCATGCAAATGAGAAATTTATGGATGTTTACGAAAAGATAACATACCGCTCTAAAGCTAAAGGTAGAAAAGTGAGTACATTTAGAAGTGATTTATTCACATTCTTTGGAAGAATGTACCTAAAGCAAATAAACAATAATAAAAGGAAATTGATTAAGTGATAAAATGAAAGCATTAGTAGTAGGAAATAGACCATTGAAAAGCAATATTATAGAATTAGCAAAAGAGAAATTAATCATAGCTGCCGATGCCGGAGCTGATAGATTGTTGAAATACAACATAATCCCTGACCAAGTGATAGGTGACTTAGACTCAATATCAGATAAAGCATCAACTCGATTAGAAGAGTGGATTATGTCCAACAAAAACATACAAAAAACAGACTTGGAAAAAGCAGTAGATTATGCTTTTGAAAAGGGCGCTGCTGAAATCCAAATAGTTGGATGGACTGGTGGTAGAATTGATCATACTTTGGCTGCTTTAGGGTTAGCATTTAATCCTAGAATTAGGTTACTTGATGATTTGTTTACCATACAAGCCATCACTGATTCAATAACAATTGAAGGCGATGAAGGTACTCTTTTCTCACTAATAGCAATGCCCGAGGCCAGAGTATGTGTCAATGGTGCAAGATGGAATCTTGAACATGAAAAATTAACTATGGGTGGGCGTGGGATACACAACGAAATAGGTTCCTCAGGTAAAGTCACAATAGAATGCCACAGCGGCAATTTGCTTCTTATTAGAGGAGATTTCGTACTACCTCACGACTGACTATAGCATACCTCTACGTATCCAATTCTCTATTTCTGAAACAAGAATAGTCATCAAAGCAGAACCGAGAAGTGCAGACAAGAATACATCCAAATTGGCAAGACCAAAATCATTAACTGGATTTATGATATACTGTAGTCCCGTTTCTAAATCTGAAGTGAAAGTACCATAAATTACAACAGATATCAAGCCAGAAATAGCACCTATTAATCCCCCATTTGGAGTTACTCGATCTGATAAAGATAAGAAAATTGGTAAAACAGTGGCTGCTGCAAACAAATCTGCGACTAGGAATATCCTAAAAACACTCAGGGAGTCCTCTGAATAATACCAAGCTAGAATCAGTGCAATTGGTGATGCAAAAATAGCAACATATCTTGTCTGATTAATGTCATGTTTAGAATCTGTCAAATCTCTAGAAATAACCGCAATAATTGCATTTTGAAGTGTATCAATACTTGAGCAGACTAATGCAATTCCAAGAACCAAAAGCATAGCTAAAAACGGTTCATTATAGTCTTTAATCAAATCGAAAAAGGTTATTGAAGGATCTAATACAGCTCCCCTACCTGCTGCAACAGTTCCTAAAAAACCAAAAAGTAAGACTGCAACAAAACATAGACCTGATGCTAACAAAGCGCCTTTTTGTAGAGCTTCATCATTTTTGGAGGCCCATGTACGTTGCCAATTGCCTTGGGAGAACATCTCTGCGGCAGTTATAGCTAAGACAAGAGCAAAACCTGCCTCGAAAGTAGAGGCGTCACTTATACTACCAATGCTCCAATCATCCTCTGAATTGTAAGCTTTAGCATCATCCAAAACATGTGTAACTCCTTCATTGAATATAAGTAAGATAATTGATACAATCAACCACATAATGAAATATGATTGAATACGATCTGTCTTAATTGATACTGGTAAACCTCCTACTACTGTATAAAAAGTAGTTACAATTGCAACAAGAATTATAGGAACAAGAAAATCTATCCCTGCCAAGAATTCAACCGCGCGACCGATAGCAATATATTCTGCAAACATGAACGTAAACATGTATAATATTGATATTATACCAACGTAAAGTTGCATAGAGCGACCCATTTTCTTACGGACAAAATCTGCAAGAGTAACTCCTTTAGGAGTTAAATTACGAAGTGTAGGCCCAATATAAGCTAACAAAAGAAAAGGCGTTGCTGATGATAAAGCATATCCAAACACATCATAGAATCCACCGTAGTACCCTACTTCCGAAGGGCCAAAAAGAATCCATATACCCATTCCAGAAGCAAACAGACTTAAACCAATCATTATCCAATTCTGACTATTTCTGGCTGATAGGAATGAATCATTGTCCAATTTTGTATTCAATGACTCTTTATATCCTAGCCAAGCAAAAAAAGATAAAGTAACCAAAAGTAAGAAATATGCCAAACTTGAGGAAATCATGCCATAGCATCCATTAATTTAGCTAAATCTTCTACTATTCTACAAACTCTATCCTGATCCTGACCAATAATATAAAGTGAAGGTTCAAAACCATAACCTCCTTCATCAATCAATGCTTCAGCTCCTACTGCAAAGTCAGGAATTGATAAATCGTCGCCTGTTCGATTCAAAATTGCAGATACTACATCTAATTCTTTCAACAAATCTGAAATGATAGAATCCCATCTAAGATTAATAATAGTAGAAACTTGAGAATTAAATTTTCGGATACTAAGAAGCAACTCAGAAAGATGTGAAGAAGCCCCGAATTTCGGTGAAGAAAGAGGGCGTGCTTTACCGCCAATGGGCGTTAAACGACCAGGAAATGCAGCTATATCTGAAATTTCTATAGCATCATTTGAAGCTATAGCAATATTTACTCTTACCTGGGGTGACAATAATGGAATAAAACTCTCCAAGCGTGTTCGCATCTCAGCTATTTTTATCAATACTTTTTCTTTAGTATCTTGGACAGGAAAATTAATGATTAAATCTTGATTATCTACTATAATTTTCAGAGTCCAACGAGAAGCCTCTCCTGATTTCAGTATTTCTGCTAGAATAGTAGCTGCTTCTTGTAAATCACTTTCCATTGGCTCATTGTAATTTTTTGATAATGTATGTATATAATTTCCAGCCATAACCTGACTTACGCCTAAAGCTTTCCCAAGATTTGACTGAGTCCAACCTTCTTTAGACAAAATTCTACAGGATCTTCCCCTTAATTCTTTGAGTAACTTTCCAGTTAATTCTATAGGCATCATATTAATCACTTATATATTATAAAATATATTTATAAAGTTTGTACAAACCTTTTAGCAAGGGGTCTACTAAATGAAGTTTAGAGGCACTATATTTGACAGATTCAATACCCATCTCAAAAGAAATTTTAGAAGAAATTTTTGATGAAGCTGGCTACAATCCAAACAATCTTTCTATTCGAGAAACTAACAGATTAGCTACCATGATAAGCCAACGAGGCAAGTTTGAATTTGTAAGAATGGAAATGGGAATACCTAATCTTCCGACACCAGATATTGCAAAAGATGCCGAGAAGAAGGCAATAGAACAAGGACTCCAAGGAATATATCCGCCATTTGATGGGATTCCTGAACTGAAATTAGCAGGCTGTAACTTCGTTAAAGCATTTCTAGACACTGATGTAGGTCCTGAACATGTAATACCAACTTGTGGATCTCTCCAGGGCGGATATATCTCTCAGGCCTTAGCCGGAAATATGTATAAAGGAAAAGACACTATTCTATATTTGGACCCCACTTTTCCAGTAACAAGATATCAATCTAAATTTTTAGGACTTAAAAGTGAAGGAATTGAACTCTATGATAATAGAGGCGAACGATTATTAGATGCAATAAATAAAAAGATTTCTAGAGGAAATATTGGTGGATTACTATGGTCATCGCCTAATAACCCAAGTTGGTCCTGTTTGAATGAAAATGAATTGAAAGGAATTGCTGAAATTTGTGACAGTAACAATATCTTAGCGATCGAAGACCTTGCATATCTGGGAATGGATTTTAGAAAGGATTATTCACGGCCTAATGTGGCTCCATATATTCCTACAGTTGGTAAATTTGGGAAAAAATGGATTACCTTGATTTCAGCATCAAAAGCATTTTCTTTCCCGGGCCCAAGATGCGGCCTTGCAATTATATCACCTGATTTGAATAAACAAGAATTTGCTCAATTAGAAGAATTTTGTGGTAGAAAACGATTCGGACATGCATTCACACTTGGCGGATTGTATGTTACTACTTCGGGCGTAAGTCATACTGCTCAATTTGCTTTAACTAAAATATTAGAAAGTTCTACAAATGGTGATTATAATTTTATTGCTATAACTAGAGCCTATGGTGAACGAGCAAAGAAAGTCCGTAAAATATTTCTAAAATATGGATTTAATCAAGTTTATGAAAAAGATATGGATGAAACTGTAGGAGATGGATTCTACCTAACGATGTCTTATCCAAACTATGAAGGAACTAGTCTAATGCTAGAATTAATGAAATATGGTATTTCAACAATTACTCTAAAATCGACCGGCTCAAATAGACATGAAGGATTACGGGTTTGTATCTCATTTGTTGATGAAAAAGATATGCCTGTTTTAGACGAAAGACTAAAAAAATTTATGGAGAATAATAAGTGAAACCTGACGAAGTAGACTTTGAAAACTTAACATTTAGCTTTACTCAAACTAGATCAATGTATGTAGCAAAATGCAACCTAGGCGAGGAATGGCAAAGTGGAAAGTTGATGCCTTTCGAAAACTTAAGCCTATCACCTGCTGCAGTAGTTCTGAGCTATGGGCAAGGTTTATTTGAAGGTATGAAGGCATACAAGTGGGATGATGGAAGAATTGCAATGTTTCGTCCCGAAATGAATGCAAAAAGAGCTGCAAATGGTTGCACAAGATTATCAATGCCTGAAATTCCAAGTTCACTCTTCTTAGATGCTGTTAAAAAAGTTGTTAGAGATAACGCTGATTATATTCCTAATACTGAACAAGGTGCACTGTATGTTAGACCTATTATATTTGGTTCGGGAGAAGGAGTAGGTGTGGCTCCCTCAAATGAATATCATTTCATAGTTTATGTAAGTCCAGTGGGGCCGTATTTCAAAGGTGGGCTTAAACCAATTAAACTAATTGTTACAAATGATTTTCACAGGGCCCCTCTAAAAGGCACTGGAGGTGTGAAGGCAATTGGCAACTATGTGCCCGGAATGTTGCCAAGCAGTTTAGCAAAATCAAAAGGATATGCTGAAGTAATATACTTGGATGCTGCAGAGGAAAAATATATCGAAGAAGTAGGAGCTGCTAATTTCTTTGCAGTAATCGATGGAAAGGTTATAACTCCTGAATTAACAGGATCTATACTACCTGGAATAACCAGATCCTCTGTTCTTTACTTGGCAAAAAACAAAATGGGACTAGAAATTGAAGAAAGAAGAATTAGCGTTGAAGAAGCCTTAGCTGCGGATGAAGTTTTTTGTGCGGGAACTGCTGCAATTGTAGCACCAATTGGCTCCATTAACTATCAAGAAAAGGATTATATTTTCTGTGAAGGTGAAATTGGCGATATAACCAATGAGATTTACAACTACCTTACTGGGATACAATTTGGCACTTCAGATGATGAATTTGGATGGATGACTGAGATATAACGTAATTTATACCCCCTCCTTGTAGAATTAGATATAAAGATGAATGATTTAAGCGAAAAACTTCAGCGTAAAATAAAAAAGAAAAAAGCCAAAGTTGGAATAATTGGCATGGGTTATGTTGGAATTCCGTTAGGTTTGGAATTCGCCAACAAAGGATTCACTGTTTTAGGATTTGATAAAGATTCTAAAAGAGTTGAAGATATAAAAGCAGGAAATCAGATTATGAAACACATTAAACAAGAATCCATGCAGTCGTTTGTGGAAAATAAAGGGTCGGCAACCAATAATTTCTCAGAAATAACTAATATGGATTGTCTCATTATCTGTGTACCTACGCCACTTGACGAACATGAACAACCTGACATGAGTTATGTTAAGAGCGCATCAAATGAAATTAGCAAGAATCTAAAAAAAGGACAATTAATAGTTCTTGAATCAACTACCTATCCCGGAACCACGGAAGAACTAGTGAAACCAATATTAGAGAAATCTGGATTAGTTGCAGGAAAAGATTTTTTCCTTGCATACTCTCCTGAGCGTGAAGACCCTGGGAATAAAGATTTCAATGTTTCAAAGATTCCAAAAGTTATGGGAGGATTCACGGAGGAATGCCTAAAATCTACTAGTTATCTTTACAAAAACATAGTATCTGAGACTGTAGAGGTTAGTTCGATGGCAACAGCTGAATCCACTAAATTAATGGAAAATATATTCCGGGCAGTTAATATTGCAATGGTTAACGAACTAAAACTTGTACTTTCACGCATGGGAGTTAACATATGGGAAGTTATAGATGCTGCAAAAACAAAGCCTTTTGGTTTCATGCCATTTTACCCTGGGCCTGGAATAGGAGGGCACTGTATACCTATAGATCCGTTTTATCTCTCATGGAAAGCAAAAGAATACAATACTGAAGCTAAATTTATTGAATTAGCTGGAGAAATTAATCGTAAAATGGCGGAGAACATTGCACATAGGATAGGAAAAGCATTGAATGATGAAGAAAAAAGTGTTAGGGGAAGTAAAATAATGATGCTAGGTGTTGCATACAAAAAAGACATTGATGACATGAGAGAATCTCCTGCCTTAAGAATTATGGATTTGTTAAGTTTCAAAGGTGCTGATATTTGCTATCATGATCCTTACGTAAAAGAAGTAACTGGGAAAAAAAGTTTAGAATTAAGTGTTCAAAATATTAAAGAACAAGATGCAATTATTATAACTACAGATCACTCAAACATAGATTACGAACTAATAGGGAGACATGCCAATTTAGTCGTAGATACAAGAAATGCTATGGCGAATATTAAAAAACCAAATGCCCGTATTCTAAGGGCTTAGGGATGTCTAATTTACAAACTGTAAAAGACCGGATTATAGAGCGTTATAGTCATCTTACTGACTGCTCCAAAAAATTTGCTGAGACCATAAATGAACCACTAAAACAATCTTTTAGAATAAATCCACTAAAAGGTAATAAGAATGAAATCTTAAATCGGATAAAAAAATTTGACTCCAAAATAGAAAAAGTAGATTGGTGTGACAATGCATTCACAACCAATCTAAAAAATTTAGGAAGTAGTATTCAGCATTTTTCTGGACATATTTATATCCAAGAATTAACTTCTATGATACCACCTTTGATAGTCGATGGAGAAATAGAAGAAAAAAAAATTATTGACTGCTGTGCTGCACCAGGGTCTAAAACAACACAAATTGCAGGAATGATGAGAAATAAAGGTCATATTATAGCTAATGATGTGAGGCATACAAGAATAAAATCATTAAGAGGAAACTTAGATCGGTTAGGGATAACAAATACTACAGTTACATTAAGAGATTTCAAATCTTTTCCAAATACAGAAGCTGATGTGTACTTTGTTGATGCTCCCTGTAGTTCAGAAGGTACTATTCGAAAAAAAAATGCTGTAACTAGAAAATGGAAAGAACAAGATTACGAACGATTTAGCAAGAATCAAAAAGGCTTGTTAAGAAAAGCCTGTCAAATGGCTCCAAGAGGAAGTACTATAGTTTACTCTACATGTACATTTGCACCTGAAGAAAATGAAAATGTTGTAAATGAAATAATCAATGAAGAGAATGTTGAAATGCAAGACATTCAGCTCAATGGACTAAAAATGAGCAAAGGAATAACTAATTGGAAAGAAAAAGATTATGATATGAGCATTGAGAAATGTGTAAGAATATGGCCCCATCATAATAATACAGATGCTTTCTTTTTGGCAAGGATAATGAAATGTTAACAAAACTGGATAATGATAAAAAAAAAACAATTGTGGAATATTGTTACGAAAGATTTGGTATAATAGAGGCTACTTTTAACGGATACAAATGGTATATTGGCTCCAAAAATAGGATATATATTGGACCCGAAAAAATTAAAAGAATTGATCCTGAAAGTATAGGTCTTTGCATATTTAGATTAGACAAATCGCCTAAACCTACTACCAATTTCATCCAATTATTCAGTAATAAAATAAGTAAAAATATTGTTAATCTGAATAAAAAAAATACAATCAATTTTTGTGGTGGAATGGATTTAAAACTAAATACTGATTTAGATCCTGGTTTTGTAACTGTCATGTACAATGAAATCGCATTGGGATGTGGTCATTGGAATGGGCAGCTCCTCAAAAACCAAATACCTAAATCAAAATTTTGCGAAATAAAATTTCTGTAAACTGAGAGTACTGCTTAATTATTGGTGTTTATACCGGAGGAATGGGTCAGATGACCTTAAACTTTGAAAGTGATGAAAATAAGCCTGAAGAAGAGAAGGCTCCAGAGATTGAATTAGAGAAAAAACAAGAAACGCCTAGTGCTAAAACTAAGAAAAAAGAGATAAAAACAAAGTCTAGAAAAAAGACTAAGGCACATCAATTAGCAAAAGAACAAAGAGATATTCCTGTTTCAGAATTCTTTGAACAAAACAGGCATATTTTAGGCTTTGATAATCCAACACATTCTTTGATTACGGCTGTTAAAGAAGGTGTAGACAATAGTTTGGATGCTTGTGAGCAAGCAGATATTCTACCTGAACTTAGAATAAAAATTGGGAATTTAGGTAAAGATGAATTGAGCATCTCAATTGAAGATAACGGTCCCGGTATTGTTGAAGAGAATGTACCTAATGTTTTTGGTAGGTTATTGTATGGTTCACGTTTCGGAAGTGGAAAACAATCAAGAGGGCAACAAGGAATTGGAATCTCAGCAGCAATTATGTATGGACAATTAACAACAGGCAGGTCTGCAATAATTAGTACAAGAATATCAAAAGATCATTTAGCCAGTAAAATTACAATGAAATTGGACACTCGAAATAATAGGGGTAATGTCGAAAAAACTGAAGATTTTGTTTGGAAAGATGAATTGGCTGAAGCTGATGAAAATGGAATTATTCCTGAAAAATTTAATGGTACTAAAGTTGAATTTGCGATAAAAGGAAGATATAGAGAAGCAAGACCTTCTGTCTTAGAATACATAAAATCAACGGCTATTGTTAATCCGCATGCTCGTATTATATTCACAAATCCTGACGAGAAACAATTCATATTCGAAAGAGCTAGCCAGGAATTAGCTAAACTTCCGAGTGAAGGAGTAAAACCACATCCTCATGGTGTCGAATTAGGGCAAGTAATGCGAATGGCTCACCATAGCTCAGAACACCAAATGATGAAATTTCTACGTAAAGATTTTTCATCAATGGGTACGAAAAGTATTAGTGACGTATTAAACAAATCAAGATTATCACCAATTGTAAGGCCTCAAGACTTATCTCGCATTGAAGCAAAGGCAATGATTGAAGCTTTTAAGAAAACTTCCATAAGAACTCCTACAAGCGGAGTTCTAGTTCCAATAGGGCCAAAATTAATAAAATTAGGACTGAAACAAGTTTTAGATGAATACCGACCTGACTTTTATACACTACCTGTCAGTAGAACACCTTCGGTTTTCTCAGGCACGCCTTTCCTTGTAGAGGTTGGAATGGTTTATGGTGGGAACCTGCCAAAGGACCACCCCGTACAAATCCTGAGATTTGCTAACAGAGTACCTTTATTGTATCAAGCTGGAGGGTGTGCAATAACAAAAGCTATACAAGGAATTAATTGGAGACAATATGGACTAGAACAAAAAGGAGGTAAAGGAACACCAAATGGACCTGCAATAATTCTAGTACATGTCGCCTCCACAAATATTCCTTTTACATCTGAAGCAAAAGAAGCTGTCGCAGATATAAGAGAAATTAAAAAAGAAGTGAAGTTGGCACTTCGCAACAATGCTAAAACATTATCAAAACACCTAAAGAAACAGAAAAAGAGAGCAAAAGTTACTGAAAAATTTGACTTAGTCCAAAAAGTATTACCTGCAATTGCTGAGAAAACATCTAGTGTCGTAAACAAACCCATACCTAATTTGGATAAAGTAGTAGCTGCAATTATGGATGTTGTATGGATAGAAGAAGAAATTGAATTCGAAAAGGATAATATTAAAATACAGATAACTATCATAAACTATAGACTAAAATCTGCTAATTTCAAACTTAGGGCTGAAGTACCTGAACATGAAATAAAAGAAGCTGAACCTAGACCTGGTAAGAGAGAGGGAAAACAAGCCATCTGGTCTGTAGGGCTCCCAACAACTGAATCTGCAAAATACAAATTTGTAATAGAAGGAGGAACAAGAACTTCGTTTGAAGGTCTTGAATTGTGGGTAGAAGGTATTGATTCAAGTAATATTATTGGAGCTGAGGCATGGACTGGAATAAATGATCCTGGAATCAAAGAGGCCCTAGAAGCGAAAAAGCAAGGCCTAAATTAAGAATGACTCTGCCTAAGGGATTAAGAAAGAAAAAAAGTTTATTGGAATTAAAAAAAGGAAACAAATGGATAAATTGGAATCCATACAAATCTAAATTATCAGCATACATTTTAGGTGGTGGGAAAAAATGGCCATTCACTGATAAAAAAATTGTTCTTTATCTAGGAGCTGCTGAGGGAAATACAGTCAGATTTATTAGTGATATATGTCACCAGGGTCGAATAATTGCAGTTGATATTTCTCCTATTGCTATGGCTGAACTACTTTTGTTGGTGGAAAAAAAGAAAAATATAATTCCATGTCTAGAAGATGCCCATTTCCCCAGAAAATATAAATTACACACAAACAAACCTGATATTATTTATCAAGATATTGCACAAAGAGACCAACTAGATATTTTTTTGAGAAATTACGCATATTACAAACCAAATTGTGGACTATTAATGTTAAAGTCAAGATCTATACAAGGAAAAGAAAACGAAATTTTTAGGAACTGTGAAAAAAGATTAGAGGAAAATTTTGTTTTTGTTGAAAATATTGATATCTCAAAATGGGCTAAAGGCCATAGGGCATATTACGTTGAATAAATGGAGCCACCGGTGGGAATCGAACCCACGACCTGCGCCTTACCAAGGCGCCGCTATACCCCTTAGCCACGGTGGCTCTTATTTGCGACTGAAGGGTCCTAAAAAGAGTTTATTACCTCAAAATTAATATCTAAACAGACCCATACTCTATTACACCCCTCGCTATTGCCCTTCTGATACCGTTTTAAAAAACATGGTTAATTACATTACAAATAGAAAAAGCAAAACTGAAGTATTAAAAAAATTTGAACCTTTACTTCGAAAATGGTTCAATCAGAAATTCAATGATTTGACGCCACCACAAGCAATGGCTGTACCATTAATTAACAACAATGAAAATGTATTAGTTTCAAGCCCAACAGGATCAGGTAAAACACTAACTGCCTTTTTGAGCATATTAAATGACTTTTTTCGAAAACACAATGAAGAAGGACTAGAAACTGGAGTTCATGCAATTTATGTTTCTCCACTCAAAGCTTTGGCAAATGATATCGATAGAAATCTAAAACAACCACTAGAAGAAATGATAAAGTTAGCAGAAGAATTAGAGATTAGTGTCCCTGATATAAAAGTGGCAGTGAGATCTGGAGATACCTCGCTTAAAGAAAGAGCAAGGATGGTTAGAAAACCTCCACATATTTTGATAACGACACCGGAAAGTTTAGGTCTATTGTTGTCTTCAAAAAAATTTAGAGACCACTTTAGAAAGACAAGATATATCATATTAGATGAGATACATGACCTTGCCAACAATAAAAGAGGGACTCACTTATCCCTATCTGTTGAAAGATTAGCTCAAATCATCGATGTTGAACCTGTAAGAATTGGACTATCTGCAACACAAGCTCCAATCGAAGATATTGCAGGGTTCCTAGGTGGATACCAAAATGGAAAACCAAGACCAGTCAATGTTGTAGATGTTAAAGAAAGAAAGCATTTAGATCTAAAAGTTTTGTGCCCTGTTGATAATTTAACTCTTCATTCCACTGAAATAATAAATTCGAAAATGTATGATCTTTTGGTTGATTTAGTAAATGATCATCGTACTACTTTAATATTCACAAATACAAGAGCTGGAACAGAATCAATCGCAATGCAACTCAAAGAAAGAGGAATCGAGAAATTAGCAGCGCACCATGGTTCCCTATCTAAAGAAATGAGATTAGATGTAGAAAAGAAACTCAAGGGAGGTGAAATGGATGTAGTCATTTCTTCAACAAGTCTTGAATTAGGAATTGATATTGGATATGTTGATTTAGTAGTTCAAATTGGTTCCCCAAAGTCTATAGCTAAAGGACTTCAAAGAATAGGAAGAGCTGGACATGCATTGAGGGCAATATCAAAAGGAAGACTAGTTGTATTTGATTCAGATGATTTGATTGAATGTGCCGTTTTAGTTAAATCTGCATATGATGGCCGTATAGATCGTGTATCAATACCTGAAAAAGCTACTGATGTCTTAGCTCAATCAATAATTGGAATGTCTCTAGATAGAAAATGGCAGACCAATGAAATGTATAAACTAGTTAGATCAGCTTATCCTTATAGAAATCTGTCCAAAACCGAATTTCTAGAAGTTTTAGATTTTCTAGGAGGAAATAAATTAGAAAAACATGGAGTCTATCCTAAAATTTGGTATGAAGGGAATGAAAAAGAAATTGGAATAAAAAGAGGTTCAAGGCAGATTTATAATATGAATATTGGAACTATCCCTCAAGAAATCAACTATGCTGTTGTATTAGAAGGAAGGGGGATACAACTAGGGAATCTATCTGAGAAATTTGTTGAAAATCTATCTAAAAATGACATTTTTGTTCTTGGTGGAAGAACCTATCAATTCATAAAATCTGAAAGATCTACAGTAATTGTCAAAGATGGATTAGGTAGAAAGCCAACTGTTCCATCATGGTCTGGTGAGATGCTTCCACGATCTTTTGATTTATCTGAAGCTGTTGGTCGATTTAGAGCTGAAGTTGAAGAAAAACTTAATCACTCAAAAGATGATATGCTTAACTGGCTAAAAGAAGAA
Organism: uncultured archaeon; assembly: GCA_964634895.1. Taxonomy (GTDB): domain Archaea; phylum Thermoplasmatota; class Poseidoniia; order MGIII; family CG-Epi1; genus CG-Epi1. The sequence continues at coordinate 6,622 of CAZWJS010000001.1, read as the reverse complement.
TATCGATTGGATAAAGGGGCTGCAAAAACTGTTCTTTCACATTTAAATGAACAAAAGAAAATTTGTGGTTTCGTTCCCTCGGATAAAGAACTGATGGTCGAGGGATACATAGATAACAGAGGAAGAAGCGGAGCAATTTTTCATTTTCCTTTTGGAAGAAGGGTCAATGATGCCTTAGCACGAGCATTTGCATACGAACTTGGGAAGGAAATTGGTAGTAGTGTTAGAATATCATTAAGTGATGACGCATTTCTATTAACATTTCCAAATAGGTTAGCAATAGAAGGGCTTGTAGAAAGGTTAAAACCAAAATCACTAGAAATATTGCTTAGAAAGGCTATAACTAATACAGAAATATTTGCTCAGCGCTTCAGGCATTGTGCAAACCGGTCTTTTATGGTTCTAAGAAATTACAAAGGAAGAGAGATCTCTCTACCTAGACAACAATTGAGAACTGCCCAAGTGCTAGAAGCAATAAATGAAGTTGATTCATTTCCAATGCTTGAAGAAGCATATCGTGAGGTCCTACACGATGCCTTTGATTTAAAAAATGCTCAACTCATTTTAGATGAAATTGAAGAAGGAATTAGAACTGTAAATTATAGAGGATATGAACCTGTACCTTCCCCGTTATCACACAGTCTCATTCTATCTGGCTTAAGTGATATTGTTTTAATGGAAGATCGATCTGCACTACTAAGAGAATTACATGCCCAGGTTTTAGGCAGAGTTTTAGAGGAGGATGGAGGCGATAAACCTAGATTCGAAAACGAATTGATATTTAGTTACTTTAATGAAAAAAAACCAATTATTGGAACTAAAGAAGGCCTGATACAGTCATTGCGCCAGATTGGAGGAATGTATCTTCTGAATGATAAAGAAAAATCTATATACAGAATGTCGGATTTACCAAATTCTGAAATGCAAGATTTGTGCCATGAGATGATTGAAACCAATGAGGTAGAATCTGTTTGGACTGGACAAAAAGAACGCTTATTTGTCATACCTGAATTAGTTCCCTATTACAAAAGAATTTATAGTGCTGAGAAAAAATTGAGTAAAGAAGCTAAAAAAACTTATACCAAAATAAAAAATATTAAAGATATAAAATCAAAGAAGATTAGCGAAGAATTAGAAAAAAACTATTTAATCTGTAAAATGCCAAATGGTTTCAGAAAGAGTAATATTGAAGCCACAGCATCATATGAAAAGTCACTTGATTGGCTAATAAAAAAGCACATTGGTTTTGTAGGGCCAAGCACAAGTGATCAAATCGCATTGGAATTAAATATATCTGAAGATATTGTAAACCAGACTCTTTATGATTTAGAGGAACAAGGAACTATACAGGGAGGGAATTTTGTTCTTGGATTAAACACACCACAATACCTTTTAGCTGAAGATGTAATCTATCTAGAAGCACAAGCTCAAGGAAACATAGACGTAGTTCCTGAAAAGATTCTAAGAGAATATATTGATCAAAAATTGTTTCGTAAGTTCTCTAGCCTTCAAACACTATTTGATCAACATAGTGATGTAGCCTCACCAAGAACTGCTTTTCATCGACTCAAAGAAGCAAACTTAGATGAATGGTGGGAATGGAGGGATTCAGATGCAATATTACAAGGACGATTTCTAGCAGGGAAGTTAAGATATGTGCCTGCAAACAAAGTTGGAATATATCAATCACTATTTAGAAAAGGACCTGAAGGAAAAATCCAAAATTTAATTGTTGACATGCTCAGAAGAAGCCCTCCGTTAACAAAAAGTGAAATCGCAAAGGAACTTGAAGTAAGAACGGAATTGATTGACGGAGCACTGAGAAGTCTAGAAGAAAAACTGATGATTCATAGATATAATAGGCATAGAAATCCATGGACAACTCACAACAGATATAGAATTTTAAATGAATACGAATCACCTGAGAATCCTGAAAAAAGATTAGTGCTTGATCAATTACAAAGTGCTGGACCGCTTACTTTTGCGGAATTAAGAAGAGAATGTGGATTGCCGCTAAACATAACAAGAAGCATTCTAAATCAACTACAAGAGGAAAATAAGGTAGCTAAAATTGTTGTTGTTGGCGCAACTAGACTTTTTACATATTGCCTCAAAGAAGAGGTAGAGAAAATAAAAAATACGAACGAAAAACAAAGAACACGCGTAGTGTCTTGGCGAGATCCAATACTAACACACATTAGAAGAGAAATGTATTCAACTTACGGTGAAGCTTGGACAAATCCCATAATTTATGGAGGTATGGTCGCAGGCTATATGGAAGCATGGGCTATGTCTGGTTTATTAGATATTCGAGAGGTTATGCTAGAAACAAAAATAAGTATTGATGAATTTACTGCAGCATTGGATGAATATTCAAGATATCAAGAGAATTTTCACAGCAATGTTATTAGAATAAAAACTTTTTCTGGTAGCAAAGTTGATGAACTTGATATAGACATTATTAAAAAATTCGAAAAAAATGGATATCAAAAAATAAGAAATTGGTTAATTAAAGGACCTGTAATAAATAGATCATATCAAGAAAGAGACATCTCTGGATACCTCTTGTGGAGGCAACGGATTCATCCTGAAAGACGATTCAAAAGTGCTTCAGAGGCATTTAGAGAAATGGGGGGCATTAGATCTGAATATGAATTATCCCTAAGAATACAAGGGCGTTTCTTTCATCCTAGAGACTATGGAAACGAGATGGAACTAGTACAAGGAGTTATGATTCCAGGTTATTCAACATATTGTACTGTAAGAGATGCGATAATCTATCGTGATGCTAGAAATGTAGCACCTGAACCTGATGATAGAAGGCTATTAGCTTTAGCAATTGATTCTAAAGGGTTACCCAGAGAAGAACTGTATAGAAGAAGTGGGATGGATCCTGATTCCTTTAAATTATCTTTGGCTAGGCTGTATCAGTCATTGAATCTAGTGAGAACTGCTCAAGGCAACTATCGAACTTTGCCGGTAAATCGAATATATGAACCTAAAGAAGCCCGATTTAGAGTAGTAAAAAGATTGATTTTATCCTTCGGAATTGTTTCTGCTGAAGGTCTGGGAATGCTTCTCAAAGGTGAAATACCAATGTCTGAATTGAGAAGTATACTATTAAGACTAGAAAAAGAAAATGTACTAGTTAAAGGCTTTCTGAAAGATGGAAGTGAAACCCTATATTGGATTATAAAAGAAGATTTGGAAAGGGTAAAAGGGCATCTCTTCCAAGGAAGCTTTGTTCTAAATCAAGCGGATCGACTAGCGCATTACTTAAGTGAGGATGTGAAACAACAATATGGTCTAGGTGCATGTAACGTAATATTTAGTTCAACTAGAACAACTGGTGCATTTAAGATGTCTAAACGTGGCAAGGATGTGATTATCACTGAATTTGTAGGTGAAAACCATGAACGGCATGTTATCGAGGCCTGGTGTAGACAATGGAGACTTAATTTAGAATGGGAACTAAAAAGTGATGAGAAAGTTGAAGTCTAAGTGAAGGTCTTATAAACTAAATTTGGCAAATTTGTATGTATATCAATTAATTGTTCTTTAGATATTATATCATTCTCAAGGGAATAGAAAGTTTTGCGGGGAACTGTCTTTGGCCCCATTACAGCCCCTGGCCTACTAGGATCGTCTAAATAATCGGTTTCAAGCATAAAATTAGTCTTCAACTTTGAGGCATGAGCGATATTACTTGATGAAGAAATCAAAGATACTGTTAAACCATAGGGATTATCAATTGCTTCGGGACCTCCGTAATGCTTAACTAACCTTGATTTTGGAAAATTAGCTTTTTCTGCAATTTGGGCCAAATCAGCCATCACTTCCGATGTACCTGTTTCAGTATGCAAAACTACTGCTGCATCTACTTCTCTGGCTCTGGACAATGATTCTAATAAAATAGTATTAGAAAAATCCCAAATTGATTCTTTAACATCAAAGTGAGGTCTGCCCAATTCACCTAAACCTACTATTTCATTCTCACTGACTAAATCTGTACAAAAATCTACTGCTTTAAGATATATTTCTGAGGATTTCTCCACATCGTAAGAATCAAGAAGCTTGACTAATTGGATTGGATGTGGAGAGGCTACAACTGCAACCTTGGCCCCAACATCTCGAGCCTTTTTAGATAACTTAAGAGTGATATTTACTTGTGCTTTAAAATCCTCAAATTTTTTCCAAGGTGAATAGGGCTTATGCACCAAAACCAAACGTGTGCCACCTGCCCTAAGAAAATCTTTAACTGCTAATTCTTTCTTTCCAAAAGGGTCCAAATGAAAGTGGTTATCTGTTATTTCCACAAAAAAGTTATTTGTATGACACTTAAAGACATTATGTAACGCAAAATTTATATGATGCGCTTGCTAGAACCTCACTCCACATGAGCTTCGATAGATACTATTTCACACTCATCTTGCTAGTTTGTAGTAGCCTTTTATTAGGAGATACAAGTGCTGATGAACATGAATTTGAATTTGATTTCGACAATCCGACTAACGGAGAAGAAAATGTAGATATAGGAAATGTAGTTAATATAAGTATTAAAATTGAGAACCTTCTATCTGAACCTAAGGACTTTAGGCTTGATATTACTAACAAGGCTGAGTACGAAAGTAATGGGTTGAAAGCTTGGTGGAGCCATGATGGACAAGCTAGTCAATCTTCTAAATCAATTTCACTAGATGGAATTGATGTTTCTGGAGAATCTATAAGAAGTGGAATAAATGTTTCAGTAGAAGCTGAAAATAATGCTAAATATGGTACTTGGGAAATTAAGCTAAAATGTAAGGACAATGAAGATGCTAATGAAGATCATATACAATATGAAACTATTCAAATACATGTAAATGAAAAGACCGGTGTTTCTGTGAAAATTGACCCAGAAGTCGTAGGAGGAAACATAAATGGATCTGTAGGCATTGGAGAAAGTACAACCTATTCACTTCTTATTGAGAATCTAGGAAACAAAGACGATACTCTCATAATTTCTTTATCAACCATGACTAATGGGTGGGAGGCTGAATTAGGTGACGATAAAGATGATACTATTAATTTGAATATAAATGCTTTTTCTTGGTCGACTGTAGTGCTAACAGTTACAGCCCCTTCTGATACGGCATATGGTGTGAATAAAGAAGTGATTGTAACTGCAAAATCACAGAATTCGGGAGGTGATACTAAAGATGATTTAGTTTTAACAACATATGTTAGAATGAAGTATGGGCTAGAACTAGAACTCGGAAATGTAATTGGAAACCAGATTAAAGGAGAACCTGGGGAAATTTTGACCATTAATTTCAATTTGCTAAATAAGTGGTCCGATTCTATAAACTACGTTATTGAATGGAAAGACTGGTACAAAGGCCAAATTGGCAATAGACCGCAAGGATGGGCATTTGAGGCAGGAGGTGGGGCACTAGATAGTTTTGAAGAGTTTTCTGCTGCACATGTTAAGATTACTATTTCCTCAGACGCTCAAGCTGGAGAAGTTATTACTGTAATTGTAAAGGCTATAGCTAGTGATTCTTCTGGGGCAGGTGATCCTGTTGAATTAGACTTTGAAATATCTGTGCAAGGTGAATATGATCTTGCTCTTAGTACTCCAGAAGGTGATGTAATATTACTAGAACCTGGACAAATTTTTTGGATTTCTAAATATGTTTACGTCCAAAATTTAGCAAGTGTGGATGATGTTGTTAACATAGATGCCAGTCCCACATTGGGAGGGTCAGATTGGGTTTTCGATATGCCAAGCGGGGGACTTAGCCTTTCTTCAGGTGAAGAAAAAGGAATTTTAGTTTCTATCTTGGCACCTATTGATTCGGCAGGTGATCAAGCCGTTGTGAAAATATCTGTTACTTCTGGAGGCGATCCTGATATCGTAAAAGAAGTATCAATAACTTTTAATGTTGCTACAGGTGCAGGGGCTACTGGCCCTGAAACTGAAGAATTAGGAGAGGAAAGTGATTTTCCAGTAGATCCTATTTGGATTGTTTCAATTGTATTAATTATTGGTTTAGGAAGTTCTGCTGCTTTTCTCCTTAATCAACGTGCAAAGGGGGCATTCGGAGCATCTAACGATTCTGTGGATGACTTTAGTGATGAATGGGCTGGAATGGAAGGAGCGGGGGCTGCAGTACCACAGCAACAAATGGCACCTCCACAACCTGCTCCAGTTCCGCCTCCTACTGCTGCACCTCCACAACCTGCTGCTGCACCTCCTCAACCTGCTCCAGTTCCGCCTCCTGCTGCTGCACCTCCACAACCTGAAGCTCCACCAAGTATGGCTGCTGTTCCGCAAACTACACCACCACCTCAACCTGCTGCCCCACCTCAACCTGCTCCAGTCCCTCCACCGGCTGCTCCATCTATCCTAACAGTAACAGTACCTGATGGCGTTATGGCCGGACAGCAAATACAAATAAAAGCCCCAAGCGGTCAACTAGTAAACGTAAAAGTTCCTGAAGGCTGTGGACCTGGATCTCAATTTAAAATACAAGTTTAAGCAGGCGTGGTCTAGTCTGGTATGACTAGGGGTTTCCAACCCCTCAACCTGGGTTCAAATCCCGGCGCCTGCACCAATTTCGTGGTAAAAGAATTTATAATA